>NZ_JAATJN010000001.1:3310515-3614020 GCF_011927955.1 Brevibacterium marinum | reverse complement strand
CTCGACATTGAGACCAAGCCGTCGATGACCCCTCGCGATGCGATCGCATCGGCGGGCAAGACGCTGGTCGAACTCTTCGGCCTGGCCCGGGAACTCAACGTCGAAGCCGAAGGCATCGAGATCGGACCCTCGCCGGTAGACGCAGCCCTGGCTGCCGATCTGGCGCTGGCCATCGAAGATCTGGACCTGACCGTGCGCTCCTACAACTGCCTCAAGCGCGAAGGCATCCACACGGTCGGCGAACTCGTTGCTCGCAGCGAAGCCGACCTCATGGATATCCGCAACTTTGGTTCGAAGTCGATCGACGAAGTGAAGGCCAAGCTCAACGAGCTGGGTCTGAGCCTCAAGGACAGTCCCGCCGGGTTCGAACCCGGTCTCGTTGATGAGGACCAGTCCTACGTCGAAGACGAACAGTACTGATTAAGACCAAGGAGTAAGACACTATGCCAACCCCAACCAAGGGTCCTCGTCTAGGAGGATCCCCAACACACGAGCGCATGATGCTCAACAACATGGCCGCGGCCCTGTTCGAGCACAAGAAGATCACCACGACCGTGACCAAGGCCAAGCGCCTGCGTCCGGTGGCGGAGCGCATGATCACCGCTGCGAAGAAGGGCGACCTCGCCGCCCGTCGTCGCGTGCTCAGCAAGATCGGCGACAAGTCGATCGTGCACGAGCTGTTCACCTCGATCGCCGAAACGATGGCCGAGCGTCCCGGTGGATACACCCGTATCACCAAGATCGGTCCCCGTCCCGGTGACAACGCGCCCATGGCCGTCGTCGAACTGGTCCTCGAGCCCTACTCGCCGAAGCAGGCAACTGTGATGGAAGCCGAGCAGGCCACCGAGTCCGCTGCAGCCAAGAATCAGACCGATGAGGCTGAAGCACAGGTTGCCGAGGAAGCAACCGACGAGGCTGCGACCGACGAGGCTGCGACCGACGAGGCTGCGACCGAGAATATCGCAGCCGACGAGGCTGCAAGCGAAGAGGTCGCTGAGGACTCAGCCGACGAAAGCACCGAAGAGACCAAGTAGAGTCTCTGCGCGGCGCGACTCCTGATCGGGAGTGGTGTCGTACGGCAGCAGCATCTCAGGCGGGCACCCACGGGTGTCCGCCTGAAGTGCGTCTGCGGACCGCTTACTTGAGCGCGTCCTGCCAGGTGGTGTTTCCTGCCTGAGGGCAGCGCCGACTGCCCAACCACAGCGCGGGTTTCTTCCCGACAACCGCGGGCTTCTGCCCATACCCGCGGGTTTCTTCCCAACTCCTACAGTTGGCAACTGTTCGCACCGAGAGCGCCAATGAATCTACTTAGCGGCTATTCCACCCTCTGCAATGGGTGGAATAGCCGCTAAGTGTATAAAGCAAGCGCTGCCCAGCCTGGATGGCAGAGCGTGGCTCGACCATCGCCGGCCCGATCTTGCCGGCGCCGACAACTGCTGGACCGTCGGCGCCGGCGTAGGCGAAGCCTCTATCCCACGCGTGAGAGCTCGACAGATTCGTCGAACTCGCGGTCGGTGTCCGCGTTGGGCTTGTACGTGAACTTGCTGACCACGACGGCCACGATGAGATTGACCGCAAAACCGGGAATGATCTCGTAGACCTGATCGGTCACGGGTGTGCTGATCTGCCCCCAGATGAAGGCGACAGCCGCACCGGAGATGAGACCACAGAGCGCACCCCAGTTGCTGAGCTTCTTCCAGAACAGGGTGAGCAGGACGATCGGCCCGAAGGAAGCACCGAACCCTGCCCACGCGAACGCCACGAGATCGAGGATGCTGTTCGAGGGTGAGATGGCCAGCAGAACGGCGATGATCGCGATGACGAGAATGCCGAGACGCCCGAGCAGGACATAGGTCTTGTCCTGCAGTGTGCGCTTCGAACCGGTCCGCAGCGCCACGATCTTGTACAGGTCCTCGATGAGTGCAGAGGACGTGACGACCAGCTGTGACGAGATCGTCGACATGATCGCCGCCAGCACCGCAGCCAGGACCAGGCCGGCGATGAACGGGTGGAACAGAATCTGAGAAAGATCCAGGAACACGGTTTCGGCATCGGCGGGTTCCATATCGGCGTGATCGGAGAAGTAGGAGAGGCCGACGATCGCGGTGGCGATCGCGCCGAGGGCGGAGATGCCCATCCAGCCCACGCCGATCCGACGAGCCACCTTTGCATCTGCCGGTTTCCGCAGCGCCATGAACCGCACGATGATGTGGGGCTGACCGAAGTAGCCCAGACCCCAGGCCAGGGCGGAGATCACGGCCAGATAGGTGCCTCCGGCCCAGAAGGAACCGCTGCCGAAGAGGTTGAGCAGGCTGGGATCGATCTCATTGACGTTCGAGATGACGGTTGCCGGGCCGCCGGCATTGAAGACGGCGACGATCGGCACAGCGATGAGTGCTGCGAACATCAGCAGACCCTGGGCGACGTCGGTGAGTGTGGCGCCGAGGAATCCGCCGAACAGGGTGTAGACCATGGTGATGGCCGCGACGATGAGCATCCCGGCCAGATAATTCAGTCCGAAGCTCGATTCGAAGAACTTGCCGGCGGCGACCATGCCCGATGAGACGTAGAAGGTGAAGAACACCAGGATGATGACACCGCAGACGATGCGCAGCAGACGGGTGTTGTCCTTGAGCCGCTGTTCGAAGAAGCTGGGAATCGTGATCGAGTCGCCGGCCTTCTCCGTGAATGCCCGCAGGCGGGGTGCCACGAACTTCCAGTTGACCCAGGCTCCGACCGTCAGTCCCACCGCGATCCAGGCTTCGATGAGTCCGGACATGTAGATGGCTCCGGGCAGTCCCATGAGCAGCCAGCCCGACATGTCCGATGCCCCGGCGCTCAGTGCCGCGACGCTCGGGCGCAGTCCGCGACCGGCGAGCATGTATTCGTCGAGGCTGTTCTTGGTCCTGCGGTAAGCGAACCAGCCGATGGCCAGCATTCCTGCGAAGTACAGGACGATTGCAATTGTGCGGAAAGTGGTTTCCGTCATTTCTAGTCGTCTCCTTAGGTAAGCCTGGGAGACTCTACAACATATTGCGCATCGGGTGTGAATTGCCTCTGAGAAAGCTAATGCAGAATTCAATACGCTATTGGTCTGATATCGTCCCGGCTCCGATAATGCAGAATAACATCACTTCAGCTCACGTTAGCCGCAGTCGAAGATTCGGATTCGCCCTCGATTCGGACCCAGGCGTGGGGGTTTCGAGTCGTCCCCGGCAGTCAGTGCAAGCCCCTCGCAGGCGGCAGCACGGGGCGCAGACCGCCGCTGAGACACGGAGGCCGGCGAACCGGTTGTCTCCAGTTCAGTCGCCTCTAATTGAAGACCACCGTGCGGTGACCGTCCATGAGGACTCGCCCCTCGGCGTGCCAGGCCACGGCCCGGGCGAGCACCGCGGCTTCGACATCCTGACCGCGCTGGACGAAGTCGGCGATATTGCGGTTGTGATCGACGCGGGCCACATCCTGCTCGATGATCGGGCCCTCATCGAGGTCGGGGGTGACGTAGTGGGCGGTGGCGCCGATGATCTTCACGCCGCGGGCATGCGCCTGGTGGTAGGGCTTGGCACCCTTGAAGCTGGGCAGGAACGAGTGGTGGATGTTGATGACGCGACCTTCCAGCCGGGCACACAGGTCGGGGGAGAGGATCTGCATGTACCGGGCGAGGACGATGAGCTCGACATCGAGAGACTCGACGAGGCGGCTCAGCGTCGCCTCGGCGGCCTCCTTGGTGTCCCGCGTGATCGGAATGTGGTGGAAGTCGTGGCCGTGGAATTCGGCCAGTGACCGCAGGGAGTCATGATTGCCGGCGACCCCGACGATGTCGATGGGCAGCTGACCGGAGCTCTGCTGGAACAGCAGTGTGTTGAGGCAGTGGGCGGCCTTGGATACGAGGATGAGGGTCCGCGTCCTCTTCTCCACGGGCTGGAGGCTGACGGTCATGTCGAAACGGTGGGCAGCCTCGGCGAGGGCGGTCTCCAGGGGTTCGGCGGCCGAGTCATCATCTGTGACGAATTGGACCCGCAGGAAGAACTGCAGCGAATCGGGGGAGGAGAACTGCTGGGACTCGGTGATATTGGCCCCGAGCGAGGCCAGCGCCCCAGTCACGGCGTGGACGATGCCCGTCGCATCCGGACAGGTGACTCGCAGGATCCATTCTCGACTCATGCGCTCGAGTCTAATGCTCGCCTGTGCCCAGCCCCGAACCCGGCCCACCATCCGGATGGCGGTGGGCCCGACGGTGTGATCTGGTTCGCTGTTAGCATTGATTGCGGGTGTTCGCGGAGCCGATCGCGCCGTCCCAATCATCACTTTGGATGCCACAGGAGTGTATACATGACCGACAATTCGATGCAGGCCCCGCTTGCAGACATCGATCCACAGATCGCAGAAGTCCTCGACCAGGAATTGGGCCGTCAGCGTTCGACTCTCGAGATGATCGCCTCGGAGAACTTCGTGCCGCGGGCAGTGCTGCAGGCTCAGGGATCCGTGCTGACGAACAAATACGCCGAGGGCTACCCCGGCAAGCGCTACTACGGTGGCTGCGAGTACGTCGATGTCGCCGAGAACCTCGCCCTCGACCGAGCCAAGAGCCTCTTCGGCGCCGAATACGCGAACGTGCAGTCGCATTCCGGTGCCTCCGCCAACGCCGCGGTCATGCACGCACTGGCTCGCCAGGGCGATAAGATGCTCGGTCTCTCGCTGGCCCACGGCGGTCACCTCACCCACGGCATGAAGATCAACTTCTCGGGACGCCTCTACGACGTGGCCTCCTACGAAGTCGATCCCGACACGTACCGCATCGACATGGACAAGGTGCGTGAGCGCGCCCTCGAGCACCGACCGGAGGTCATCGTCGCCGGCTGGTCCGCCTACCCGCGCCAACTCGACTTCCAGGCATTCCGCGACATCGCCGACGAGGTCGGAGCGAAGCTCTGGGTCGACATGGCTCACTTCGCCGGACTCGTCGCCGCGGGTCTGCACCCCAATCCCGTGCCCTTCGCCGATGTCGTCTCCTCCACCGTGCACAAGACCATCGGCGGCCCACGCTCGGGCTTCATCCTCGGCAAGGAGGAGTACGCGAAGAAACTCAACTCCGCAGTCTTCCCGGGACAGCAGGGCGGACCTCTCATGCACGTCATCGCGGCCAAGGCCGTGGCGTTCAAGCTCGCGGCCTCCGCCGAGTTCAAGGCCCGTCAGGAGCGGACCGTGCGCGGAGCCCAGATCCTCGCCGAGCGCCTCCTCGCCGATGACGTCGCCAACGCGGGAGCGACAGTGCTCACCGGCGGCACCGACGTCCACCTGGTCCTCGTCGACCTGCGCAACTCCGCCCTGGACGGACAGCAGGCGGAGGACCTGCTCCACGAGGTCGGCATCACAGTCAACCGCAACGCAGTTCCCTTCGACCCCCGACCGCCCATGGTGACCTCGGGCCTGCGCATCGGCACCCCGGCCTTGGCCACCCGCGGTTTCGGCGACGCCGAGTTCACCGAGGTCGCCGACGTCATCGCCGAAGCGCTCAAGCCCGGAGCCGACGTCGAGACGCTCAGCGCTCGGGTCAAGAAGCTCAGTGACGATTTCCCCCTCTACGAAGATCTGGAGCAGTACTGATGAGTGCGCAGATTCTTGACGGCAAGGCCTGCGCGAAGCAGATCAAGGATGAGCTGAAGACTGCCGTCGCGAACCTCGCCGAACGCGGGATCGTCCCCGGGCTGGGCACCGTCTTGGTCGGTGAGGATCCCGGGTCGAAATGGTATGTGGCCGGCAAGCACCGTGACTGCGCCGAGGTGGGCATCCATTCCATCCGACGTGATCTCCCGGACTCGGTCAGTCAGGACGAGCTCCTGACCGTCATCGACGAGCTCAATGCCGATGACGAGTGCACCGGATACATCGTGCAGCTGCCGCTGCCGTCCCACATCGACACGGACACGGTCCTCGAACGCATCGACCCGTCCAAGGACGCGGACGGACTGCACCCGACCAACCTCGGCCGTCTCATGCTCAACGTCAACCGGGAGATCACGACGCCGCTTCCATGCACCCCGCGCGGAGTCATCGAACTGATGCTGCGCAACGGCGTCGAACTCGGCGGCAAGCACGTGGTGGTCGTCGGGCGCGGAGTCACGGTGGGCCGGTCGATCGGCGCGCTGCTGACCCGGCGTGAGCACAACGCCACGGTGACGCTGACCCACACGGGAACGACGAACCTGCCCGAGCTGCTCGCTCAGGCCGACATCATCGTCGCCGCCGCAGGCTCCGCCCGGATCGTGACCGCCGATGCGGTCAAGCCCGGAGCGGTCGTCCTCGACGTCGGGGTCTCACGCGAAGAGGATCCGGAGACCGGGAAGTCCAAGATCGTCGGCGATGTCGATCCCGCAGTCGCCGAGGTGGCGGCCCAGGTTTCGCCCAACCCCGGCGGAGTCGGACCCATGACCCGGGCCCTGCTGCTCAAGAACGTCGTCGACGTGGCCGAACGCGCGGCAGCGGAATCGTGAACGACCCGCTCGAGAGCCTGTAGCCGGGCATCCCGGCTCTGGGCGACCGACGGCCTCCCGCACAAACTGTGCGAGAGGCCGTCGGTCTCTGTGTACCCGTGGGGTTATCCGTGTGCGCGTGGACTCATCCGTTTGCGCGTAAACTCACTCCGCGGCGAGCTTGAGCTCGAAGAACACGCGAGGATTTCCTGCCCCTGCGTAGTCTTCGATGAGCTCACCGGCGAACCCGAGCGAGGAATGGAAGGAGATCGCACCGGACGAGTCCGGCAAGGTCGTAGCCTGCACCGATGAGACGCCCAGTTGCCGCGAGTGCTCGATGAAGTGCTGGTAGAGGCGCCGGCCGATGCCGTTGTGGCGGAAGTCCATGCGCGCGGCGACCAGATGGATGTAGGCGGGACCGTCGTGGGGAATGACGCCGAGCAGGTAACCGACGATCTCCGCACGGTACCGGGCGACGAGCCCCGAGGTTACGAACTGATGGAACCAGTAGGCGTCGTGATCGCCGCTCAGGTCCCGATCTCCCCAGAAGTTCTCCTGCGCACCGAGCAGGAACTCGCGCATCTCACGGGCGTCCACTTCGTCGAGCGGGCTGATGCTCAGCTGCTCAGAATCGAAAGTCTCATCAACAGCCATTACGCCTCCTGAAATATGCTTCTTTCCATCACTGTATAACGCCCATGCCCGGATGAGTAGTGCGCTCATGCCATGATAGAACACATGATTCGGATTGCATCAGTCAACGTCAACGGAGTTCGCGCAGCATGGAGAAAGGGGATGCCCACCTGGGTGGACACTGCGAAACCCGACTTCATCACGCTGCAGGAAGTCAGGGCCGCCAACGACATCGCCCACAAAGTCCTCGAGGACACCGGGTACACCACGATCAGCCACGACGCCGAGGCGAAGGGACGTGCGGGAGTCGCAGTCATGGCCCGCACACAGCCGGTCGAGACCCGCGAAGGACTCGGATCCGATGACTACTTCGACCGGGCCGGTCGGTGGCTGGAGACGGACTACCGCCTCGGCGACGGATCGCTGCTGACCCTCGTGTCGGCCTATGTGCACTCCGGTGAGGTCGACACCCCCAAGCAGGAGGACAAGTACCGCTTCCTCGACCGGATGACCGTGCGTCTGCCCGAGCTGGCCTCGCACGCCGATCATGTGCTGATCACCGGTGACCTCAACGTCTGCCACACCGAACGTGACCTCAAGAACTGGAAGGCCAACCGCAAGAAGGCGGGATTCCTGCCCGAGGAGCGCGCCTACTTCGACGGCTTCTTCGGTGAGGTGGGCTTCGTCGACGTCCACCGTGAACTCAGCGGCGACGTCGACGGGCCCTACACCTGGTGGTCCATGCGCGGCCAGGCCTTCGACAACAACGCCGGATGGCGCATCGACTATCACATGGCGACACCGGCACTCGCCGAGGCGGCGGCCAAGGCCACGGTCGACAAAGCCGACAGCTGGGCCGAGCGCTGGTCCGACCACGCCCCGCTCGTCATCGACTACGATCTGCCTGCCCCGAAGTAGGGGCGCGGGCCGGCCCTGTCTGACTCAGAAGCCGTTTCAACAACCCTCCGGGCGCTGGGCAACCCCTCTGACGGTTGCAAGACGCCCGAAGGGTTGCTCGGAGTCGACTGGGATGAGCGTCTAAGCGTGCGAGGAGCCGAGCTCGATGAGCAGCACGCCGACGAGGATGAGACCGATGCCGAGCAGCATCTTGCGCGTCAGCTTCTCCTTGAACAGCGCGCGACCGGCCAGCGCGGTCAGAGCCACCCCGGTCGCGGCCCATATCCCGTAGGCCACACCCAAGGGGATGCCGGTGCGCAGGGTCAGGCTGAGCAGACTGAATGAGACGAAATAGCCGCCGGCGACACCCGCGTACCACCACTTGCTCCCGCCCACGGAAGCCATCCGCAGCGAGATCGTCGCCGCGACCTCGAGGGCGATGGCGACGGCAAGCAGAATCCAGCCGATGATCATGACTCACCTCCCCGCTCGGTCGGGCTTGTGCCATCCTCGGTCGGGGCTGTGCCGTGCTCGGTCGGGGTTGCGTCCTGCTCAGTCGGGTGCGCGTCTTCGTCGCGATTGCCGACCTCGACGAGGATGACGCCGGCCATGATGAACACGATTCCAGTGATCATGACCGGGGTCAGCGGTTCCGCGAAGAGGACGAGCGAGAGGACAGCAGTCAGCGCGACACCGGAGGCACCCCAGATTCCGTAGGCGATGCCCAGCGGCATGCCGACCCTGAGGGTGAGGCTCAAGAAGACGAAGGCCGTGACGTAGCCCAGCCCCACAACGATGTAGAGGGCAGGGGAGTCGAGTGCCCCTTTTAGCGCCAAGGTGCCGGTCACCTCGGCGATGACGGCACCGGAGAGAAAGAACCATTTGCGCACAGGACAATTATCGAGGACGGAAGTCAGGGCGCGAAATCCTCGCCAGTCGTGAGTACGGTCACAACGAAGCAAGGGCCGGCTCCCGAGATAGCGGCGAAATGATGGTCGAGGCCACCGGAACGGACCGACCTGTCCTGACTGCAGAGCCCCGACTTGTCCCGGCTGCAGGGTCAACGGGGGATGTGGAGCGCGGCCGATGCCGGGGTGGTCTGCGAAGACACGGCGATGAAGTGGCATCATGGTCCTATGACGACTTCTTCTCTGCCACGCACTGTTTCGGGCATTCAGGCCACTTCGGACTCCCTGCACCTGGGCAACTACATCGGAGCCCTGCAGCAGTTCGTGGCACATCAGGAGTCGCACGACGCCTTCTACTTCATCGCGAACATGCACGCGATCACCGTGGAGCAGGATCCGACGGATCTGCGCGAACGGACGCTGCGCACCGCTGCGCAGTTCATCGCAGCCGGCCTCGACCCGGAGAAGTCGACGATCTTCGTCCAGTCGCAGGTGCCTGCGCACCCGAAGCTGTCATGGGTCCTGGAGTGCACCACCTCGATGGGCGAGGCCGGCCGGATGACGCAGTTCAAGGACAAGTCGGCCAAGCAGGAGCACGTGTCCCTGGGCCTGCTCACCTACCCTGCGCTGATGGCCGCCGACATTCTCCTCTACAATCCGCAGATGGTGCCCGTCGGGGAGGACCAGCGCCAGCATCTCGAGCTGACCCGGAACCTGGCGGAGCGCTTCAACTACCGTTTCGGTGAGACCTTCGTCGTCCCCGACGCCCAGATCATGAAGACCACAGCGAAGATCTACGACCTGCAGAACCCTGGTGCGAAGATGTCGAAGTCGCTGCCGAGCCCACTGGGTCGCATCGACCTCCTCGACGATGCGAAGTCGCTCACGAAGAAGATCAAGTCCGCCGTCACCGATGACGGCAAGGAGATCGCCTTCGACCCGGAGGCGAAGCCCGGAGTCTCGAACCTGCTGACGATCTACTCCTCCCTGACAGGGCGATCGGTCGACGACATCGTCGCCGAGTACGAAGGGAAGATGTACGGCCACCTCAAGTTCGACCTCGCAGAGATCGCAGTCGGCGCGCTCGCCCCCGTGCGTGAGCGGACGAACGAGCTCCTCCAAGACCGGGCGCAGCTCCAGCGCATCCTCGACGCCGGCGCTGCCAAGGCCGATGAGATCGCCGAGGTGACTCTGCGAGACGTGTACGACAAGGTCGGCTTCATCTGAGCCACTTCCTGTCCGATCCGATCCATTCCAGCCGGATCCAACCAGATCCGACCCGACGTGCGCCGAGTGTGAAGGACGAACCGTGGCGAAGAAGAAACCCGACGACGGACCGCTGAACCTCACTCCGGATATGCTGCACACCGCGGCACGGATGGAGGACCGATTCAACGGATGGCTGCAGAACTGCGCCACGGACCACACCTACCAGCGCACCGTCATCGCCTATGACACCTATGGGGGAACCGGATGGGTGCGTGTCCTCGGGCGCCTGGTGCTGACCCCGACCGGTCAGCCGGCGGCCGATCTGCAGGCGAGCATCCGCGGGTGGAAGTCCTTCGTCAGCGTCCCCTTGCCCAACGACACCGCTTGGGTCCGGGTCAACGATGAAGAGCACATGGTCACCGCCGATCGCGGCGGCATCATCGACACGGTCATTCCCGGGGACTTCCAGCCCGGCGAGACCGAGATCGAACTGTGGACGGACGGCTCACTCGTCGACTCCGCGGCCGTACGGATCATCGGTGAGGACTCGACGTTCGGCATCATCTCCGACATCGACGACACGGTCATGGTCACCTCGCTGCCGCGGCCGTTCCTTGCCGCCTGGAACACCTTCGTCCTCAGCGAGCACGCCAGGTCGCCGGTGGCGGGCATGGCGGTCCTCTACGACCGGATCACCTATATGCGTCCCAACACTCCGATGGTCTACCTGTCGACGGGCGCATGGAACTCGGCGCTGACGATCAAACGCTTCCTCTCCCGCAACCTCTACCCGATGGGTCCGTTGCTGCTGACCGACTGGGGGCCGACGACGACTCGGGTCTTCCGCTCCGGCAAGGAGCACAAACGCAATACGCTCGAGCGCATGTCGCGGGAGTTCCCATGGATGAAATGGCTGCTCATCGGGGACGACGGGCAGAAGGACGAAGAGGTCTACGGCGAGTTCGTGGAGAACCACCCGGGCAATGTTGCCGCCGTCGCCATTCGACAGCTCACCGTCGGTGAAGCAGTGTGGGCCGGTGGCCGCTCGAAGCGCCACGGACGCGGCCAGGGAGTGCCGTGGATCTATGCCCCGGACGGTGCAGGACTCTCTTCGCGCCTGACCGAACGGGGCATCATCTCCACGATCTGAGTTCGATTCGACTCAGGCGAATCCTCTCAGCCGACGCCTCGATGAGATCTGAAGTTCTCAGACGACGCTGGCGACATCGTTCATGCGAGCGTCGAGTTCCTTCTTCGCGGCATCGAACTCCTCTGCCAGACCGTCGACGAGCTCTGCAGTCGTCGACTTGCTCGTGAGAACGCCGATTCCCTGACCTGAACCCCAGATGTCCTTCCACGCCTTCGAATCCGACTTCGGATCCGTGCCGAAGTCCATCTTCGTCGGGTCTGCGTCGGGGAGGTTGTCGGGATCGAGGCCGGATGCGGCAATGGACCCGCGCAGGTAGTTGCCCTTGACTCCGGTGAAATAGCTCGAGTACACGACGTCTTCGGCAGCGGAGTCGACGACCATCTGCCTGTAGTCATCGGTGACGTTGGCTTCGGCCGTCGACAGGAACGCCGAGCCCACGTAGGCGCAGTCCGCGCCGGCGGCCAGCGCTGCGAGGATCGAACGGCCGTGGGCGATCGCACCGGAGAGCAGCAGCGGACCGTCGAACCAGGACCGGATCTCCTGGACCAGGGCGAAGGGCGAAAGCGCTCCGGCATGTCCGCCGGCACCGGCGGCGACGGCGATGACGCCGTCGGCGCCCTTCTCCACCGCCTTGTGCGCGAACTTGTTGTTGATGACGTCGTGGAGGACGATGCCGCCGTAGGAGTGCACGGCCTCATTGACCTCTTCTCGGGCACCCAGCGAGGTGATCACGATGGGCACCTGATGGCGGACCACCTCGGCGAGGTCGGCCTCCAAGCGGTTGTTCGAGCGGTGGACGATGAGGTTGACCGCAAACGGTGCGGCTGGCCGGGCAGGGTTCGCGGCGGTGAACGCATCGTTGGACTCACGGATCTCGTCGAGCCAATCGGTGAGCATGGATGCCGGGCGCGCGTTGAGAGTGGGGAAGGACCCGATTACGCCTGCTTGGCACTGGGCCTTGACCAGTTCGGGGCCCGATGCGATGAACATGGGGGAGCCGAGCACGGGCAGTCGCAGCTGGGGGAGAAGTGTGGCGAATGAATTCATTGTGCCTCCTTTGGGTGGATGAACGATTCCACTCTAACTGAACGATTGTTAAAAGCGGTCATGGGGTGGCGACGACGATGGCGCAGACGAGTTCGACTCATCTGCGCCATCGTTCGTGCACCGGACCGCTGTGCCCGCGGCCCCGGGACGCGGATCAGGAATCCGTGAAGTTCGCGTCTCGCTTCTCGACGAATGCGGCCATGCCTTCGGACTGGTCGTTGGTGGCCAGCGTGGAGTGGAAGAGGCGGCGTTCGTAGCGCAGACCCTGTTCGAGGGTCGTTTCGAAGGCCGTGTTGACCGCTTCCTTGACCATCGCCGAGGCGATGCGGGACTTGGATGCGATCGTTGCGGCGATCTCGTTGGCCGTCGACAGCAGCTCCTCCGGCTCGACGATGCGCGCGACGAGACCGGAGCGTTCGGCCTCTTCGGCGCCCATCATGCGTCCGGTCAGACACATGTCCATGGACTTGGCCTTGCCGATCGCGCGCGTCAGGCGCTGTGATCCGCCCATGCCGGGGAGGACGCCGAGATTGATCTCGGGCTGACCGAACTTCGCCTTCGTCGAGGCGACGAGGATGTCGCCCATCATCGCCAATTCGCAGCCGCCGCCGAGGGCGAAGCCGTTGACAGCGGTGATGACGGGTTTGCGGACATCGGTGAGACGGGTCCAGCCGGCGAACCAGTCGGCCTTGAAAGCGGTGGAGAAGTCGAGGTCGGACATCTCCTTGATGTCGGCGCCCGCGGCGAATGCCTTGTCGCTTCCGGTGATGATGATCGCCTTGATGTCATCGTCGGCGTCGAATGCGGTGGCGGCATCGGTGATGTCGGTCAGCACCTGCAGGTTCAGCGCGTTGAGGGCCTTCGGGCGATTGATCGTGATGGTGGCGACGCCCTGATCGGCGTCTGTGAGGATGGTTTCGAAGTCGCTCATGAGAACACCTTCTCTTCGTGGTCGGTGGTGAGGATGTCGCGGACTGCCTCGTCGCTGACGCCGTCGAGGGTGGCCGGCGACCACTGTGGGCTGCGGTCCTTGTCGATGACCTGGGCGCGGATGCCCTCCTTGAGGTCCGGACGCCGGGTCAGTGCGACGGCGGCGCGGTAGTCCTGTTCGAGGACCTCGGCCAAGGTCATGGTGCCGGCGTTGCGGACGGCGGCCAGGGTCACCTTCACCGAGGTGGGTGCCTTGGTCCCGATCAGCTTCCCCGCGGCATTGGCATCGGGATTCGCATGCGCAGCCAGCGCTGCGACGATGTCTTCGGCTCGGTTGCCGCCGTAGCATTCGTTGATCCAGGCTTGGGCCTCTGCCAGTTCATCGGCGGGGGCCTCGGCGGCGTATTCGTCGATCACGGTCTCGATGTCGCCGCCTGCTTCGAGGTCGGCGATGAGTCCGGGGACGTCAGCGTCGGGGACGAAGTGGTCGGCCAAGCCCATGGCCAGGGCGGCGCCCGGGCCGACCGGGAGTCCGGTCAGCGCCAGGTGGGTGCCGAGCTCGCCGGGGGCATGGGCCAGCAGGTGTGTGCCTCCGACGTCGGGGAACAGGCCGATCCCGGTCTCCGGCATTCCGATCTTCGTGGACTCGGTGACGATGCGGTGCGAGCCGTGCCCCGAGATCCCGACGCCGCCGCCCATCGTGATGCCGTTCATGATCACGACGTAGGGCTTGGGGAATGCGGAGATCGCGTGATTCATCTTGTATTCCCGATTCCAGAATCGGGCGTTCTCATCGGTCCCGGCCACGATGTCGTTGTAGACGGCCTTGATGTCGCCCCCGGCGCACAGGCCGCGTTCTCCTCGACCGGTGACCAGGACGGCCGTGATCGAGTCGTCGTCGCTCCAGGACTGCAGGGCGTCATCGATGGCACCGACCATGTCCTGGCTCAATGCGTTGATCAGTTTCGGTCTGTTGAGTTCGATCCGTCCCACCCCGTTGTGACTCGAGGTGATGACGGAGGTTTCGCTCGGCGGTGCCGCAGCTTCTGTCGTCATATCAGCCCACTCCTGTGCTCTTGCGCGAAATGATCACGCGCATGATTTCGTTGGTGCCTTCCAGAATCTGGTGGACCCGCAGGTCACGGACCAGTTTCTCAATTCCATACTCTGTCAGATAGCCGTAGCCGCCGTGCAACTGGAGTGCCTTGTTGGCGACGTCGAAGCCCGAATCCGTGGCTGTCAGCTTGGCCATGGCAGACAGCAGCGAGGTGTTCGGATCGCCGGTGTCGTAGGCGCTGGCGGCTCGCCACAGGAGGGAACGGGCGGCTTCGAGTTTCGTCTGCATCTCTGCGACGTCGAAGCGCAGGGCCTGGAACGCGGAGAGTTCGGTGCCGAAGGCCTGTCGTTCGCCCATATAGGCGATGGTCTTCTCCAAGGCCGACTGTCCGCCGCCCAGAGAGCACGCACCGATGTTGAGCCGACCGCCGTCGAGCCCCGACATGGCGATCTTGAAGCCCTGCCCCGGTTCGCCGATGAGGTTCTCCTTGGGCACACGCACGTTCTCCATGATGACCTGGCGGGTCGGCTGTGCGCGCCATCCCATCTTCCCCTCGTTGGGGCCGAAGGAGAGTCCGTCCATGCCCTTTTCGAGGATGAACGCGGAGATGCCGCGCGACCCGTCCTGACCGGAACGGGCCATCACCAGATAGGTCTCGGAGGTCCCGGCACCGGAGATGAATTGCTTGACGCCGTTGAGGACGTAGGAGTCTCCGTCCTCTCTCGCCGAGGTGCGCAGAGCCGCAGCATCGGATCCGGCGTTGGGTTCGGTGAGGCAGTAGCTGCCGAGGTGCTCCATCGAGGTGAGCGGACCGAGGTACTTCTCCTTCTGCTGAGCATTTCCGTATTTGTCGATCATCCACGCGACCATGTTGTGGATCGAGATGTACGCGGCGACCGAAGGGCAGGCCGTCGACATCGCCTCGAAGATGAGGGCGGCGTCCATGCGACCCATGCCCGTACCGCCGGCTTCCTCGCTGACATAGATTCCGCCCATGCCCAGATCGGCCGACTTCTTGATCACATCAACAGGGAAATGATGGTCGGCGTCCCATTCCAATGCGTGCGGAGCGATCTCGGAATCGGCGAATTCGCGCACCATGCCGGAGACGGTCTGTTGTTCTTCGGTGAGACCGAACGGCAGGGCAGCTGCTGTGCTGCGGGACATTGTTCCTCCACGATTGGGGCTGGACGCATGACGTTCACCACGATACGGAGAAATTACTTGGACGTCCAACTAATTCTGGAGTCGGTCTCGAAGGCGGGATTCGATGGTCGGGGCCCGGAACCGAGCAGCCGCAGGCTATGCCCGGAAGAGGAAGTTCGAGTCAGGTTTTGCCTTCGAGTTCGGACCGCAGCGATTCGAGATGGGGGAGGAGTCGGGTCAGGTCGGCTCCGGCCAGCGCCGGCGAACTGAAGACATCCTCATTGAGTGCTGCCGTGGCACGTGAGGAGAGTTCGCGCCCTGACTCGGTGAGTTCGACGAGCGTGGTGCGGCGGTCGTCGGGGTGGCTGCGCCTCTTCACCAGCCCCGCTTTCTCGAGCCGATCGACAGAATTGGTCGTCGACGTGGCATGAACCTGGAGGCGGGCCGAGATCTTCGACATCGGAAGAGTTCCCGACTTGGTGAATGACAGGAGAGTGAGGACTTCGTAGCGTGAGAAGGTCAGACTGAATGGTTTGAGTGCAGCATCGACCTTGGCGAGAAAGAGCTGATGGACTCTCATCACCGAGATCACGGTCGTCATGCCATCGGCCGAGTTGTCCCAGCCGTGGGCGAGCCACTGTTTTCTGGATTCCTCGATCGGGTCGAGCCTGCTCGCTGCTGTCTTTTCCGCCGCCATTGTCGACAGTGTAGTGAAGTGAGAAGATAAGCGCATGTGCGGTCGACTCAATATGTCCCTCGATCCGGCAGATCTCGCCGATGAGCTTCGTCTTGACGTCGTGTCATACGACCACACGCCCAGATACAACGTGCCTCCGGGGTCGTTCGTGCCGATCGTCGTCGAGCGTCTGGACGATGAGGCGCAGTTGACTCGCCGCTTGGAGACCGCTTCCTGGGGCTTGGTCCCCGGTTGGGCGAAGGACGCGAAGATCGGGTTCAAAGCCTTCAATGCGCGTTCGGAGACCGTTCTCGAGAAGCCGATGTTCAGGCAGTCCATCAAGAGACGCCGCTGCGCGCTGCCGATCCCCGGCTACTACGAGTGGGAGACGACCGAAGACGCGAAGCAGCCATGGATGATGTCAGCGGCAGGAGAGGACCCCCTGTTCATGGCGGGTCTCTTCGAGTTCTGGAAGCAGCCGGACCAGTCCTGGCTCGTGTCGACGACGATCATGACGATGGAATCGACGGGGCATCTGCATGATGTCCATCATCGGATGCCGGTGTTCCTCAACCGGGGAGCCATCGATGAGTGGATCGACCCTGCGGTGCCCGGCAGTGGCATCCCTTCGCTGCTGGAATCGACTCTCGCGCAGGTCGATCCCGCAACTGTGACCCGCCACAAGGTCGGACGGAGTGTGGGCAACGTCCGCAACGACGGGCCGGAGCTCACGGCACCCGTGGCCTGACCGTTCCTGACGCGTGGGTGCTCGCCGGTGATCGCGGAACACCCACGGCGATCCTGCGACGTCAGTCGCAGGCGCACGGACCGGTCCATTTTGCACACCCCTTCAGGTGTGTGTAGTGTGTACCAGGTTGCCAACCCGCTAGGGACGGCGACGGTCGCTCTGATCAGGTCTGATCCCAGCAAAATGAAGATGAACTTCAAGTTGCGAAGGTCCGAACAACACTGTAGAGTAGATATCCGCCGGCACGGCGGGCCGCAAGGCAGAAAGTGCAGAAAATGTGAGACTGACACCTCCGGTGTACACGCGGTTTTTCGTGTGGTGATGGGTGTGTGTTTGTGGTTTGAGAATCCAATAGCGTATTTGTTTGAACAGATAGTGATGCCAGAATGATTTGTTTTCTGGTGAGACAATCACACGGTTCAACTTGGTGAGCCTGGTCCCCTGCTTTTGTGGTGGGGGTGGTTCGTGGGTTGGGTCGTGGTTTGTGGTCAGCTGGGTCACCCCGTGGCTTGGTTGGCTGTCTTGCTGGGATTAGTACTGGAACATAATTTTTTTATGGAGAGTTTGATCCTGGCTCAGGACGAACGCTGGCTGCGTGCTTAACACATGCAAGTCGAACGCTGAAGCCCTGGTGCTTGCACCGGGGTGGATGAGTGGCGAACGGGTGAGTAACACGTGAGTAACCTGCCCCTGACTTCGGGATAAGCCCGGGAAACTGGGTCTAATACCGGATATGAGCATGGCCCGCATGGGTGGTGCTGGAAAGTTTTTTCGGTTGGGGATGGGCTCGCGGCCTATCAGCTTGATGGTGGGGTAATGGCCTACCATGGCGACGACGGGTAGCCGGCCTGAGAGGGCGACCGGCCACACTGGGACTGAGACACGGCCCAGACTCCTACGGGAGGCAGCAGTGGGGAATATTGCACAATGGGGGAAACCCTGATGCAGCGACGCAGCGTGCGGGATGACGGCCTTCGGGTTGTAAACCGCTTTCAGCAGGGAAGAAGCCTGACGGTGACGGTACCTGCAGAAGAAGTACCGGCTAACTACGTGCCAGCAGCCGCGGTAATACGTAGGGTACAAGCGTTGTCCGGAATTATTGGGCGTAAAGAGCTCGTAGGTGGTTGGTCGCGTCTGCTGTGGAAACGCAACGCTTAACGTTGCGCGTGCAGTGGGTACGGGCTGACTAGAGTGCAGTAGGGGAGTCTGGAATTCCTGGTGTAGCGGTGAAATGCGCAGATATCAGGAGGAACACCGGTGGCGAAGGCGGGACTCTGGGCTGTAACTGACACTGAGGAGCGAAAGCATGGGGAGCGAACAGGATTAGATACCCTGGTAGTCCATGCCGTAAACGTTGGGCACTAGGTGTGGGGGACATTCCACGTTCTCCGCGCCGTAGCTAACGCATTAAGTGCCCCGCCTGGGGAGTACGGTCGCAAGGCTAAAACTCAAAGGAATTGACGGGGGCCCGCACAAGCGGCGGAGCATGCGGATTAATTCGATGCAACGCGAAGAACCTTACCAAGGCTTGACATACACCGGATTGGGCTGGAAACAGTCTTTCCCTTTTGGGGCTGGTGTACAGGTGGTGCATGGTTGTCGTCAGCTCGTGTCGTGAGATGTTGGGTTAAGTCCCGCAACGAGCGCAACCCTCGTTCTATGTTGCCAGCACGTGATGGTGGGAACTCATAGGAGACTGCCGGGGTCAACTCGGAGGAAGGTGGGGATGACGTCAAATCATCATGCCCTTTATGTCTTGGGCTTCACGCATGCTACAATGGCTGGTACAGAGAGATGCGAGACCGTGAGGTTTGAGCGAATCCCTTAAAGCCAGTCTCAGTTCGGATCGTAGTCTGCAATTCGACTACGTGAAGTCGGAGTCGCTAGTAATCGCAGATCAGCAACGCTGCGGTGAATACGTTCCCGGGCCTTGTACACACCGCCCGTCAAGTCACGAAAGTCGGTAACACCCGAAGCCGGTGGCCCAACCCTTGTGGAGGGGGCCGTCTAAGGTGGGACTGGCAATTGGGACTAAGTCGTAACAAGGTAGCCGTACCGGAAGGTGCGGCTGGATCACCTCCTTTCTAAGGAGCGCACATTTAGAACCCCACCGAGACAGCCGTTCGTGTTGCCTGGTGGGAGCTCATGGGTGGAACATCACTATTATCGCTCACACCTACCAGCGTCGTTGGGGTACCTGCCCTGTCGACGAGGTTTCGGGGGTGGGCTAGAGCAGATACGTTATTGGGTCCTGGAATCACAAGCCCCGCACTGTGTGTGTGGGTGTGGTTTCTTCCAACAGGACCGACCCGTCCTGGTCCGGCAGCCGATGGTTGTGTGGTCTGGGGTGGTGTTTGGTAGTGGTTTGAGAATCGTATAGTGGACGCGAGCATCCACAACCCATTCGTGGGTTGTGATGTAATGTGATTTTTCTTGTGAAATCTTAGAGTGTTTTTTCGCGCATACGCATACAACCCTCTAGAGGGGGTGTGTGAGTGTGTAAGAGCGCATGGTGGATGCCTTGGCATCAGGAGCCGATGAAGGACGTGGAAATCTGCGATAAGCCTCGGGGAGCCGATAAACGGGCTGTGATCCGAGGGTGTCCGAATGGGGAAACCCCGCCACTCGTGAGGGTGGTGACCCGCATCTGAATGTATAGGATGTGTGGAGGGAACGCGGGGAAGTGAAACATCTCAGTACCCGTAGGAAGAGAAAATAAGAATGATTCCGGTAGTAGTGGCGAGCGAAACCGGATGAGCCTAAACCTTGTCAGTGTCAAGCGTGCTGGTGTTGCTGGCTGGGTGTTGTAGGGGTGTGCGTGGTTCGGTCCAGCATGGCCGAGACGTTGAGTGTGGTGCGTGTAGTCGAATCTGGTGGGATCCAGGACCGGAGTGGGTGAGAGTCCCGTAGGCGAAACATGTGGCGCCGGCGTTGCGTGCGTGCCCGAGTAGCACGGTACTCGTGGAATGTCGTGTGAATCTGCCAGGACCACCTGGTAAGGCTAAATACTTCCTGATGACCGATAGCGGATAGTACCGTGAGGGAATGGTGAAAAGTACCCCGGGAGGGGAGTGAAAGAGTACCTGAAACCATGTGCTTACAATCCGTCAGAGCCCCCGTTGTTGGGGTGATGGCGTGCCTTTTGAAGAATGAGCCTGCGAGTTAGCGGTGCGTGGCGAGATTAACCCGTTGTGGGGTAGTCGTAGCGAAAGCGAGTCCGAACAGGGCGGTATAGTCGCGTGTCCTAGACCCGAAGCGGAGTGATCTAGCCATGGGCAGGGTGAAGCGTGTGTAAGAGCGCGTGGAGGCCCGTACCCACTTCAGTTGAAAATGGAGGGGATGACCTGTGGTTAGGGGTGAAAGGCCAATCAAACTCTGTGATAGCTGGTTCTCCCCGAAATGCATTTAGGTGCAGCGTTGCGTGGTTCTTGCCGGAGGTAGAGCTACTGGATGGCTGATGGGCCCCACCGGGTTACTGACGTCAACTAAACTCCGAATGCCGGTAAGGTTCAGCGTGGCAGTGAGACAGTGGGGGATAAGCTTCATTGTCGAGAGGGAAACAGCCCAGACCATCAACTAAGGCCCCTAAGCGTGTGCTGAGTGGGAAAGGATGTTCAGTTGCGAAGACAACCAGGAGGTTGGCTTAGAAGCAGCCATCCTTGAAAGAGTGCGTAATAGCTCACTGGTCAAGTGATTGAGCGCCGATAATGTAGCGGGGCTAAGTACACCGCCGAAGTTGTGGCAGCATCCCGAATAAGCCGTAATGGTGGGGTGTTGGGTAGGGGAGCGTCGTGCTGGCTGTGAAGTTGCCGTGTGAACGAGTGGTGGAGCCGGTACGAGTGAGAATGCAGGCATGAGTAGCGAAAGACGGGTGAGAAACCCGTCCACCGGATGACCAAGGGTTCCAGGGCTAGGCTAATCCGCCCTGGGTAAGTCGGGACCTAAGGCGAGGCCGACAGGCGTAGTCGATGGACAACCAGTTGATATTCTGGTACCGACACACAACCGACAATACCAAAACACGCGATACTAACCATGAGAGTTCCCCTCCTGGTCTTCGGACTGGGGGTGGGGGTGATTGTGGGACCTGAGTGTGGAGTCGGTAAGCGCGAGGTGTGACGCAGGAAGGTAGCCAGGCCACGCGATGGTAGTCGTGGTCTAAGGTTGTAGCACGTGGGGGTAGGCAAATCCGTCCCCGCATGTGGTGTGAGAGCTGATGGGCGCCCCACAGTGGTGGGGTGATCTGGTGATCCTATGCTGCCGAGAAAAGCATCGGCGTGAGGGTGTGTGTTGCCCGTACCCTATAACCGACACAGGTGGTCAGGTAGAGAATACTAAGGTGATCGAGAGAATCGTGGTTAAGGAACTCGGCAAAATGCCCCCGTAACTTCGGGAGAAGGGGGACCATCCCGGTGAACCACCCTGAGCGGTGGGATGTGCTGGTGGTGGTCGCAGAGGCCAGAGAGAAGCGACTGTTTATTAAAAACACAGGTCCGTGCGAAGATGTAAGTCGATGTATACGGACTGACGCCTGCCCGGTGCTGGAAGGTTAAGAGGACCCGTTAACAGGTTTCCTGTGAAGCGGAGAATTTAAGCCCCAGTAAACGGCGGTGGTAACTATAACCATCCTAAGGTAGCGAAATTCCTTGTCGGGTAAGTTCCGACCTGCACGAATGGCGTAACGACTTCTCTGCTGTCTCAACCACGAACTCGGCGAAATTGCATTACGAGTAAAGATGCTCGTTACGCGCAGCAGGACGGAAAGACCCCGAGACCTTCACTATAGTTTGGTATTGGGCTTCGGTGTGGTTTGTGTAGGATAGGTGGAAGACTATGAGGCTCCGACGCTAGTTGGGGTGGAGTCGATCGGTGAAATACCACTCTGACCATTCTGGATTCCTTAACTTCGGACCCTGATCGGGTTCAGGGACAGTGCCTGATGGGTAGTTTAACTGGGGCGGTTGCCTCCTAAAGAGTAACGGAGGCGCCCAAAGGTTCCCTCAGCCTGGTTGGCAATCAGGTGTCGAGTGTAAGTGCACAAGGGAGCTTGACTGTGAGACGGACGTGTCGAGCAGGAGCGAAAGCTGGGACTAGTGACCCGGCCATGGCTTGTGGAAGCGTGGTCGCTCAACGGATAAAAGGTACCTCGGGGATAACAGGCTGATCTTGCCCAAGAGTCCATATCGACGGCATGGTTTGGCACCTCGATGTCGGCTCGTCGCATCCTGGGGCTGTAGTCGGTCCCAAGGGTTGGGCTGTTCGCCCATTAAAGCGGTACGCGAGCTGGGTTTAGAACGTCGTGAGACAGTTCGGTCCCTATCCGCTGCGTGCGTAGGAAATTTGTGGAGGCCTGTCCTTAGTACGAGAGGACCGGGACGGACGAACCTCTGGTGTGCCAGTTGTACCGCCAGGTGCATGGCTGGTTGGCTACGTTCGGGATGGATAACCGCTGAAAGCATCTAAGCGGGAAGCCTGCTTCGAGATGAGATTTCCAGCCCTTTGTTGGGGTGAGGTGTCCCATAGATGATGGGGTTGATAGGCCGGGTATGGAAGCACTGTGAGGTGTGGAGTTGACTGGTACTAATACGCCGATCACTCACATAACCCTTTTCTTTTGTGGGGGTGGTGTGTGCGGGTAATGCTTTGAGGTTTGTACGAGAGTCATGTGTGACGGTCATGTTGCATGGTGGTGTTCGCGTTCGCTGTGCGGTTCTTGGACTGCTACTTTCATTCTTTGAGCATGTGGTTGTTCGGATGAGTGGTGGTCTGGTGGTTTTGCGGTGGTGATAGTGGTGGGGAAACGCCCGGTTAACCGTTCCGATCCCGGTAGCTAAGCCCATGCGCGCTGATGGTACTGCAACTTGGTGGTTGTGGGAGAGTAGGTTGCCGCCGCAATAAATTTGTGAAGGAGGGGCTCTGTCCGTATGGACGGGGCCCCTTCTTCTTTTTTGTGTGTGGGGTGGTGTTTCGTCTTCGGGCCACTGATATCAGTGGGTGGCGCCCAGGCCGAGGGCAGGGCCGCTCCGTTCGGGGGCAGGCCGAGGAACCGGCGGACCGTCTCGGCACCGGCGACGTCGATCCTGCACCCGTCGGCCCCGCGGTCGAGATCCTCCGCCGCGAGGACAAGCTGATGTTCGACACGAGCCTGCCCATCCGCCCCGAGAATGGTCTTGACCCCATTGGGGGAGTACCCGAGCTTCTCGGAGACTCTCCGGCTGGAATCATTGCCTTCGAAGTGGGCCGAATGGAACATCTCGGCATCGAAGTGGTCGGCAAATGCGGCCACGACGGCCGAACGCATCCGTGTTCCGTACCCTTGGCCCTGCTCATGCAATGCCAGCCAGGAGCCCGTTGTGATCGAATGTGTGCGGGTGAAGCCCAGTGCGCTCACACCCTGCACGCCGACAGCGCGACCGCCGACGCGGACAGTGAATTCGATCGTCCAGTCATCAACGTGGAAACGAGCACGAGTGCCCCATTGATACTGCGCGATGGACCGTCCTATCTCCTCCGCAGTCCCCGTATCCCAATTGACGAGGAACGCCTGGACGTTGTCACGGCGAACACCGCCGGCGGCGATCCCGGCCAGTTCCGGGTAGTCGGATTCGCGCACCGGCGACAACTCCATATCGCCTGCCCGAGTCCTCAATGCAAACGGGGGCAAGAGGCTTTCCAAATCCATGTGGCGATACTATCCGTCGCCGATGTTCCAAGAAAGAACTCGACAAAAGTCGCATTATACTAAATGTGCGTTACAACACTGTACTGTCCAGTATTCGGGCATAACCGCTCATGTTATCCGGGTCACGGTATGTTGATCCCATGAGCTTACATCCATCACTGCAACCAATCTTCGACACTGTGCTCCATCGCAATCCCGGAGAGTCGGAGTTTCACCAAGCGGTACAGGAAGTTCTCCACTCCTTGGGACCCGTCGTCGACAAGCATCCCGAATACCTGGAACTCTCCGCGTTCGAGCGGCTGTGCGAACCCGAACGCCAGATCATCTTCCGGGTGCCCTGGATCGACGATCAGGGGGTCGTCCAGATCAATCGTGCATTCCGCGTGCAGTTCAACTCCGCGCTGGGCCCCTATAAGGGCGGTCTGCGGTTCCACCCCTCGGTGAACCTGGGGATCGTCAAGTTCCTCGGATTCGAACAGATCTTCAAGAACGCGATCACCGGTCTGCCCATCGGCGGCGGCAAGGGCGGTTCGGACTTCGACCCCAAGGGCCGCAGCGATCTCGAAGTCATGCGCTTCTGCCAGTCCTTTATGACCGAACTCTCCCGCCACATCGGCGAATACCGTGATGTCCCGGCCGGTGACATCGGTGTCGGCGGCCGAGAAATCGGCTACCTGTTCGGACAGTACAAGCGGATGCAGAACGAATATGAGGCTGGGGTCCTCACCGGCAAGGGTCTGTCGTACGGCGGCTCCATGGTTCGGACCGAAGCCACCGGCTTCGGCGTGGTGTACTTCCTCAAGGACATGCTGGCCGCTGCGAAGAAGAACATCGACGGCCGCACGATCTCCATCTCGGGGTCGGGAAATGTGGCCGTCTTCGCAGCCGAGAAGGTGGAAGCCTTCGGCGGTACCGTCATCACCTTGTCCGACTCGAGTGGTTTCATCCACGACCCGGACGGAATCGACACCGAAATCGTCAAGCGCATCAAGTTCGAAGAACGCGGCCGCATCTCCGAATACGTCGACCAGCGCGGCGGGCGCGCAAGCTATCACGAGGGCGGCAACGTCTGGGACATGGAAGTCGACGTCGCCCTTCCCTGCGCGACACAGAACGAACTGGACGCCGACTCGGCACGCACCTTGGTCCGCAACGGCGTCATCGCCTTGGCCGAAGGCGCGAACATGCCCTGCACCCCTGAAGCCGTGAAGACCTTCTCCGACGCCGGCGTGCTCTTCGCCCCCGGCAAGGCAGCCAACGCCGGCGGCGTGGCCACCAGCGCCCTGGAGATGCAGCAGAACGCGAGCCGTGACACCTGGGACTTCGACTTCACCGAAGCCCGACTGGCCGAGATCATGGGCGATGTCCACGACAGCTGTGCCGCAGCATCCGCTGAGTTCGGCTCACCAGGCGATTACGTGGCCGGCGCCAACATCGCCGGATTCATCCGTGTCTCCGAGGCGATGCTCGCTCAAGGCGTCGTCTGACTCGCAGCCTCGTCGGCCCGATCGTCTGGCCTGCAGCCTCGTCGGCCCGGCCGTTTCGACTGTCCCCCGGCCCGACCGCCTCGGCAGTCGCTGAGGCCAGCACTCGTCACCTGACAGACCGTGTCGGCTGACGACATATCCAGCGGCCCTCCGATCGTGCGGCAGCTTCTTCGCAAGCCTGCGCACGAGCGGAGGGCAGCTGACATTCACCCGCGGCCGGCGGTCAGCGGCGTCCGATCGTCCCGTATGCCTTGCGCCAGCGAAGCAGCGGCGTGGACCTGCTGCTGTCGGTTCCTGCCCCCATCGCCACCACCTCACCGACGACCAGGCTGTGAGTGGCCACCTGGAGGATCTCTGTCGTCCGCAGCTCGAACCACGCGACGGCATCTGCGATCAGAGGCTGACCGGAATGAGGTGCCGGGAACGTGTCGATGCCTTTGAGTGCACCGTAGAGGGGCTGGCCGGGCGTACCCAGCCGTTCGGAGATGTCACGTTGGGACGAATTGAGCACAGAGATTGCAAAATGCTCGGTCATCTCCAGAGTCTCCATCATCCGGGATCCGCCGTAGATGCTCACGGCCATCGTCGGCGGATCGTAGGACACGTCGAGGAACGAGTCCACGGTGATCGCATGCAGGGCGTTCCTGCGCTTGGCTGAGACCACGGCCACGGCGGCAGCGATATCGTCGCTGAGTTCGCGATAGCGTTCTATGAGGGAATCCTCGTGAGTTCTGTCCATGGCACTCATTCTAGGGAACTACAATGGAGCCATGACCTATCCAGCATCAGGCGGTTCAGCAACAATCGAACGTGAGCAGTCCGAGCAGTTCGCTGAACCCGGCGACCACGAACGGTTCAGCCACTACGCCCCCAAAGACAAGATCATGGAATCCATGGTCACCGGCACTCCGCTGATTGCTCTGTGCGGAAAGGTGTGGGTGCCCACGCGAGACCCCGAGCGGTTCCCTGTGTGCCCACGATGCAAAGAGATCTACGCCTCGATGTCTGAAGGACCCAAGGAGTAAATGGCAGCGGAACGTCTCCCCGGGACCTCCGCTGCCGAACAACTGCCACCGGCCTTCCCCGAGCGTGCCGCTTGGGGAACGGCCGGAAAGTTGCGCGCGTGGCAGGCCGAGGCCCTGGAACAGTATTTTCAGGAGCAGCCGAAAGACTTCCTCGCAGTCGCGACCCCGGGCGCGGGAAAGACGACCTTCGCTCTGAGACTCGCAGCCGAACTGCTCTCACAGCGGGTCGTCAACAGGATCACCGTCGTCGCACCCACGGAGCATCTCAAGGTGCAGTGGGCCGATTCGGCCTCCCGCGTCGGAATCAAACTGGACCCCCACTTCAAGAATGCCCAGGGCAAACACGCCCCCGGCTACCACGGAGTGGCCATCACATACGCACAGGTAGCCGCCAAACCGGTTCTTCACCACAACCGCACCGCGGCCGGGCGCACCCTCGTCATCCTCGATGAGGTCCACCACGGGGGAGACGCACTGTCCTGGGGCGATGCCGTCCGCGAGGCCTTCGAACCTGCCGTGCGCCGACTCTCCCTGACGGGAACGCCCTTCCGCTCCGACACCTCACCGATCCCGTTCGTCACCTATGCACCCGACGAGAACGGCATCCGCACCTCGGTGGCGGACTACTCCTACGGGTACGGACGGGCGCTCAAGGACTCCGTCGTCCGCCCCGTCATGTTCCTCACCTATGCCGGAACCATGTCATGGCGGACCAAGTCCGGCGATGAGATGTCGCACGTCCTCGGCGAAGAGACGACGAAGGACATCAACGCTCAGGCATGGAGGACTGCTCTTGATCCCGGGGGCGACTGGATCCCTGCCGTGCTCAAGGCCGCGGACCTGCGCCTGACCGAAGTCCGGAGGACGGTCCACGACGCCGGTGGCCTCGTCATCGCCACAGACCAGGACAACGCCCGCGCCTACGCCAAGGTGCTGCGTGAGGTCACCGGAGAGGCTCCCACGGTCGTCCTCTCCGACGAGGCGGGGGCCTCGGAGAGGATCGAGAAGTTCCAGAACTCCACCGATCGGTGGATGGTCGCCGTCCGCATGGTCTCCGAAGGCGTCGACGTCCCGCGACTGTGCGTCGGGGTCTACGCCACCTCGTCGGCGACTCCGCTGTTCTTCGCCCAGGCCATCGGACGCTTCGTCCGTGCCCGCAAGCGCGGTGAGACCGCCTCGGTGTTCCTGCCCTCCGTTCCGATCCTCCTGGCCTTGGCCAATACGATGGAAGTCGAACGCGACCATGCCCTCGATCGACCTAAGAGCGAGGACGAGAACGATGTCGTCGTCTTCGACGAACAGGCCATGGAACAGGCCAACCGCAGCGAGGGAGCCTCCTCCGAGGAGTTGGGCTCATTCGAGGCACTGGGTGCCGAAGCCCTGTTCGACCGAGTCCTCTTCGACGGCGGAGAGTTCGGCACAGGCGGAGCGGTCGGCTCCGAGGACGAACTCGACTTCATCGGCATCCCCGGACTGCTCGAACCCGACCAGGTCCACGAACTGCTGCGGACCCAGCAGGCTCGCCAGGCGAAGCGGAAGACCTCCGCGGCACCGCCGGCGCCGGAGACCGAGCCGAGCGAACTCGACCACAGGGCGATGAAAGAGGAGCGCAATCAGCTCCAGAGCCTCGTCGGTGCGTGGTCGCGTCGGACCGGGACACCTCACAAGACCGTCCACGTCGAGCTGCGCAAGGCCTGCGGAGGTCCGGCCGTGGCCCAGGCGACCAGAGAGCAGATCCAGGCACGGATCACGAAGCTCCAGGGATGGTTCGTCGGCAAGAAGTGATCTCGCCCGCCGTCTGCAGCATGCGGTCGCTCACCGCATCCGGGATCAGATCACCGCCGTCCGCAGACCACAGCGGATCACCGCAGATCCGGTCATTTCGGATAGAACACCGTGGGGATCGCCGGCTCACCGTCCTGCATGCGCCGAGCCGAACGTGGCAGCTCGGCCAGGGACTCGTCGTGCCTGGCGCAGGCCCTCGTGACGCCCTCGGCGCCGATGTGCGATTCGTCGATCTCGCCGTCGACCACGAGGTCGACGGTCAGCGACCGGCCATCGCCGAGGTCGCCCGGCAGCGTCGGGATCCCCACAGCTTCTTCGACCGCGATGGCCCCGTCGATGAGACGCAGCGCCTCCTTGTTCCCACCGCGTGAGGGCTTGCCGGTGGAGTTCTTCGCCACCGAGGTCCATGCCCCCGATTCGTCGGCGCGGGCCACGAGCTTGTACACGAGACCCGCTGCCGGAGCCCCCGAACCGGTGACCACCCGGGTCCCGACGCCGTACGAGTCCACCGGGGAGGCCGCGAGTGCGGCGATCGCGAATTCGTCGAGATCGCTGGTGACCGTGATCGTCGTGTCATGAGCGCCGAGGCGGTCGAGTCCTGCTCGGACCTCACTGGCCTGTTCGATGAGGTCGCCCGAATCGATGCGCACCCCGCCCAGGTGCTCTCCGGCCAGACGGACGGCCGTCTGCAGGGCCTCTTCGACGTCGTAGGTGTCCAGGAGCAGGGTCGTGTCGGTGCCCAGAGACTTCAGCTGGGCGGCGAAGGCCTCCTGCTCCGAATCGTGGAGCAGGGTGAAGGAATGGGCCGATGTGCCGATCGTGGGCAGGCCGTAGCGAAGACCTGCGGCGAGGTTCGACGTCGAGGCGAATCCCCCGATGACCGCGGCCCTGGCCGCTGCGACAGCGGCATGCTCGTTCGTGCGGCGCCCGCCCATCTCCGCACAGGGACGATCGCCCGCGGCCTGGGCCATGCGAGACGCCGCCGAGGCGACCGCACAGTCGTAGTTCATCGCAGACAGGATGAGCGTTTCGAGGATGACGCCCTCCGCGAAGGTGGATTCGATCGTCATCAGCGGAGAACCGGGGAAGTAGATCTCGCCCTCCGCATAACCGCGGATGGTGCCGGAGAACGAATAGTTCGCCAACCAGTCGATGGTGCGCGAATCGACGATCTGCTCCCGGCTGAGGAACGCCAGCTCCTCGTCGCCGAAGCGGAAATCCCTCAGCATCTCGAGGATCCGGCCGGTGCCGGCGACGACTCCGTAGCGACGACCGGCAGGCAGACCGCGACCGAAGACCTCGAACAGGCTCCTGCGGTCAGCGGCACCCGATTCCAGGGCCGCCTGGACCATCGTCAATTCATACTGATCGGTGTAGAAAGCCGTCGATCCGGTCCGTGTGAGATCACTCATAGGCGCGATCCTACGTCACGACAGCGTCAGTGTTCTGCCGTAAGGTGGAAACGTGAGCAATCCAACGACTCCAGTTCTGGAACCGGAGGTCGACGTCCGACCGATGACAGAACAGGCGAAGCCATGGAAGACCGTCGTCTTCAACGACCCCGTCAATCTCATGAGCTATGTCAGCTACGTCTTCCAGAGCTATTTCGGATATTCGACCGAGAAGGCTCAGTCTCTGATGCTCGAAGTCCATGAGAAAGGACGTTCCGTCGTAGCCACAGGCGGGCGCGAAGCCATGGAGAGGGACACTCAAGCCATGCACGAATACGGTCTGTGGGCCGCGTGCCAACCTGGAACAGGATCCGACTGAGACATGGCAGCCATTGACGCTCGTGGGGACGATGTCGTCCTCGGACTCGAAGACAATGAACGGTCTCTCATGCTCACCGTCTTCACCGACTTGGCCGCCTTGCTGGCCGAAGAGGAGGACGAAGACGGCCGACCCGATTCGGAGAACTGGGAGGCCCGCCTCGGCCTGGTCGAGCGACCCCGCCCGCAGGATCCGGCGCTGTTGCGTCTGCTCCCAGATGTCGATCCGCTCGACGAGGAGCGCTCACAGGAGTTCCGTCGCCTGACCGAGTTCGACCTGAAGCAGGCGAAGGCGCACAATGTTCGGATCGTCCTCAACGGACTGGCCAAGGGCCCATCGATCACCTTGAACCACGACGAGGTGCTCGCCTGGATGAAGGGGCTCAACGACCTGCGTCTCGTCCTGTCCGTGCGTCTGGGCATCGACACCGAGGAAGCGCAGGAAGAGAAGTACGCACGCCGGGAGGAACTCGAGGAGTCCGAGGAGCTGACACTGACCCTGTACGACTTCCTGACCTGGATTCAGGACCGCCTCACCACGACCTTGCTCAGCGACCTGCCGGGGGACGACGAATGAAACTCACTGCCATCGGCACCGCCGGGTCCTTCCCCGGCCCCAACTCCGCTGCGAGCTGCTACCTCATCGAGACCGACGAGGAATCGCCGACGCGCCTCGTGCTCGACCTCGGGTCCGGTGCGCTGAGTCCGCTCCAGGGAGCCGTGGACACGGACTCGCTGAGCGCGATCGTGCTCAGTCACCTCCACCCCGATCACTGCATGGACATGACCGGGCTCTACGTCAAGCACTGCTACGACCCGAAGTTCTTCAACGGCAACGTCTCCGACACCGGGTCGATCCGGACCAGAACCTCCGTCCTCGCTCCTGCCGGCGCCGAGGAGAGGCTGACCCGCGCCTACTTCACCGATCCCGGAAAATCCCCGGTCGCCGCCAGCGGTCACGACACGGACCTCAGCCACGCCTTCGACTTCGCCGATCTCGACCACGGCACCCGCCACCGGATCGGAAGCCTGCAGATCGAGGCGTTCCTCGTCGACCATCCGGTCGAGGCCTACGCTCTGCGGATCACGGATGCCCAGGGAGCGGTGATCACCTACTCCGGTGACAGCGACGAATGCGACAATCTCGTCGAGGCGGCCCGCGGGGCGGACCTGTTCCTCTGCGAAGCCGCCTTCCAGGAAGATCGCGACACCGCTCGCGGCATCCACCTCACCGGCAAGCGCGCCGGACGTGTGGCCCAGGCAGCGGACTCGAAGTCCCTCGTCCTCACCCACATCCCCTCATGGACGGACTGCTCCATCGTCCGCGGAGAAGCGGCCCGCGAATACCGCGGACCCATCGAACTGGCCAAACCGGGCAACAGCTGGAGCGTGTGAGCCCCGGCCGTGCCCGGCACCGCCCGGTCCGCCGAGATCTCACACCCCGAACGGGCAGGCCGGCCCGAATGGGCTGACCATCCAGAACGGGCAGACCCGTCCGAACGGACAGGCCGGTCCGAACAGACAGAACCGAATATCACCGACAAACGAAAGAGGCCCACAGTGCGCGCAGACGGACGCAACGCCGATGAACTCCGCGAAGTGACGATCACCCGCAATTGGATCAACACCGCCGAAGGTTCCGTCCTCGTGGAATTCGGCAACACCCGAGTCCTAGTCGCGGCCTCACTGACCGCGGGCGTGCCGCGATGGCTCAAGGGGCAGGGACGCGGATGGGTCACGGCCGAATATGCGATGCTGCCGCGTGCGACCGGCTCCCGCAACACCCGCGAATCGGTCAAGGGCAAACTCGGTGGACGCACACACGAGATCTCCCGCCTCATCGGCCGCTGCCTGCGCGCCGTCATCGACCTCGACAAACTCGGCGAGAACACCCTCGTCCTCGACTGCGACGTCCTCCAGGCCGACGGCGGCACCCGAACCGCATCCATCACCGGCGCCTACGTGGCTCTGGCCGACGCCATCGACAAGGGCCGCTCGACCGGCATCATCCCCGCCGCGAACAACCCGCTCACGGACTCGATCTCGGCCATCAGCGTCGGCATCATCGACGGCGAGCCCGTCCTCGACCTGCCTTATGTCGAAGACTCGCGCGCCGAGACCGACATGAACGTCGTCATGACCGGATCCGGAAAGTTCGTCGAGGTCCAGGGCACGGCCGAAGGCGCACCGTTCGACCGTGGGGAGCTGAGCGATCTGCTCGACCTCGCGGCCAAGGGCTGCACCGACCTCACCAGCATCCAGACCAAGGTGCTGGGCGAATGACCACCTTCGTGCTGGCCACCCACAACGAGGGGAAGAGGCGCGAACTCCTGGAGATCCTCCTCCCCGCACTGGGGGAGGACACTCAGGTCATCACCGCCGCCGAGGCGGGCCTGGGAGAGACCCCGGAGACCGGCGTCACCTTCGCGGAGAACGCCCTGATCAAGGCCCGTGCGGCAGCGCAGGCCACCGGCCGCACCGCCATCGCCGATGACTCGGGCATCGCCGTCGACGTGCTCGGCGGCTCGCCCGGGATCTTCTCCGCCCGGTGGGCGGGACGGCACGGAGACGATCGGGCCAACCTCGAGCTCCTCCTCGCACAGCTGGGTGACATCTCGGCCGAGAATCGTGGGGCGCAGTTCCGCTGCGCCGCAGCCGCAGCGACCGCAGACGGCCGCGAATTCTCCGCCGAGGGAGTCATGCCCGGCCGTCTGGCGACGAGTGCGTCGGGCGAGCACGGCTTCGGCTATGACCCGATCTTCATCCCCGAGGGCGGAAACATCAGCGCCGCCGAGATGACACCCGAGGAGAAGAACGCACGATCGCATCGCAGGCTCGCCTTCGACAAGCTGGCGGCGATTCTCGCGGACCAGGCAGGGCTCTGAGCCCTCGACGAACGCGTCCTCTCCACACATCGAACACCGGCGGCTCGTCGAGTGAGAACTTCGGCTAAACTGACCATGTCGGTCAGTGTCTGAGCGTGTCCGGTCAGACAAGTCGAATGAACCGGTGTGGGTTCGTGAAATGGGGAGAGCGATGAAGACTCCGAGCATGGGAACGTGGGTGGCGGCAGCGGCCGCCTCGAGCCTGTTGCTCGCCGGGTGTTCGGCAGGAGCCTCGGACCCCGGCGATGAGGCGAAGAAGGACTCGATGACGATCGCGTTCACGGCCGAACCGGCCAACCTCGACTTCACCACCACCTCGGGGATCGCCATTCCCGAGGCACTGATGGAAAACGTCTACGAATCGCTCGTCCGCGTCGACGGCGAGGGGGAGATCCAACCCGCACTTGCCGAGGACTGGGATGTGTCCGAGGATCGCAAAACCTACACCTTCCACCTGCAGGAAGGCGTGAAGTTCTCCAACGGTGCCGACCTGACCAGCGAGGACGTGAAATTCTCCTATGAGCGGGTCCAGGACGAGTGGAAGAACGCACTGAAGTCCAAAATGGACATCGTCGACTCGATCGAGACCCCGGACGACCTCACCGTCGAGATCTCACTGAAGAAGCCCTCGAACACGTGGCTGTTCAACCTGACCAGCCTCGTCGGAGCGGTCTTCGACACCGAAGGCACCGAGGACCTGGCCAACAAGGCCATCGGCACCGGACCCTTCTCCATCGAGGAGTTCACTCGCGGACAGTCGATCGACTTCGTCGCCAGGGACGACTACTGGGGTGAGACACCGGCGGTGAAGAATGTGACATTCAAATACTTCCAGGACGCTGTCTCGGCATCGAACGCTCTCAAATCGGGAGAGATCGACGTCGTCTCCAACCTGCAGGCCCCGGAGCTGGCCGGCGAATTCCAGAGCAGCGACTACCAGATCATCTCCGGCACCACGAACGGTGAGGTCGTGCTGTCGATGAACAACGCAGAGGGCATATTCGAGGACAAGACGGCACGCGCAGCGGTCATGCACGCCATCGACCGCAAGGCCGTCCTCGACACCGCATGGGCCGGCTACGGCGAGCTCATCGGTTCGATGGTCCCGCCGACCGACCCCTACTACGAGGATCTGACGGGAGTCTGGGACTACGATCCGCAGAAGGCCAAGGACCTCGTCAGGGAAGCGGGGATCGACGGGGAGGAGTTCGCCTTCACCGTCCCGAACCTGCCCTACGCGAAGGCGATTTCGGAGATCGTGTCCGCTCAGCTCAAAGAGGTCGGACTCAAGGCGAACATCGAGACACAGGAGTTCCCCGCCGTCTGGTTGGACAAGACCTTCACGAAGCACAACTTCGATATGTCCGTGATCAACCATGCCGAACCCCGTGACATCCTCACCGTGTTCTCCAACGACTACTACATCGGCTACGACGACTCGAGCATCAAGAAGATCGCCGAGAAGGCCGACACCGGCACAGAGGAGGAGTACATCTCGGGCATGAAGGAGATCGCGAGGACGATCACCGAGGACGCCGCCGCTGACTTCCTGTTCCTGTTCCCCAACCTCGTCATCGCGAAATCCGACGTCGCCGGAGTCCCCGCCAACCGGGTCTCCGACGCCTTCAGGATCGCGGATCTGAGCTGGAACTGAAGCCCCCGCATCCATGATCAGCTACGTGGCCAACCGAGCGCTCCAGTTCGCGCTGGCACTGCTCGTCGCCTCGGTGCTGGTCTTCGCGCTCATGAGCATCCTGCCCGGCAACGCCGCGCAGGTCGCACTGGGAACGAACGCCACCCCTGAGGCGGTGGCGGCGCTCGAAGCCCGGTACGGGCTCAACCAGCCCCCGCTGATCCGCTACGTCAGCTGGGTCGGCGGCATGCTCACGGGCAACTTCGGAACCTCCTACGTCACCGGGGCCGCGATCACCCCGGTCATCGTCGGCAGCGTTCAGGTCACCGGCATCCTCGTCATCACCGCGATCGTCCTGGCCATCGTCATCGCCGTGCCCTTGGGGACATTCGCCGCCCTCGAGCAGCGCAACTGGATCGGAGTCACGATCTCCGCACTGAGCCAGATCGGCATCGCCGTGCCCAACTTCCTCGCCGCCATCATCCTCGTCATCGTCTTCTCGCTGACCCTCGGCTGGTTCCCCTCCCAAGGGTGGATGGCTCCGGTCGAGGGCCTGGGCGGGTTCCTCAGCCGCCTCGTCCTGCCCGTCGTCTCCCTGGCCCTCGTCCAGGCGGCGATCCTCACTCGCTACATGAGGTCGGCCGTCCTCGACGTCATGCGCGAAGACTACATCCGCACCGCCCGCGCCAAGGGGCTGACCCGGACGAAGGCGCTGTTCGTCCATGGTCTGCGCAACGCCGCAATCCCCGTCATCACCGTCGCCGGAGTCCAGCTCGCGACCCTGCTCGTCGGGGCCGTCATCATCGAACAGATCTTCGTCATCCCCGGCATCGGATCCGAACTCGTCCGCGCAGTGGCCAACCGCGACCTCGTCACCGTCCAGGGCATCGTCATGGTCCTCGTCCTCCTCGTGCTCATCATCAACTTCATCGTCGACGTCCTCTATCCGATCGTCGACCCACGGATCAGGAACGCATCATGAGCGCGGACCCGAGCACCACCTCGGCGGGGGAAGCCTCAGCGGATCGGCGCAGACGCACGAAGCTGAGGCTCAACGCCTCGATGGTCATCGGTGCCGTCCTCGTCGTCCTCATCCTCGTCCTCGCCCTCGTGTCCTTCGTCTGGACCCCGTACGAGCCCAGCGCCGTCGACCCGGTCGCGCGGCTGCAGTCAGCGAGCCCCGAGCACCTGTTCGGCACGGACAAGTTCGGCCGTGACACCCTGACCTGGATCATGTACGGAGCGCGGATCACCCTCCTGGTGGGCATCGTGGCCGTCGGCATCGCCGTGCTCATCGGCACACCCATCGGCATCATCGCCGCGGTCTTCGCACAGTACCCGTGGGGCGTGTGGCTGTCATCGGTGATCATGCGCGCCAACGACATCCTGCTCGCCTTCCCTGCGCTGCTGCTCGCGATCATCTTCGCCGCCGTCTACCAGCCGGGGACCGGACAGGCCATGGTGGCCGTCGGCATCGCCGCGATCCCCGGATTCGCCCGCGTCGCCCGTTCGGGCACCATGCAGGTCCTCGACTCCGAGTATGTGCGCGCCGCCAGGGCCTCGAACCGCAGCGCACCGGCGATCGCCGTCGTCCACGTCCTGCCGAACATCGCCGGCATGGTCATCGTGCAGGCCTCCGTGGCATTCGCGATCTCCGTCCTCGCCGAGGCGGGGCTGTCCTTCCTGGGACTGGGCACACAGGCTCCCGTGCCCTCCTGGGGCCGGATGCTGCAGGAGTCCCAGCAGTTCCTGTCCACCCAGCCCGAGCTCGCCCTGTGGCCGGGCCTGTTCATCGCCCTCGCCGTGCTCGGATTCAACCTCTTGGGCGACGGTCTCCGCGACCGATTCGACCCGAAGATGGAGGCCCGCGACAATGGCTGAGAACCTGCTCGAGGTCCGTGACCTCACCATCACCCCCACCGGCGCGACAGTCCCCGTTCTCAGCGATGTATCACTGAGTCTGGCCGCCGGCGAACGGGTCGGGCTCATCGGCGAATCGGGGTCGGGCAAGTCCCTGACCGCGCAGTCGGTGATGGGTCTGCTACCCGATGAGCTGCGAGCCGAGGGCAGCGTGTCGCTGCAGGGTTTCGACGGCGACATCCTCAGCGCGAAGGAGAAGTCACTGGCGCGGATGCGCTCGGACCTCGTCTCGATGGTGTTCCAGGAGCCGATGAGCGCACTCAACCCGCTCATGCGCATCGGTGAGCAGATCGCCGAGGTGCTGCGCATCCATGGCAGTGTGCCCCGCGGGGACATCCCCGGCAGGGTCCTCGAACTGCTCACAAGCGTGCACATGCCCGATCCGGGCAGTGCCCGCTACGCGTACCCGCACCAGATGTCGGGCGGCCAACGGCAGCGCGTGATGTTGGCCATCGCCCTGGCGAACTCACCGCGGCTGCTCATCTGCGACGAACCGACCACAGCGCTGGACGTGACGGTGCAGAAGCACATGCTCGATCTCATCGCTGAACGTGTCGCCGCAGTTCAGGCAGGCCTGCTGTTCATCACCCATGACCTGGCCGTCGTCGCAGGCGTCTGTGACCGCGTCGTCGTCATGTACGCGGGCCGCATCGTCGAGACCGGCAGGGTGGAAGAGATCTTCACCGACCCTCAGCACGAATACACCCGCGGTCTGTTGGCCTCCTCGGACCTCGAGGCCACCGACGCGCACGGAAAGCTCTTCACTCTCAAGACCGCGCTGGCCTACTCCGGACCGACGGAGGAGGCCGATCGCCCGACGGAGGAGACCAACCACCCGACGGAGGAGGCCTATCGTCCGGTCGAAGAATCCGTTGACGGGCGGGAACCGGCTGACGTGGTGGCGACGGAACTGTCGGGCGCCTCAGCGGAGGCAGATGCGGCAGCTTCACCGGGGGAGCTGCCGGTTGCATCGGGTGGAGGGTCGCGGGGCGACGGGCAGCCGTCACCGCTCATCGAGGTCACGGGGGTCTCGAAGCACTTCGGCTCACGCGGACTCCTGCTGCGCCGCAGGTCCCCGGTCCGCGCGCTCGACGACATCGGCTTCAGCGTCGCGTCCGGGCAGCGCCTGGGCATCGTGGGGGAGTCGGGCTCGGGGAAATCGACGCTGCTCAACATCCTCTCCGGACTCGACCGGCCCACCTCCGGTCACGTCAGGGTCGGAGACATCCGGGTGGAAGCAGCGAGCTCCGCGGCACTGCGATCCCTGCGCGAGAACCTGCAGATCGTCTTCCAGGATCCCTTCGCTTCCCTCGACCCTCGCATGCGGGTCGAAGACATCGTCTCCGAACCACTCGTCGCCCGGGGGCTGGGACCAGACGAACGACTCGCAGCCGTCGAGGAGATGCTGTTGGCCGTCGACCTCGACACGACGGCGATGCGACGCTACCCGCATCAGTTCTCCGGCGGGCAGCGGCAGCGGATCTCGATCGCCCGGGCCCTGGTCACCCGACCGCAGATCCTCGTCGCCGATGAACCGGTCTCGGCCCTCGACGTGTCCGTGCGGGCCCAGGTCCTCAATCTGCTCACCGACCTCGTCGACGACTATGCGTTGACCCTCATCTTCGTCTCCCACGACCTGGGAGTGGTCAAGCACCTGTGCTCCGACGTCATCGTCATGAAGGACGGCCGCATCGTCGAATCCGGCACGACCGAGGACATCTACGCGAATCCGCACGATGATTACACCCGCAGCCTCATCGAGGCCACCCCGAACCTGGCAGGAGCGCTCGCCTCAGCCACCTGAGTCCCGCGCCGACCTGTACGAAGAAGCAACAGCAGAAAGGACGGCAATTGAGCCAGAACACGCTCGCCGACCACACAGCGGACACGATGACCCGGGGTTACGCCTCGGGAGACTTTGATCCGCTCGCGACCCTCACGGCAGTCACGAATAGGATGGACGAATACGAGCCCGTCATCAACGCCCTCCATCACCGTGACGACGAGCGCTCACAAGCCGCGGCCGAGGCCAGCGCCGCCCGCTGGCGCGAAGGCCGGTCATTGGGCCCTCTGGACGGGGTCCCGGTCACGATCAAGGAGAACATCGCCCGCACGGGTGTGCCGATGCCCAGCGGCCACGCCTGGGCCGAAGTCCCGGTGGCGGACCACGACGCCCCGATCACCGAGCGCCTCGAGGAGGCCGGCGCGGTCATCGTGGGATCGACGACGATGCCGGACTGGGGCATGCTCTCCTCCGGGGTGTCCTCGCTGCACGGCGTCACTCGCTCGCCTCTGGATCCGAGCCTGACGACCGGCGGGTCGAGTGCGGGTGCCGGTGCCGGTGCCGCGGCCGGCTACGGACCGATCCACATCGGGTCCGACATCGGCGGATCGATCCGTCTGCCCTGCACCTGGTTGGGACTGGCCGGCCTCAAACCCAGCTTCGGCCGGGTTCCCCTCGACGCACCGTACATGGGCCGCTGCGCGGGGCCCATGGCGCGGACAATGGCCGACGTCAATGCGGCAATGGACATCATCTGTGCCCCGGATGACCGCGACTACTCACGTCTGCCCCGGATCACCGGAGACGAACCGGAGACGGTCTCGGGGTCCAGGTCGCCCGGTGACTTCGACCCGAAGGGCCTGAAGATCGGGATCCAGCTCGATGCCGGATGCGGAGAACCGGTCGATCCGCAGATCACATCCACCATCACCGGCGCGGCCGAACGCTTCGCCCGCGCCGGGGCCGAGATCGAGACCGTTGCACCCTTCATCGACGACGGGCTGCTGACCGACATGGATCTGTTCTGGCGGGTCCGTTCGTGGAGCGACCTGCGGGCACTGCCCGTGGCAGAGCAGGCCCTCATCCTGCCCTACATCCAGGCGTGGGCCCAGGACGGTGCCGACGTGACGGGTCTGAGGCTCATGGAGTGCTACCACAGCGTCCAAGAGATCCGACGCCGGACGGTCGCGGCCACTGCGGCCTTCGACCTGGTGATCTCTCCCGTCTCACCCGACGCGGCATTCCCCGCCGAACAGCCCATGCCCTACCCGAAGGTCCACGAACCGATGGGGCACATCGGCTTCACGATGCCCTACAACATGTCCGAGCAGCCGGCAGGAACAGTCCTGGCAGGCTACACGAAGGACGGCCGGACCATCGGTGCCCAGATCTCGGGGCGTCGCTTCGCCGATGAGCTCGTGATGGCTGCCGGCTCCTGGTTCGAACAGGACGCTGACATCGCTGTGCCCGTGCGTGCCTCGCTGGGTTGAGGTCCAGCGTGCCAAGTGACGCAGAAGTGGCGGGGTTCAATTGAACCCCGCCACTTGCCGTCCGCGGTCTCACGCAGAGGTGGGAGCCACCTCGGCGAGATCAGAAGTCGAAGAACTCGACCGAGAGTTTGTCCCCGTCGATCTTCACACTGCCGGAGACCGACAGTGTATTGCCGTTGGAGAAGTACGACGAGCCCTGCTTCTTGCCCTCGACGGTGAAGTCGAACTTGCCCGGCTCGTCCGTGAAGAACGAACCGGTGTTCGTATCACCCGAGCTGAAGTCCGCCTTGACCTTCGGCATGTCCTTGACCTCCCACTTGGCGGTGTCCTTCTTCGCCAGATCGGAGAGCTTCTTATCCGAGCCGCCGACGGGGATCTCGGTGGGGTCGAACTTGATGAACTTGCATTTGGGTTTGATGTCCTTGTTGTCGAAACACTTCTTGAGCTCTGCCTCGACCTGCTTCTGCACTTCCTTCTGGAATGCGCTCGTGGGGGAGAGATCGAGGTTGAGCGTCGTCGGGGCGACCTCGTCATTGCTCGGCTCATCGCCCGGAGCGAAGGCCTGAGGGAAATTCACCGCCGCCGTGTCCGAGGCTTCGCTGACCCATTTGCTCTTGGGGATCTCGAAATCGTAACTGCCCGGATACACGGCGAATGAGGTGGTGCCCGCTTTCGCCTTGTAGTCCTTGCCGTTGATGCTCAGCCCGTCAGAGGCCGGGACGTCGAGTGAGATCACGTTGAGGGCAGGACCGGTCAGCGACCACTTGTCGAAGAACAGGTCCTGTCTTCCCTCCTTCTTTGCGGACAGCTCGACGTTGTACTCGGTTCCGTCGAGCTCATAGGAGACCACGACAGTTCCCTTGTCGCCATCGATCTCCGAGGACTCCACCTTCGCATTCTCGACCTTCGCAGAGGACGCATCGGTGAACTCCTTGGACAGGAGGTCAAGATTGGTCCCCTCCGGCCGAGGCGAGGGCGCGATCTTCTCGGCGGCCGCGAAGTCACCCTTGCTCAGGGCCGCCACGTAGTCTTCGGCGACCTTGTCGGGTCCGTAGTTGTTCTTGTTCACCGTGTTGACGACGAGGAATCCTACGACGACGAGCACGATGACCAGGGCCACCGCACCCAGCGCGATGTAGAGAGGCGTCCTGCGCTTCTTCCGCTCTGGGCGTGCATCGGCGCGGGTCGCTGTTGTGGCGGGGCCGGCGAATCCGGGTGCCGGCGCCGGCTGCGGGATCGCCTGGGACTGACCGGGGCCCGATCCCGTCCGGTTCGCTTCGGGGCCGGAACCGGTCTGGTACGGCCCGCTCTGGGCAGATCCCGACTGGTACTGCGAGCCCGGCTGTTGCGGACCGCCCGGCTGTTGAGGACTGCCCGGGTACGGCGAAGCGCCCGGATATGGTCCGGGCTGCTGCCCCTGAGAACCGGGCTGCTGCTGGGGCCCGGGCTGCTGATTCTGTGACCCGGGGGACCGGCTGTCGTTGTAGTGAGGCGCCGGGGTCGAGCTGGCCTGCTGCACTTCGGGACGCGGCGGCTGGTTGGGACTGCTGGCAGGGGCCTGCGGGCCGGAGCTGCCCGTGTCCACCGAATCATCAGTGCTGTCATCCGCCGACGTCTCCGAACCGGATCCCGTTCTGTCATTCTCGGGAGGGTTACTCGGAGGTGGCGGGAAATTCGATTCGTCGTTCCCGTTGCTCATCGCTGGATGCATCCTTCGTGTCTACAAGCCTGTCCTGGCGCAATTGTACTTCCCACTGCAGAGAATCGCGTGGTCAATACCGGGAAGCGAGCCCGGCGTCAGCGAAAATGGAAGAGATGCACACTCCTTCCCACCCTCGCACGCACCGCCATCCAGTTCTGTTGGGGCTGATGGAAGCCCTGCGGATCGATCTCATCGTCGTCCCCGCGGCGTTCGTCATCGCCACCGTGTTCTGGCTCATCGCCCTGGGTTCCCAGCTGCCGTACTCGATCATCCCCGAGTGGGCGTTCTCACTCTGGGGAGTCGTCCACGGCCTGAACGTGACGACGATGGGCTTCGACTTCTCGCTGGCGCCGAGCCTGATCACGCTGGGTGTGTGGCTCTTCTTCGCCTCCGGCGCGAAACGTCTCGTCGCGGGAATGACCGAGGAGGAGGCCGGACTCACAGACAGCGACGAAGAAGGATGGTGGAAGTCCATCGCCATTGCGCTGGCGACCTTCGTCGTCGCCTATGCCGGCCCGCTCGTCACCTTGACCCTCCTGCTGGGTGAGGCGGCCATGACCCCGTACGGTCTCGTGCGGCTTCTCCTCATGCTGCTGTCCGCCTCGGCGGCGGGCTATCTCTGGGTTCGCGGTGTCGACGACATCCCCCGATTGCGTGATGTGGACCCCGAGGTCTGGGAGGCCGGCGACCACCTGGTGAAGAGGCTCCTGTGGGGATCGGCGATCCTTTCCATCCTGATCATCGCCACCGGCGTCGGACTCAGATGGAATGAGCTGGCCGAATCGCTGCAGGCCTACAGTTCACCGCTGTCGGCCGGCGTGGGCCTGCTCGTGATTCAGATTCTGTTCGCCCCCGGAATCCTGTTCGCTTCGCTGGCCTGGATCGCGGGAATCGGAGTGGATGTGGGAGCCGAAGGGCCCAGTTCGGTGTTCCATTCGATGCCGGGTCCCGTTCCGCACGTGCCCGTGCTCCAGCTCCTCGTCGGAGACTACCCGGCCTGGACGACTGCCGTGCCCGCGCTTCTCGTCCTGCTCGGAATCCTCAGTGTCATCGTCGGTCGTGCCCATGCCCGTCAGATCATGCTGGGCTCATGGGCCGGGCTCGGGGTCGCCGCGGTCAAAGTCTTCGTCGTGCTCCAGATCCTCGCGTTATTCGCTCGCGGAGCCATGGGCCCGGTCGGCCTCTCCGACTTCGGTCCTTCGGCGCTGACGGCCGCGGCGGCCGTCACCGCTTGGCTGGGGCTGGGGCTGCTCGTGGGCCTGGTGCTGACCCGACTCTCCGACATGCAGTACGGGGCGACGGAAGTGGCCGACGAGGACGGACTCGAAGACGACGAGCGGTCCTTCGGCTGGACAGCGGACGAACGAGGCGCGGGCGCGCCGGAGGATTGAGCCGGAACCGCTGCGTCGAACCTGGGGCAGCGCCTCAGCTGGTGCCCGGCAGATCCAGATCCTGGCCGGTCAGCTGCTTGAACCAGTCACCGAGGCCGGTCTGGTACTCGGTCGTGCAGGAAAGCTGCGCCTGCTGGGTGATGGCATCGCGGACGCATTCCTCATACTTGGACTGGACAGGCCAGAGGACGACTGATGACAGCGTCGAGAAGATGAGGTAGATGCTGAGCAGACCGCCCAATATGCCCAACGACATGTTGCGCTTCTGCTTCGTCCTGACCACGGCGATGATGTATCGGATCGACCACACGACAGCGGCGACGGCGAAGGCGATCGCCGCAAGTTTGAATGGCAGCGGATACGTGAACGTCAGGACAGAGGCGAGGATCAGCAGAATCAGGATCAGGCCATGGCGGGCGGGTGCAGCCTGCCTCTCCTCTTCGGGAGTCGGCGGGCTCTTCTCTTCGGTGTTGTTTGGTGACGTCACACCGATAGTTTGTCACAGTCCACTGACAAAATCCTTGACGGGACTCGGAATCCGCATTCTCGACGGCCGTGACCGCAGCAGATGAATCAAACGTTAGAATGGAACCGTGCGCATCGTTCTTCTGGCATCCGGCTCGGGTACTCTCACACAGGCAGTCATCGACGCATTCGCCGATGCAGATCGCGGAGTCGAGATCGTGGGAGTCGGCTCAGACTCACAGACGGCGGGCGTCATCGCCCGGGCGGAGGAGCGTTCGATTCCCACCTTCGTCGTGCGGCCCAAGGACTGCCCGAGCCGTGAGGACTGGAACATGCGGCTGCGCGACGCGGTCGCCGCACTGTCTCCCGACTGGGTGATCTCGGCCGGATTCATGCGGATCCTCGGACCCGCTTTCGTCGCAGCCTTCGACGATCGCATCATCAACACTCACCCTGCCCTGCTGCCGGCCTTCCCCGGAGCTCACGGGGTCCGTGACGCGCTGGCCCACGGCGTGCGCGTCACCGGAGGCACCATCCACATCGTCGATGCGGGAGTCGACACCGGCCCGATCATCGCCCAGTTCGCGATCCCCATCGGAGACGAGGACACCGAGGACACCGTGCATGAACGCATCAAGGTCCAGGAACGGATCGAACTCGTCCGCCTCCTCGACCACCTCGCCCACCATGACCTGGTCATCGACGGTCGGCATGTCAGCGGATATGCCACCTCGGCGGCGTCGAGCTGAGAACCTGCCCACTGACCAACCCACGAATCGGCAACCGAACCTTCAAGGAGCACCTGTGACAGGAACCCGCGCGATCAAGAGAGCGCTCATCAGCGTCTACGACAAAACCGGATTGGAGGATCTGGCTCGCGGACTGCAAGCTGCCGGCGTCCAGATCGTGTCCACCGGTTCGACAGCGGCGAAGATCGCCGAGGCGGGCGCTGAAGTCACCAAGGTCGAAGAGCTGACCGGGTTCCCCGAATGCCTCGAAGGTCGAGTCAAGACCCTGCACCCGCGGGTCCACGCCGGTATCCTTGCCGATTCGCGCAAGCCGGATCACATGAGTCAGCTCGACGAACTCGAGATCGCGCCGTTCGACCTCGTCATCGTCAACCTCTACCCCTTCGCCGACACCGTGGCCGGCGGGGCGAGCTTCGACGACTGTGTCGAGCAGATCGACATCGGCGGGCCCTCCATGGTGCGGGCAGCGGCGAAGAACCACCCGACGGTCTCCGTCATCACCGACCCCCACGACTACTCGGCCGTCATCGAGGCTGCTCAGGGTCAGGGCTTCGACATCGACGCCAGGCGAGGCTTCGCCGCCCGCGCCTTCGCCCACACCGCCGCATACGACACGGCCGTGGCATCCTGGTTCGCCGCAGAGCTGACCGCCGGGACCGCCGACTCCGGGGTCGACGAGGCGTCGGTGACCATGCAGCCCGCATTCGCCGGAGTGAGCGGGGAGAAGCTGACCGATCTGCGCTACGGCGAGAACCCGCACCAGGCGGCAGCGGTCTACTCCGACGGCACCCGCGGCATCGCCGGTGCGAAGCTGCTGGGCGGCAAGGCGATGTCGTACAACAACTACACCGACACCGATGCCGCGATCCGTGCGGCCTTCGACTTCGACCGTCCTGCGGTCGCGATCGTCAAACACGCCAATCCGTGCGGCATCGCCGTCGCCGACACCGCCGCCGCTGCGCACAGGGCCGCGCACGAATGCGACTCTCTGTCCGCCTACGGCGGTGTCATCGCGACGAATCGTGAGGTCGATGTCGAACTGGCCGCCTCGATCAAACCGATCTTCACCGAGTGCCTGGCCGCACCGTCGTTCTCTGCCGAGGCGCTCGAGCTTCTGTCGGGCAAGAAGAACCTGCGTCTGCTCGAACTCGGCGAAGTCGACTTCGCCGACTCAGAGATCAAACCGATCACCGGTGGCTTCCTCGTCCAGGACCGCGACGTGTTCCAGGCCGACGGCGACGTCTCCGAGAACTGGACCCTGGCCGCAGGCCCGGCAGTATCGGCCGAGACTCTCGCGGACCTGGAATTCGCGTGGAAGGCATGCCGTGCGGTGAAGTCCAACGCCATCCTCCTGGCCAAGGACGGTGCCTCCGTCGGTGTGGGAATGGGCCAGGTCAACCGTGTCGACTCCGCGAAACTGGCCGTCGAACGTGCCGGCGAGCAGAGAGCCCCTGGTTCCGTGGCCGCCTCTGACGCGTTCTTCCCCTTCGCCGACGGGCTCCAGATCCTCCTCGACGCGGGAGTCAGCGCGGTTGTGCAGCCGGGGGGTTCCATCCGGGACGAGGAGGTCGCCGCGGCGGCAGAGGAAGCTGGGATCACCATGTATCTGACGGGGAGCCGCCATTTCTTCCACTGAGAAGCGGAAGGTCTATCCACGCCATGCCAGGCGCGGGAGAGGACCGATCGCCAAGCGCTGGATCTACTGGAAACGGCGCTACTCGAACCCCGTCCCGCGCGACTGGGGGCTCTTGGGGTGTCTGCTGGGCGTCATCATCGGCGGAGCCTGCTCCATCGTCGACTTCCGACTCGGCGCCATCGTCCTGGCGGTCGTTCCGGCCGGACTGGCGATGGTGCGTGCGATGCCGCCGCCATGGGACGAGGTCTGGACGAACCGGTCGAAGACCGTCGACATCGCCACCGGACTGATTTTTGCTCTGGTTCTCGTGGCATCGGCGTTCGTCGTTCCGCAATCCCGCTGAAGTTACCGACTGGATGGTAACCGTCAGTTTGTGCATTCCCTGAGAAACGAATGGCTTCGGTTTCACCAGAGTGGAATGAGTGGCAGGGTGGATGGTGTCAGAAGGTTCGGAAGAACCTTTTCCAGCGAAAGGAGACAGCATGGGACTCGACGATCTTACAAACAAAGCCAAGGACGCCATGAATAGCGAAAAGGGTGAAGAGGTCAGCGATCAGGGTCTGGACAAGGCTGCTGACTTTGCCAACGACAAGACCGGCGGCAAGTTCGAAGACCAGATCAACCAGGGTCGCGACGGAGCCGACGACAAGCTTGGCAACGAATGATCTTTAGCCCATAGCCGCGTCCGGCATGGGAAAGCGCCGAGGTGATTTACGTTCACCTCGGCGCTTCTTCTATGCCCGTGCGCCGGTTCTTGCCCGTGCACCGGTGCGGATGGGCAGGTACGCGCGCCCGCGCAGTGGCCGGTACACGTGGAGGAGGCGATGCAGCTACACCCGGAGGAGGCGATGCAGCCATTACATGCGACAGTCGAACCTCAGCCGAGCTTCTCGATGGGGGCATAGCGGAGCAGGAGGCGCTTCGTGCCCAGAGACCCGAAGTCGACGACGGCGACGGTCTTGTCCCCGACACCATTGACCTCGGTCACGGTTCCGAGACCGAAGGACTCATGCGAGACCTTCTCACCCACCGACACGCTGATGACCTCACGGTTGGGTCGAATCCGGTTCGGGAACCCGGCCACCGGTGACGAGGAATTCGCCGACCCGGAGCGTGAGCGAGACGAGCCTCCGGAAGTCCGCCCGCCGCGCGCGTCCGCGGAACTGCCGCTATAGCCGCCGCCGAAGCCTCCGCCACCGAAGCCGGACGAGGAATATCCGCCGCTCATGCTCGATGAGAACGTGCCGGTGTTCTCCCAGTCGATGAGGTTCTCGGGGATCTCGGACAGGAATCTGCTCGGCGGGTTGTACTGCGGCTGTCCCCACATGCTGCGGGTCTCTGCCCGCGAGACGATCAGGCGCTGCCGGGCGCGAGTCAGTCCGACGTAGGCCAGGCGGCGCTCCTCGGAGAGCTCATGGGGATTCTCGAAGGAGCGGGCATGGGGGAAGCCTCCGTCCTCGAGCCCGGTGAGGAAGACAACGGGGAACTCCAAACCCTTCGCCGTGTGCAGAGTCATGAGGGTGACCTGGCCGAGCTCGGCATCGGGAATCTGGTCCGTGTCGGACGCCAGCGCCACCTGCTCGAGGAACGCCGCGATCGACGCCTGTCCGGACGCGGACGACTCCGGATTCTCCTCATCGGCAGCGCCTTCAGCAGTGCCTTCCGGAGCGCTTACGGCCGTGCCTGCTGCAGCGCCTTTGGCAGAGTTTTCACCTGCGCTGTCCGGATTCGCAATTGCATCGGGGGAGTGGGGGACAGCGTCTGCACCGACGGTGTCTTTATCATCGCCGGTCACTGCGTCGCCGACTGCTGCATCGTCGGTGCCCGCATCGTCGGTGTCTTCGTCGTCGGCGACAGCCAATGCCTGAGTGGCGACGAAATCTTCGGCAACGGCCACCAGCTCGGCGAGATTGTCGACACGCGATTCGTCCTGGGGGTCGGTGCTCTTCTGCAGTGACTCGAGATATCCGCTCTGCTCGAGGATCGCCTCGATGACCCGTGACAGCGGTGCCGCCTCGGCGGTGGCCGCCAGATCGCGCATGAGGTCGTAGAACTTGGACACGGCAGTCAGCGCCCGCGATGACAGATGGTCGATCTCATCGAGACGTCCCAGCGCTGTGTAGAAGCTGACTCCTTCACGATCGGCGAAGTCCGCGATGATGCCCTCGGTGCGATCACCGATGGACCGTTTGGGGACGTTGAGGATGCGACGCAGATTCACATCGTCGTCGGGGTTGGCCACCACACGCAGGTAGGCGAGGGCGTCCTTGATCTCCTTGCGTTCGTAGAAGCGGGTGCCCCCGACGACCTTGTACGGGATGCCCGAGCGCACGAGCGCATCCTCGATTGCACGGGACTGCGCATTGGTGCGGTAGAAGACGGCGAAGTCGCCATATGTGAATTCTTCATTGTCGATGAGCTCATCGACACGGTCGACGATGAAGCGGGCCTCCGACTGTTCGTTCTCGGCCACCCACCCGACGATGGGTTCGCCGCTGCCCTCGGACGTCCACAGCTTCTTGTCCCTGCGGTCCTGGTTGTTCGCGATCACCGAATTGGCAGCATCGAGGATGTTCTGCGTCGAGCGATAGTTCTGCTCCAGCAGAATCGTCTCCGCATCGGGGAAGTCCTTCTCGAACTCGACGATGTTGCGCACCGTCGCCCCGCGGAAGGCGTAGATCGACTGGTCAGCGTCGCCGACGACGGTCAGCTCGGCCCCCGTGGCACCGCCCGCACCATCTCCGGCCAGGGATTTGATCAGTGCATACTGCGCTGGGTTCGTATCCTGGTACTCGTCGACGAGGATATGCCGGAAGCGCCGGCGGTAGGAATCGGCCACCTCGGGGAAGGCCCCGAAGAGGTGAACGGTCTCAGCGATGAGGTCGTCGAAATCGAAGGCATTGGCCAGGCGCAGGCGCGTGGTGTAGCGCTGGAACACGTCGGCGAGAACCTCATCGGCGGGATTGTTCGGCCGTGGGGAGAAGTCATCGGGGGTCTGGAGGTCGTTCTTGAGGCTGGAGATCCGATGCAGCACCGACCGCGGTGTGTACTTCTTCGTGTCGAAGCCGAGTTCTTTGAGGATCTGGGACACGAGCCGTTGAGCATCCTGGGCGTCATAGATGGTGAAGTTCGACTTCATGCCCAGCACCTTCGCCTCGCGACGGAGGATCCTCACACACGAGGAGTGGAACGTCGAGACCCACATAGAACGCGAGGCCGGGCCGACGATGGAGCTGACACGCTCGGCCATCTCCTTGGCCGCCTTGTTCGTGAACGTGATCGCCAGGACCTCACCGGGGTGGGCGCGACCGGTGGCCAACGCATATGCGATGCGCCTGGTCAGGACAGTCGTCTTCCCAGAACCGGCACCTGCCACGATCAGCAGCGGTGAGCCCGTGTGGGCCACCGCCTCTCGCTGTCGCGGATTGAGTCCGGTGAGGAGTTCGGCCGTCCGTGAGTCGGCTCCCTGAGTGGCTTCTTCGATGTTTTCAGCTGCAGCAGTCATGTCCGGATCAACGATACCGTCAGGCACTGACGCAGGGAAAAGGAGAGCACTTGGGGTAGAGAAAGGGCTCCGCAACCGCCGGTATGAGCGGGACGGACCCGCCTCAGCAACCTTCCGGGCGCTGAGCAACCCCTCTAAAGGTTGCCCAGCGCCCGGAAGGTTGCTGAGGGTCTCAGTCAATGCTGAGAGGTGAAGATCAGTGGACGAAGACGGCCACCAGCACGTTGATGATTGCGCCGGCGAAGACCAGATGCGCCATCGTCGCCGAGGGGCTCTTGACCTTCGTGGCCACACCGCCGTCGCCGACAGCTCGAGCGGCCACACCGCCGTCGCCGGCAGCTCGAGCGGCCACACCGCCGTCGCCGACAGCTCGAGCGGCCACACCGCCGTCGCCGGCAGCTCGAGCGGCCACACCGCCGTCGCCGACAGCCCCGCCGGCGGTCGACGCGGCGAAAGCCTTCTGCTTCTTGTTGCCGAGGAAAGCGAATATGGTGACGAGAATCGCAATGACCAGTTTGATGCCCATCTTCATATGGTTGACTTCGCCGTCACCCAACTCGGCGATGGCGAGCAGGAGAAGCCCGGTGATGAGCTGGAGATAGGAGCCGTGCAGCATGCCGGGAGCGACCTTGGGAGTGCGGATGAGAGAGAAGTATCCGCCGACGATGATCGCCATTCCGATAAGATGCAGTGCCACCAGAATCTCGCGAAGAATTTCCATACGGTTCATCCTAGTGGCATGATGGTGTCTCGTGAGCGCGGGCCCACTACAGGCGCACGCTGTTCCGCCCTGGTGTAATGGCAGCACGCCGGCCTTTGGAGCCGTGTGGTATAGGTTCGAATCCTATGGGCGGAGCTGGCCCAATCCGACTTGCGAAGGATTCAACAGATGTCGCAGACCCGACCAACCGCCGTCATCGTTCTGGCCGCTGGCCAGGGAACCCGAATGAAATCGACGCTTCCGAAGGTTCTGCATCCGATCGGCGGCCGGTCCCTGCTCCACCACTCGATCACGGCGGCGGCAGGCACTACCCCCGAACACCTCGTCGTCGTTGTCCGACATGAGCGTGATCAGCTCGTCGCCCACCTCGACTCGCTGCCGATCGACTCGGCGCAGACGGTGCTCATCGCCGATCAGGACGAGGTCCCCGGCACCGGCCGTGCCACCGAATGCGCACTCACCCAGCTGCCCGAGGACCTGACCGGCACAGTGGTCGTGACCTACGGCGATGTGCCGCTGCTGACCGCTGAGACCATCAACAGTCTCGTCGAGGTCCACGAGTCCTCACACAATGCCGTCACGGTCCTGTCCGCCGAGGTGGACGATCCCGCCGGGTACGGTCGCATCGTCCGCGACGCCTCCGGTGCCCTGCTGCGCATCGTCGAGCAGAAGGATGCGAGCGACGATCAGCGCAGCATCCGGGAGATCAACTCCGGCATCTACGCCTTCGACGCCTCGGCGCTCAAGACCGGTCTGGCCGCGCTGACGACCGACAATTCTCAGGGCGAGAAGTACCTGACCGATGTGATCGGGTCCTCCCGCGAGGCCGGAGGGTCCGTTGCGGCCACCGCCACCCACGACCTGTGGCAGGTCGAGGGCGCCAACGATCGTGTGCAGCTGGCGAACCTCGGCAAGGAGCTCAACCGCCGCCTCTGCGAGAAGTGGATGCGCTCTGGGGTGAGCATCATCGATCCCGACACCACCTGGATCGACGTCGACGTCGCCCTGGGCGAGGACGTCACGATCCTCCCCGGCGTCCAGCTGCTCGGCGCCACCGACATCCACACCGGTGCCGTCGTCGGTCCCGACTCGACCCTGAAGGACACCGTCGTCGGTGCCGAGGCACAGGTCGTGCGCACCCATTCGGAACTCGCCGTCGTCGGAGCCGCGGCCACGGTCGGACCGTTCGCCTACCTGCGACCCGGGACCCACCTCGGCGAGGACGGGAAGATCGGCACCTTCGTGGAGACGAAGAACGCGGACATCGGTCAGGGTGCGAAGGTTCCGCATCTGTCCTACGTCGGCGATGCCGAGATCGGTGAAGGCTCCAACATCGGTGCCGCATCGGTCTTCGTCAACTACGACGGTGTCAGCAAGCACCGCACCGTCGTCGGAAAGCACGCACGCATGGGCTCGGACAATATGTACGTCGCCCCTGTCACGGTAGGCGACGGCGCTTACTCCGGTGCGAGCACAACGGTGCGCAAAGATGTCCCTGCGGGAGCGCTTGCCATGACCGTGGCGCCACAGCGTAACCTGGAGGGCTGGGTCGTCAGCAACCGCCCCGGCACGTCTGCAGCGCAGGCGGCCGAGGCCGCATCTGAAGGGGAACCGGCAAGTGAATGAAATTACGACGGCGAGCGAGAAGAAGCTCGTCCTGGTCAGCGGGCGCGCGAACAATGAGCTTGCTGAGCAAGTCGCTGAGAACCTGGGGACGGAACTTCTCCCCACCGACATTTACAACTTTGCCAATGGAGAGATCTACGTCCGGTTCTCCGAATCGGTCCGCGGCTGTGACGTCTTCGTCCTGCAGTCCCACAGTGCACCCATCAACGAATGGCTGATGGAACAGCTCATCATGGTCGACGCGCTCAAGCGTGCATCGGCCAAGCGGATCACGGTCATCGCACCGTTCTTCCCCTACGCCCGACAGGACAAGAAGCACCGCGGGCGCGAACCCATCTCGGCCCGCCTCATGGCCGATCTGTACAAGACCGCCGGTGCCGACCGCATCATCACCGTGGACCTGCACACCGCGCAGATCCAGGGCTACTTCGACGGGCCGGTCGATCACCTCCTCGCGATGCCGATCCTCGCCGGCTACGTCAAGGACAAGTACCCCGGTGACCTCGCCGTGGTCTCACCCGACGCGGGCCGGATCAAGGTCGCCGAGAACTGGTCCAACTCCCTGGGCGGAGTGCCGCTGGCATTCATCCACAAGACTCGCGACATCACACGTCCGAACGAGACCAAGGCCAACCGCGTCGTCGGTGAGGTCGAGGGGCGGACCTGCGTCCTGGTCGACGACATGATCGACACCGGCGGGACCATCGTCCAGGCCGCCGACGCCTGCATGGCCGCCGGCGCCACCGGCGTCATCGTCGTCTCGACGCACGCAGTCTTCTCCGGACCGGCTGTCGAGCGCCTGTCGAATTCCGTGGCACAGGAAGTCATCGTGACGAACACGCTGCCGCTGACCGAGGACAAGATGTTCGACAAGCTCACCGTGCTCTCGATCGCGCCGCTCATCGCCCGCGCCGTGCACGAAGTCTTCGAGGACGGATCGGTCACCAGCCTCTTCGAGGTCTGAGGCCGCTGCCTGAGCGTTTGCGAACCCCGAGCCGATCCTTCGGCCCGGGGTTCGTTCTGGTCCGGCTGCAGCAGGGGATGCCATCGACGCTCTACACTGGAGACAATCGAGTGAAGGGAACCGTGACGATGTCGTCCCACGATTACAACCGGTACCGGGTCAGCGTCTCCGGTGGCGAACTGTCCGTCGGTGTCTGGGAGCCCGTAGCCTACGGGCCGGGTCGCGTCCCCACGGTGTGCGTCATCCACGGCATCACCTCGAACCATCTGTTCTTCGCCGGCTTGGTGTCCGCTCTGCCGGGGGTGCGCATCATCGGCCCCGACTTGCGAGGACGGGCTGACTCGCGTCTGCTGGGACCGCCGTTCGGGATGAGGGCCCATGCCGAAGACGTCCTCACCGCCATCAACGCCTTCGCCGAGCCGGGGCCTGTGACCCTGGTCGGCCATTCCATGGGCGGATTCGTCGCCATGACCCTGGCCGGCCTCGGTGCGGGAGCGGAGCCCGGCGCCGAGGTGGCCGATCGTTTCCGTGGCCCCGTCCTCATCGACGGGGGACTCCCGCTGCCTGTGCCCGACACCGAGGGCGAGGATGACGCCGAGGCACCCGATGACCTCAACGACCGCGATCTCGACACCGACGACCTCATCGCCGCGGTGCTCGGGCCCGCGGCTGATCGACTCTCGATGTCCTTCGGCTCGGTCGAGGAATACCTCGCGTTCTTCGCCGCACACCCGGCCTTCGTCGACGGACTCGACACGGTGGCCGCGGAGAGCTTCGTCTATGACCTCGCGGCCAAGGACGACCACAGCTTCCAGCCCTCGACCTCCATCGAGGCGATGCAGGCCGATGCCGCGGACATGTACACCGGGGACGCCTATCAGAGCTCTCTCGCCCAGGTCATGGGCAGCCGGCGACGTCAGTCCGAGGTGACGTTCCTCGTCGCCGAACGCGACCTCGTCGCCTCAGAGCCCGGGCTCTACCCGCCGGACCTCGTGGACTCCTACCGTCAGCGCTGGGAGGCGATGGACGTCGTCGACGTGCCTGGGACCAACCACTTCGACATCGTGCTCTCCGAGGCCGGCATCGACGCCTGTGCCGAAGCGGTGATGGTCCGACTTGGTGTCGCAGACGACGGTGCTTTAAACTGAACGGGTTGCCTCGGCGAGGGAAACATGATGTTTCCGTTATCGACGCGGTCCTGACCCACAGCGCTGACCGGCCCGTCCGGGCGGGTGTCAGCAGTGCGGTCTCAGGCTGTTTCGCCGTGGTGCTTGAAGATTGGGACACCACGAAGGAGAGAAAATGGCTGACTTCAAACTCATCGCCGAACCTCGCAATGAATTCGGCAAGGGCGCTGCCCGCCGCACCCGCCGCGCGGGACGCATTCCCGCCGTCGTCTACGGACACGGGGGAGACCCGGTCCACATCTCGCTCGAAGGCCACGCCACCATGATGGCCCTCAAGCACGCCAACGCGCTCTTCGAGATCGAAAGCACCGACGGTGCCAAGAACGTTCTCGCGATCGCCCGCGACGTGCAGACCGACGTCGTCACCCGTGAAATCGAGCACCTCGACCTCATCATCGTCAAGCGCGGTGAGAAGATCGAGGTCGACGTGCCCGTCCACATCATCGGCGAATCCGCTCCCGGCACCATGGTGCAGCAGGAGGAGTCGACCATCCTCATCAGCGCCGACGCCACCAAGCTGCCGGAGCTCATTGAGGTCACGGTCGACGGGCGACCCGCGGGCGAGCACGTCCTGGCCGGACAGGTCGAACTGCCCTCGGGCGTCGAACTCGCCGCGGATCCGGAACTCCTCATCGTCAACGTCTCGGAAGAGGCCGAGATGGACACCGAGTCGGACGCCGAGGAGACCGAGGAGACCGAAGCCGAGTCGACCGAGGCCGCAGAAGAGGAGAAGTCCGAGGACGAGTGACCTCACCTGCGCCCTGCTGCAGGGCGCAGACTGAAGTCTGAATTCGGTGGGTCGTCGGACAGGCGACCCACCGAATTCGTTCCGGATCGGGCACGAAGAGACACGAGAGGGACGACGATGACGAACGAAGCGTGGCTGGTCTTCGGCCTGGGCAATCCGGGTCCCAAATACGAATCGACCCGCCACAACATCGGGCAGATGGTCATCGACGAACTCACACAGCGCATCGGGGTGAAGCTCACCCGCACGAAGCTGCGCTGCAATGTCGGCACCGCCCGGCTGCCGACGGGTGCGACCCCCGGCCTGCCGGGCCCTCGAGTGGTGCTCGCGACCTCTACCGGATACATGAACGAATCCGGCGGACCGGTCCGGCAGCTCGCTGACTTCTACTCTATCGACACCGCACGGATCGTCGCCGTCCACGACGATGTCGACATTCCCTTCGACACGATCAAGGCGAAGATCGGCGGCGGCGAAGGCGGGCACAACGGACTGCGGTCGATGACCTCGGTCCTGGGGACGAAGGACTACACTCGCATCCGTGCGGGTGTGGGCAGACCCCCGGGACCTCAGGACACCGCCGACTACGTCCTCAAACCCTTCTCCAAGGTCGAACGGGCGGCCCTGCCGATGTTCATCTCCGACATCGCGGATGCAGTTGAGATGCGCATCATCGAAGGACTCGAACGCGTGCAGCTGACCTACCACTCGAGGTGAGAGCGGCAGTCACTTCTTATCGGCGCGGCCCTGACGGCGGCGGTGGATGAGCCAGGCGGCGAAGACGCCGCCGGCGAAGCCGAACAGGTGCCCCTGCCAGGAGATCCCATTGGCCTGGGGCAGCATCCCGAACACCATCGAAGCACCATAGATGACGAAGACGACGAGTCCGATGGCGAAGTAGAGGATCTTGCGGAGCACATCGTCGGTGAACCAGGTCCGCACGGCCAGGTAGCCGAAGAAGCCGAACACGATGCCGGACGCACCGACGACGTGCTGACCGACCGGCAACGTCGTCAGCCAGGCACCGAGCCCCGACACCACGGCAGTGATGGCGGTGACCAGCCAGAATCGGCGAGCTCCCTCGACGGCGATGAAGAGGCCGAGGATGAGGAACGGGAATGTGTTGGCGGTGAGATGGCCGAAGCCGGAATGCAGCAAGGGCGACGTGATCAGCCCGTAGAGCGAGGCCGGATTCCACGACTGCAGACTGAACGCGTCGAGATCGGCCGGCAGGACCGCATCGACGATCTCGACGACCCACATGATCGCCAGCAGCACGATGACGGGGACGAATCGCGAGAGCCGATGCTCACGGCTGACGGTGGTGCGCAAATTGGCCACCTTCGGCGCTCCTGCGGTTGGGTGGCCGCCTGACCTGGACGAATCGGAAGTGGAAGATTCGGTGCCGAACAGGAACTGGGACTCTTCGGCGGAGAAACGAGGGGACTGGTCGGAATTCATGTCTCAATTGTCGGTGATGAAGCTTGGAGAACGCCGAAAAACCGGGCCTGTCGGGCAATCGTGACTGTTCCGTTAATCCCGTTACAGTCCCGATACCTGCGAACGGTCAGCTCACTCTGGTGCTGCCGATCCTGTGTCCGGACTCGTCGAGGGCTTCGACGATGATCTGGGACCCGGCCGGCTCGATGTCGGCCGAGGTCTCGAATCCCGTGCGATCGACGACGGCGGTCTCCTCGAGCTGCTCTTCACTGTCTCCGCTGAGGATCCGCCAGGACGCGACCTCGGTGGCACCGTTCCAGCTCATGTGCACACGGGTGACGCCCTCACCGGGTTCGGACTTCGTCGCCGTCGGAGGCGCCGAAGGGGTCGCTTCCCAGTCGAATCGGTACGCCCGGTAGTTCGAACCGCCCGTGAACGTCGCGTCGTAGAGGAGGTCGCCGTTCTTGGCGAACTCAGAATAGTAGGGCTCCGATCCCCAGCCGATGAACACATTGCCGTTGTCGAGCTCCTGCATATTGCCCTGGCTGCCCGAGGAACGATCGTCGGGGGCCGGATACTCGGTGACCACCTCGGCGGTCATCGTCTTCTCATCGAGGTCGAGTCGCAGCCCACGGGAGTCGCCGAGGCGGGGTGCGGCATGATTGTCGAAGAGCGTGAGCGTACCGTCGTCACTGCGCAGAGCATCATGCTGCCAGGCGAAGGCTGCGCCTTCGCCCATCTCGAAGTCACTGGCCGAACCGCCGAGCACCCAGTTGAGATCGGTGCTCTCGCGATCGAGCTGATAGACGGCGTGCGTGTTGCGGGCCGAGACGAGGAGAGAATCGCCGTCATCGTCCTCGGACACGGAATTGAGGTGGATGTAGTCGAACGGAACGTCCTCGGTGCCCTCACCGTCCTTGATCGTCGACTCCGTCTGATCGACGGGCACGTCCTCCAGCGTGCGCCATTCGAAGACCGGCTCACCGGAGTCGATGTCGACCTCCTGGACCACTCCCTCCCAGACCCAGCCGTCCTTCGGGCCTCCGACCGAGGTGAGGTCCGTCGGGGACTTGATGTAGGAGAGGAGGAACATCGTGCCGTCATCGGTGATCGTCGTCTCGTGCAGGTCGGCGGTCTTGTGGGCCAGATCCCCGCCCATGCCGACCCGCGCGATCTCGTTGTAGCTGTCGTCGAGCATCACGACCTCACCGGCCGTGTGCGGCGTCTCGGCCAGCCCCTCCCACCAGGTGAGGACCGGCTCGTTCTGGTACTCCTGGACGCGCAGGTCCCACACCTGGCCCGCGCCCTGGCGGATCCAGACCGGTTCCCCCGCCGAATCGAGGATGAGCCCGCCGACCCAGGATTCGTCGTCATCGGCGGTCTGCCCCTTCGGACCGAGGAACGTCTTGAGATCCTTCTCCTCCTCGGGCGGCTGCGTGGTGACGTCGATGTCGATCCTCGGCGGGTCCAGTTCCGGCCTGCTGTGGAAATCCCAGCGCTCGGCTTGGGGGACTTCTTCGCCGGCGGTGCATCCGGACAGGAGCAGCGCTGCGACCGCAGCGGAAGCGATGAGGGTGCGGTAGGACATGTACTTATCTTCACACGATCGTGCGGGGATTGCGGAGGAAGGAGGATCACAATCGCCGCCGTTTCCCGTGTCGGGTGCGTGGCCTAGAATTGCATGGTGCTCAACGGACTCGATCTCACACGCCAGAACTCGACCATCACCGACCTCGTCGAAGCGTTCAACGACTCGGCGACAACGGGTGGGACGATCGATGCGATCCGAGGTCTGTGGCCGTCGATCCTGCGACGGACGCTCGTGTCCGCCGGTCAGGACACATCCACCTCGGCGCCGCAATTGATCGTCACGGCCACCACGCGTGAGGCCGAAGACCTGGCACGGTCACTTGCGGACTGGGTTCCCGAGGACTCGATTGCGATCTTCCCCAGCTGGGAGACCCTCCCTCACGAAAAGCTCTCACCCCGGTCCGACACGGTCGGACAGCGTCTGCAGGTTCTGCACCGCCTGGCCCACCCGAGCCCCGAGCGGCACCTGACCTTCATCATCACGCCGGTCCGAGCCTTCCTCCAGCCGTTGGTCAAAGGCCTCGGCGACATCCGGCCCGTGGAATTGGGCGTCGGTGACGAGTACGAGATCGAGCAGCTGTCCCAGAGATTGACGGAGCTCGCGTACTCACGTGTGGACATGGTCTCCCACCGAGGTGAGTTCGCCGTCCGCGGCGGCATCGTCGACATCTTCCCGCCGACCGCAGAGCGAGCCCTGCGCATCGAGTTCTTCGGCGACGAGGTCGACGAGATCCGCGAGTTCTCCGTCAGCGACCAGAGATCCATCCCCACCGAGGCCGACGCCGCGCCCCTGCGCCTGACGGCCCCGCCCTGCCGCGAACTCCTCCTCACCGACTCCGTCCGGGAACGGGCCGCAGCACTGTCACAGACTCTGCCGGACGCATCCGACATGCTCGACAAGATCGCCGGGGGAGTCGCCGTCGAAGGAATGGAGTCGCTGTCGGCCGTGCTGGCCGAAGGCATGGAGCCGATCATCGCGCTGCTGCCGGAGTCCACGAAGATCATCATCACCGAACCCGAGCGTGTGCAGGCCCGAGCCGCCGATCTCGTGGTGACGACGAACGAGTTCCTCGAAGCCGCATGGGCCGGGGCTGCCGGCGGCGGCGAGGCACCGATCGATCTGTCGGCAGCCACCTTCCGGACCATGGAGGAGATGGAAGAGGGCGCTCGCCTCATCGGGCTGGCCTGGTGGGAGCTCGGCGGCTTCTCCACGGACGAGGAGCTCGTCTCTCCCGCGGACAATCTCTTCTCCGTTCCGGCCCGCGCACCTCGGGGATATGCCGGTGATGTGGAGGCGATCCTCGCCGACGTCAAGGGGCTCATCCACGACAAGTGGCGCATTCTCGTGCTCACCGAGGGCCAGGGCCCGGGGCAGCGCATGGTTGAGGTGTTCTCCGAGGCCGGAGTCCCCGCGACGTTCATCGACGACCCGAGTGACCTCGCCGAGGCGGTGGTGACGGTGACCACGGCCGCACCCTTCGGAGGCTTCGTCTTCGACGACCTCAGACTGGCCGTGCTCACCGAGGCCGATGTGCTCGGACGGGCCGCGGCCACCTCGACGCGGGACATGCGCCGTCTGCCCACCCGACGCAGACGCAACCAGGTGGATCCGCTCAACCTGACCCCCGGGGACTTCGTCGTCCACGATCAGCACGGTGTGGGCAAGTTCGTCGAAATGACGCAGCGGACCACGGGCAAGGGCCCGAACAAGCACACACGCGAATACCTCATCGTCGAATACGCCCCGGCCAAACGCGGCCAGCCCGGCGATCGCCTGTACGTGCCCAGCGACGCCCTCGACCAGGTCAGCCGCTACGTCGGCGGGGAGGCCCCGAGCCTGAACAAGATGGGCGGGGCCGATTGGCAGACGACGAAGGCCAAGGCCAGGAAGGCGGTCAAGGAGATCGCAGGCGAACTCGTCCGCCTCTACTCCGCGCGTCAGGCCACGGTCGGCCACACCTACGGCCCCGACACTCCATGGCAGCGCGAACTCGAAGACGCCTTCCACTACGTGGAGACGGCAGATCAGCTCACGACCATCGACGAGGTCAAGGGCGATATGGAGAAATCGGTCCCGATGGACCGACTCATCTGCGGCGACGTCGGCTACGGCAAGACCGAGATCGCGGTCCGCGCCGCGTTCAAGGCGATCCAGGAGGGCAAGCAGGTCGCCGTGCTCGTACCCACGACGCTGCTCGTCCAACAACACTTCGAGACCTTCGCCGAACGCTACTCCGGCTTCCCCGTCACGGTCGGTGCGCTCTCACGCTTCCAGACGAAGCAGGAATCGGACAAGGTCGCCGAGGATCTGGCCGCGGGCAAGCTCGACCTCGTCATCGGCACACACAGGCTGCTCAGCGGCGAGGTGCGCTTCAAGAGTCTGGGCCTGGTCATCATCGACGAGGAGCAGCGCTTCGGCGTCGAGCACAAGGAGACGCTCAAGGCGATGCGCACGAACGTCGACGTGCTCGCGATGTCGGCGACCCCGATCCCGCGAACCCTGGAGATGGCCGTGACCGGCATCCGCGAGATGTCGACGCTGGCCACCCCGCCCGAGGAACGGCATCCGGTGCTGACCTACGTGGGCAAACGGGAGGACAAGCAGATCAAGGCCGCTGTCCGTCGTGAGCTCATGCGCGAAGGCCAGGTCTTCTACATCCACAATCGGGTCAAGGACATCGAAGCCGTGGCAGGCCACATTGCCGAGCTCGTGCCCGAGGCCAGGATCGCGATTGCGCACGGGAAGATGAACGAGCACCGTCTGGAGCAGGTCATCGTCGACTTCTGGGAGAAGAAGTACGACGTGCTCGTGTGCACGACGATCGTCGAGACCGGCATCGACATCGCCAACGCGAACACGCTGATCATCGACCACGCCGACCGGTTCGGACTCTCCCAGCTGCACCAGCTGCGGGGCCGAGTGGGGCGGGGCCGCGAACGCGCCTACGCCTACTTCCTCTACCCGCCGGACACCACGTTGACGGAGACCGCCCATGACCGGCTGACCACCCTGGCCGCGCACACCGAGCTCGGTGCAGGCATGCAGGTGGCGATGAAGGACCTCGAGATCCGCGGTGCCGGCAACCTCCTCGGCGGCCAGCAGTCCGGGCACATCGAAGGGGTCGGGTTCGACCTCTACGTGCGCCTCGTGGGCGAGGCCGTCGCAAACTTCCGGGGCGAGGACACCGAGCCCGAAGCGGATATGCGCATCGAGCTGCCCGTCGATGCGCACCTGCCGGCAGAATACGTCGACCATGAGCGTCTCCGCCTCGAGGCCTACCGGAAGCTTGCGGCAGCGGCGAACGAGGAAGAGCTGCAGGAGGTCCTCGACGAGCTCGTCGACCGCTACGGTCCCTACCCGGAGGCGGTGGGCGTGCTCGCCGATGTCGCCAGGCTGCGGATCAGGGCCAAGGCCTCTGGCGTCAATGACATCGTCCTCCAAGGCAACTTCGTCCGCTTCGGTCCGCTCGAACTCGAGGAGTCGCAAGTGGTGCGGCTCAAGCGCCTGTATCCGAAGTCCCTGATCAAACCGGCGATCAGGTCGGTGCTCGTGCCCAAACCGATGGACGGCGACGGGTTCGGTGCGAAGGAGATGACGGATTCCGACATTCTGCGGTGGGCCCATCAGTTCCTCGACGCAATCGTCCCGGTCGTCGTCTCCGACGTTGTCGAGGCCGGAGTCTGACGACGATCGGCCTCGGACTCTCGCACACACTTCAACGAAGTCTGCGCGTATTCTGAGAGTTCACTTGCGGTACCGGTTCGTAGCGTAGAGTGCGAATACGGCTACAGACGTGCCGTGAGACGAAGGAGGGCCACCATGGGTTTTGACGACAAGTTCGACAACAAGGCTGAGGAATTCTCCGGTAAGGCCAAAGAGACCGTCGGCGATGCCACCGGCGACGACGAGCTCAAAGCAGAGGGCTCGGCGGATCAGCTCAAGGGCAAGGCCAAGCAGGTCGGCGAGCAGGTCAAGGACCTCGGCGAAGACGTCAAGGACAAGTTCAAGAAGTAATGAGGACCTCGGCCCCCATCGCGTTTGCGGTGGGGGTCGTTCCTGTTTGCGCAACCGAACACAATTGCCGGCGGCTGAGCGTACTGGCCGGAGGGGATGCCGGGTGACTGAGCGTCGGATATTCGCGTGAAAACCGACGTTCGGTCACCTGGCAATATGACGACAGCGGCACTGTCAGGTGCATATGCGCGTGGAACGGAACCCAGGTGGAAGAACAGAGAGCAGATGTTATGGGCGAGGTGCGGACAACCGGGGCGATCGAGGCGATGGCGACGCTGCGTCGTCGGTGCCCCTGGTCGAGCCGACAGGACCACGGCAGTCTTGAGAAGTACGCCCGCGAAGAGACCGAAGAGCTCATCGAAGCGCTCGGGGACTATCGCGAAGATCCGAGTCCGGACCACCGCTCGTCCGTGGTCGAGGAGCTCGGCGACGTCTTCTACCAGGTCCTGTTCCACTCCGCGCTGCTGGACGAAAGCGCCTCCGAACCCTACGGTCACACCTTGGAAAGCGTCATCGACGGGCTCGAGGCCAAACTCGTCCGTCGGCATCCTCTGGCCTTCGGGGAGGACGGCCGCGATGGACAGATGGCCTCCCTCGAGGACGTCGAGCGAGAGTACCGGCGGATCAAAGCAGAAGAGAAACAGCAGAAGGACACTCCGCAGTGAGCTTGGATCGCATCGACATCGAGGGCACATTCAACTTCCGTGACATCGGAGGGTCCCCCACCTCGGCGGGGGAATCCACCGTCGAGGTGGGGAAGGTCTACCGTTCCGACGGTCTGGCCCAGCTCACTGACAAAGCGCGCGCCGACATCCGAGCCCTCGGCATCCGCACCGTCATCGACCTGCGCGACATCGGGGAACGGTCGAAGCTGCCGGACGCCCTCGACGGACTCGACGTGAATCACATCGAACTGCCCATCTTCGACGATCGTTTCTTCCCCGCGAAGCAGCTCAGCATCGAAGAGATGAAGCGGGTCGCGGAAGAGACGGGGATGGACCTCTCCGACCGCTCGCTGAGCAGGATCTACGACCTCATGATCGACCATTTCGGCCCCCGTCTGGCCAAAGCCGTCGACATCATCGCTGACAGCTGCGAGGGCGGCGTGATCTTCCACTGCTCGGCCGGCAAGGACAGAACCGGGGTGATCGCGGCGTTCGTCCTCACCCTCCTCGGAGTCGGACGCCACGAGATCCTCGACGAATACTCGATCACCTCCCGACACCTCTCCGGCGGCTTCCTGGAGAACATCGTGAAGAACTTCGCCGATGCCGGCATCTCCGGCAACCTCGCCGAGACCGCCACCGCGGCACCACCGGAACTGATGGCGAAGGTTCTCGACTCGATCGACGCGAAATACGGCGACAACGGCGTCGAGGACTATCTGCTCGAGCATGGGATGGACCCGATGAGCCCTGCAACGTTGCGTCGACTCCTGCTGGCCCCCGCTGATCTCGACTGAGTCGGCGCGGATCCTGCTGACGGGGACCGAGCCGGCTGCTCCGGTGCATTAAGCTGTCCTGCAGGCACATGTTCCCCATGTGAAACCAATTGCGAAGGAGTAATCAGTGGCTGAGATCGTTGCCGCAAACGCCCGTGAAATCCTGGATTCCCGGGGAAATCCCACCGTCGAGGTGGAAGTGCTGTTGGCCGATGAGTCCGTCGGGCGTGCCGGTGTCCCGTCCGGGGCCTCCACCGGCGAGTTCGAAGCGGTCGAACTGCGTGACGGTGACCCCGAGCGCTACCTGGGCAAAGGCGTCACCAATGCAGTTGACGCCGTCGTCGACGAGGTCCATGAAGTCATCGTCGGTCTCGAGAGTGACGATCAGCGTCTGGTCGACCAGGCTCTGATCGAACTCGACGGAACCGAGAACAAGTCCCGTTTGGGTGCCAACGCCATCCTGGGCACCTCGCTGGCGGTGGCTCGCGCGGCCGCCGTGTCCGCGGACTTGCCGCTCTACCGCTATCTGGGTGGACCGAACGCCCACGTCATGCCCGTGCCGATGATGAATATCCTCAACGGCGGCTCACATGCCGATTCCAACGTCGACATCCAGGAATTCATGATCGCCCCGATCGGAGCCGCGAGCTTCCACGAGGGGCTGCAGTGGAGCGTCGAGGTCTACCATGCCCTCAAGGGCGTGCTCAAGGAACGCGGACTGTCCACCGGGCTCGGCGACGAGGGCGGATTTGCGCCCAACCTCGACTCCAACGCCGCCGCTCTCGACCTCATCGTTGAGGCGATCGACCTCGCCGGGCACCGTCCCGGTCGTGACATTGCCGTGGCCCTCGACGTGGCGTCCTCGGAGTTCTACTCCGATGGAGCCTACGAGTTCGAGGGTGGGAAGAAGTCGGCCGAGGACATGGCCGCCTACTACGAGGATCTGCTCGCCAGATACCCGCTGGTGTCCATCGAAGATCCGCTCGACGAGAACGACTGGGAGGGGTGGGCAACCCTGACCGCGTCCATCGGTTCGAAGGTTCAGCTCGTCGGCGACGACCTGTTCGTGACGAACCCCGAACGGCTCCAGCGCGGCATCGACAGCAGCACCGCGAACTCGCTGCTCGTCAAGGTCAACCAGATCGGCACGCTGACAGAGACCCTCGAGGCTGTGTCGTTGGCGCAGACCCACGGCTACACGACGATGATCTCGCACCGTTCGGGTGAGACCGAGGATACGACGATCGCCGATCTGGCCGTGGCTACGAACGCAGGCCAGATCAAGGCCGGGGCTCCGGCACGGTCCGAGCGTGTGGCCAAGTACAACCAGCTGCTGCGCATCGAAGAGCAGCTCGGCGATGCCGCCCGCTACGCCGGACGCGGAGCCTTCCCGCGCTTCAACGGCTGAGAAGCTGGGGCGCCGGTGGGCTGGAACGCCGGTGCGCTGGAGCGCTGAACGGCTTCATTCGCCGAGGCGGGGTCGGGTGATCTTCCACGATCGCCGGGCCCCGCCTCGGCGCGTTTCATCGTCTGTTCCTACAGCTGCGTGCAATTCTTCCCATCGCTGACGAATCCACCTCGGCGTTCAACAGCTCCTACATTCCCTCGCAATTCGTCCATCTGCAGGGGTCGTCCAAGCTGGCGCGAGTGAGGGGTTGCCCCGGGACTTGAGTGGAGAATCCCGAGACATCACCTGGTGGACATGACGACTCGTCTGATCTCGTCGAACTTGGACGCTTTGAACAGCTCCTTCCAACTGATTCGGATGACCCGCCAGTTCCGATCGCGCAGCCACTGCTCCCGACGTCGCTCCCGTTCGAGTTCGTCTCGCGGCACTCCCGACCCGAGATACAGTTTGCCGATGCCGTCGATCTCGACGACCAGCCGAGCCGCTTTGTGGAAGAAGTCGACACGGATCCGCGATCGCAACGAGGCCGCTTCGAACTCGACTTGGGGGATGAAGCCATCGATTCCGTGCTGGAAGAATCTCACTGCAGCGATCGATTCGGCCGGGGATTCTCGTCGTGCGTCGGCGAGGTCGAGAGCGAGATGAACCTTCTTGGTGTTTCGGACCTCCAGGCACTGGGACAGTGTCGTGAGAATCTTCTCTCTCGTGGTGAGGCCGCGGCGCAGGGCGCTGTCGAGCATGGAGACCGCGATGTCCGGATTGTAGGCCCGTGCCACGTCGATGAGCGTGCGCTCGAGCGTGGTCACTTCTGTTCCGAGTACTCGTTGTCGATGGTGCTTCGGGATCGTTGCGCCCCTGACGTGGATGCTCTTGAATCTGCGGTTGATTCGAGGACGGACCACTTCGACCTGGTGGGTCACCGGGTAGGCGACCGGAAGCCCGTGGATGAGAGCCGCGGAAATGTGGGAGAACACCTCGGCGGTTGGTTGGTTCGTCGGCGATTGTGCCTGCTCGTTTGGGTCAGCGTCGGCATCTGACGTCGCCTTCTTCTGTATCCTCGCCTTTTCGAACCGAACTTCGCAGCGTGCCATGACCGCGGCATCGAGTTCCACGATCTCGTCTCGGATGTCCCCGTACTGTTTGAACTCGGAGTGTGTGCCCTCCTCGATGCTTGCCCACAGCCGCCGATGCTTCTCGAGAGTGCAGACATAACGCACCGAGTAGACGCCCCGCGAGAGACGACGGAGGCAACAGCTGCGCGCAAAGCGGATGTCTTCGTGAGAGAAACCGAGCTTGATGATCGCCTGGGTCGTCAGAGTTTTGTACATATACTTAAATTGCATCAAATGCCATCAATACGCAATAAGTAACTTCGTATCTGTGGATAAGTCTGTGCATAAATTCCCGTGCTGGTGGAGGCGGTCTGGGCGTGGACACTCTGACCCTGCACCGTTAGTCGCGAATCAACCCCATGCACAGAGAGGTTTTGGTGCTCACGGTGCCCTGAGCGAAACCAGTTGTGTGAGATGCGCGTAACTCTATGAGAGGTGCGCAACTGTAGGAGGAGGGGAGGTGAGGTGGTGCGCGCGATGCGGCAGCAGTTGGCGGCGGAACCATCCCTCGGCCCGTCCCTCGGAGCCGTTCCTCGGGGTGGAGTTCCTGCGGGGAGGAGCTTCGAAGAATAGAACACGCCACGACTGTGAAATCCTCGCGCTCCGGTTGCGGACACGGCACACTTGGAGGTGTTGCGGCTACCTTCCCCATCCCCGGTCGCAGAGGAAAGAGACATGGTTCCGAGTAAGCCCAGAAACAGCGCTCCGAAATCGGCTCCGGGCAGAGCCGCTCCCCGCAGACGCCCCAAACCGGTCGTCGAGGCCCAGCCCACCGACGACACCCGGAGGCGGAAGCTGTCCTGGCGCACGGGCATCTTCCTCCTCGTCATCGCCATCGTGCTCGTCACATTCCTGCCCTCGATCAACTCCGCGCTCAAACAGGCCCAGCAGATCGCGGCGCTCAACAACGAGATCGAATCGACGAAGTCCGAGGTCGAAGGGCTGCAGGAGAAGAACGAGAACCTCAAAGACCCCGCGTACATCAAGCGCAAGGCCCGCAAGGATCAGTACTACGTCGAAGAGGGGAAGAACGCGGTCATCGTCACCAACCAGGAGGCGATCGACGGTGACGATTCGGATACGGACCGCCCGCAACGCAAACAAGCCTGGTACCTTGAGTTGCTGGAGTCGATTCAAGAGGTCGGCAATACCGTGGAGAAGGGCTGATGATCACAGAGTGCACCGAGGCGGACTTCGCAGTCCTGAAGGACCAACTCGGGCGGATTCCGCGCGGCGTCGTCGGGATTGCGGCTCGGAGCACCTCCGGTGAACCCCTGGTCGTGGCGACAGCACCACGCTTGGAGGACGGGACTCCGTTCCCCACCACGTTCTACCTCACCCACCCCGCCTTCGTCGCCGAATGCTCGCGCCTCGAAGCCTCGGGGATCATGGCCGAATGGACCGCGGAGCTCTCCGACGATGACGAGCTCGCGGCCGCTTATGCCAAGGCCCATTCCGCCTATCTGGCGACCCGCTCCGAGATCGGCGAGACAGCCGGAATCACCGAGGTGGCCGAGATCAAGGACTTCTCCGCCGGTGGCATGCCCACCCGTGTGAAATGCCTGCACGCCCTCGTCGGGCATACGCTGGCCGCCGGGCCGGGAATCAACCCGATCGGTGACCGCGCGATCTCCTTCATGACCGATGTACCTGCGATTTCCGACGGCACAGCAGCATCGGCCGAGCCGAGCGAATAGGAGAGTCACATGCGAGTTGCCGCCTTCGACTGCGGAACCAATTCCCTGCGCCTGCTCATCGCCGACGTCGACGAACAGGGGAGAATGACCGAGCTTCGTCGTGAGACCCGGATCGTCCGCCTCGGGCAGGGGGTGGACGCGACGGGTGAGTTCGCCCCCGAGGCCCTCGAACGCACGTTCGCCGTGGCCCGGGAGTTCGCCGAGGTGGCCGCCGAGTTCTCGCCGGAGAAGCTGAGGTTCATCGCGACCTCCGCCAGCCGTGATGTGAAGAATCGGGACGAATTCTTCGCCGGGATCTTCAACATCCTCGGCGTCGTGCCCGATGTCATCACCGGTGACGAAGAGGCCCACCTGTCATTCCTCGGGGCCACCGCCGGTCATGGGCTCGACAGCGGGCCGTTCATCGTCATGGACCTCGGCGGCGGTTCCACCGAGCTGGTCCTCGGCACCCGGGACGTCACCTCGGCGGTGAGCATGGACATCGGATCCGTGCGTCTGACCGAACGCCATATGTCCGCCGACGTCCCGGACCAGGGGCAGATCCAAGCGGCCATCGCCGACATCGACGGTCACCTCGACAAGGCGGCAGAGGCTGTCGACCTCGCCGCGCCCCGGACGATGATCGGAGTCGCTGGCACCGTCACCACGCTCACCGCAGGCATCCTCGATCTGGCCAGCTACCAACGTGACCGCATCCATGGCACCCATCTGCGCGTCGAGGACATCGACGGCCAGGCGGACAAGCTGTTGAGCATGACCAGGGACGCTCGTGCGGCGCTGCCGTACATGCATCCCGGTCGCGTCGATGTGATCGCGGCGGGGGGACTGCTGTTCGCCCGCATCGCCGCCCGTATGGACGCAGCAGTCAAGGCAGCGGGAGCTGAACTCGACATCATGGTCTCGGAGACGGACATCCTCGACGGCACCGCGCTCGATCTCGCGCGCCGACAGTCGTGACGTCCGAGCCCGCCCGCGCATCGACAGCAGCCGAGCGCCCACGTGTCCGAAAGCGCACCGCGAGATTCGCCGTCGTCGGCTCACTCGTGCTGGGTCTGGTCCTGGGCACGACTCAGCCGGCCTTGGCGGCGCCGGAGCCCGGCCCGGGGCAGTGGTACATCAAGAAGTACGGCATCGACGATATGTGGAAGAAGTCCACGGGCGAAGGTGCGAAGGTCGCCGTCATCGACTCCGGCGTCAACACCGAACACGAGGACCTCAAAGGCGTGGTCAGCAAGTCCAAGGACTTCAGCGGACTCGACAAGGACGGCAAGACCCCCATCGGCGGGAAGACCACGATCCATCACGGCACTGCCGTCTCGGGAGTCATCGCCGGCCAGGGCAAGGGCGCCGGGCCCACAGGAGTCGCCCCCGACGCCGACATCCTCTCCGCTTCGATGTGGCTGGGGCCCGACCGGCCGGAGGAGTCGGGTTCGACCCGTGAACAGGCCGACCAGGCGATCCGGTGGGCTGTCGACTCCGGAGCCGAGGTCATCAACATGTCGCTGGGCTGGGACGACCCTGCCTGGCCGCAGAGCTGGGATGAGTCCTTCGCCTACGCCTATGAGAAGGACGTCGTCGTCGTGGCCTGCGTCGGCAATGCCTCGCAGGGGGCGACACAGGCGTGGTCGCCGTCGACGGTTCCCGGTGTCATCGGCGTCGGCGGTCTGGGCAAGGACAACAAGGTGCTCGAAGAATCCACCGCCCCCGGCACGGCCGTGGACCTCATGGGACCCGCCGAGGACATCCCGATCCCGTACTACTCGGGCGGCTATGCCGAAGGGCAGGGGTGCTCCTTCGCCTCACCCATCGTCTCGGGAGTCGCGGCGCTGATACGCGCGGAGGACCCGGACCTCAGCGCCGACGAGGTCACCGCCCAACTGACGTCGACGGCCAAGCCCGTGCCCGGCCACAAAGGTCAGAGTGAGAAGGGCGAGCCGGATCCGATCGTCGGGTGGGGCCGGATCGATCCGAAGGCGGCGATGTCGGCCGAGGTGCCGAAGACGGTGCCCAGCGCGGCCGGCGACCTCGAGGACTGGGTGACGATGCACAGGCGCGCGAAGGCAGACCCGGCCGAGACCGGAACAGCCGCACCGGCAGAGGAGAACAACCCGAAGGCGGTCGCGCCCAAGGACGTCGTCTCATCGCAGTCGACACCTATGTTCGGGTTCTCGGTTCTGGGCGCCGGAGGCGTCATCGCGGTGATCCTGTTCGTGATCTCGACGGTGGTTTTCGTTCGTCGACGGCGGTGACCGGACCTGGTGCCGAAGCTCTGATCTGGAGCGTCGATGCAATTAGTGAAAGTTTTCACAAGGGCCTAAGATGGGGATATGGCACTCATCAGAAACTCAAAACTGCGTCCTCGAATCCTCGTCGTCGGTGGCGGCTACCTCGGTCTCGTTACCGCTCAGAATCTGTTGAAGAACCTTGGTCGTGGCGAAGCCACAGTGACCGTGGTCGATCCCAATCCGTACATGACCTACCTGCCGTTCCTCCCCGAGGTGGCGGCCGGTTCCGTCGAACCGCGTCACGCCGTCGTGCCTCTGCGTCGCAACCTCTCCGGTGCTGAGGTCATCACCGCGAAGGTCACCTCGATCAACCACGGCGACAAGTTCGTCACGGTCGAGCCCGAGAACGACGAAGCATTCGAACTCGACTACGACCACATCGTCATGGCCGCCGGTTCGGTGGCGCGTGCTCTGCCGATCCCCGGCCTCAAGGAGAACGCCATCGCCCTCAAGCGCATCGAGGAAGCCGTCGCACTGCGCGATCACCTCCTCAGCCGCTTGGCCGATGCCTCCCTGATGGAAGACGATGACGAGCGTCGCAAGGCGCTGACCTTCGTCTTCGTCGGCGGCGGATTCGCCGGCATCGAGCTCATCGCGGAACTCGAAGACGTCATCCGCTCCGCTGTGGCGCAGTACGAGACGCTGACCGAAGCCGATGTCCGCTTCGTCCTCGTCGAGGCCCTCGAGCGTGTCATGCCCGAGGTCGGCGAAGCTCAGGCTCGCTGGGTCGTCGAGCACCTGCGTGAGCGCGGCATCGACGTCTACCTCGAGACCTTCCTCGAGGACTGCACCGACAAGCACATCAAGCTCTCCAGCGGTGAAGAATTCGACGCCGACACGATCGTGTGGTCGGCCGGTGTCAAGGCCAACCCGATCCTCGTCGACTCCGACCTGCCTCTCGACGAGCGCGGCCGGGTGACCGTGCGCGCCGATCTGCGGGTCGAGGGCGACAACGGTGTGGTCGAAGGCGCATGGGCTGCCGGCGACAACGCCGCCGTGCCTGATCTCTCCGGTGGCGGTGTGGGTGGTTACTGCGTGCCCAACGCCCAGCACGCTGTGCGTCAGGCTCCCGTGCTGGCTGCCAACGTTCTCGCCGCACTGCGCGGAGAGACCGAGTTTAAGCAGTACTTCCACAAGACCATCGGAACCGTTGCCGGCCTCGGGCTGTACAAGGGCGTCTCGCAGATGGGCGACTTCGAAGCCCGTGGCACTCTGGCCTGGCTGATGCACCGCGCCTACCACGGCTACGCGATCCCCACCGTGGATCGCAAGGTCAGGGTCTTCGGCAACTGGATCCTCAACGCCGTCCTCGGACGCGACACCATGCCGCTGGCAGACCTCGATGTTCCGCGCAAGAACTTCGTCGAGGCGGCTAACTCGAAGCCGGCTCCCAAGAAGGAATCGGCCAAGGCCTGATGCCTGAGTGCAGGATTCGCATCCGGGGCCGACCGTGATGTGAACCCTGATGAGTTCTGAAGAACGCCGAGAGTGCAATTGATGCGCTCTCGGCGTTCTTCGCATTCACCGGTGAGGGTGGGGTGGCACGCTCCTGCCGATCGCGACCGGCGACATCACCCCGAAGGTGCTGATGTTGACGCTGCGTTTGCTGGTCATCGATGGGCTCGTGACCAGAGAGGCAGTCGCCGATGTTCCGCCGCGGGTGGAATACGCCCGGACCGAGCTCGGCCGGTCCCTGCAGGAGCCCGTGGCCGCCTTGCGGCGGTGGGCGGTAACTAAATGTCTCAGCCATCGAGGGCAACCGGGGCCATCAAACGCGGAGCCGGTAGGCGTGAGAGACCCTGACTGCGAAGGGAAGAGCGGTTCGCCACAAAAGGACATCAGCTGGTCAAGATCTCCGCGAGCACCTCGGTCAGTTCACGCAGCTCACCTGCGACGCGGTACATGCGCGGCGAGCCCGAGTGAACCCAATTGTTCGTGATCATCGACGCACTCGCGCCGTTGGTCGTGGCGGAGTACTCGGCCACGCTGAGTGGGGCCGTTCGGTCGGCGATCAGCCGTTCGCGCAGCTCAGTGGAGAGGCCCTGCCAATGATCGGCTGCTTCATAGCCGAGCTGATGCCAGGGACCCTCGGACTCGCGGTAGGCGACGGGACGCACGGCCAGGGCCGACTCTGTGTCGTGGCGTCGGGGTGCCTCGCGGTGCTCGGTCCCGGAGACGTCGGCGTCAGTAGGGGAGGAGAAGACGACGGCAGGTCCGGGGGTGGAGGCGGCGTCGTCCAGACCGCCGACGGGCAGAGGCGGACGTTGCGGTGTGAGCAGCACATTCGTCATGTCACCATCTTGCCCGGGCCGGCCCCGGGACGCGAACCCGCGCGTCTGCTATCGGCGCTCGTGTGCTGTGCTCAGACGTCTGTTGGCACGCCTTCACCGGAACAGGGCCGAAGAAGACTGGAACAATCACTATTCGGATTTTTCACTGTGGGGTAACGTCGCTTGTGTCGATCGCTCTCCGGCGCTCGGCAGGCTGTAGATATCAACGACGATGGGACAGCACGGTGAGCGGAAAATTCACGTTTGAAGTCGACCGGCGGTACCGACAGGCGAACAAGGAAGCACTCGTCGCGTTTCTGTACTGGGTCGTCTACCTCGTACTCACCTCTGTGGTGGCACTCGGCTTGGGGCTGAACAAGCCTGCCGAAGATATAGATTTCATCCTCGGGTTCCCAGCCTGGTTCTTCTATTCTGCCGGGGTCGTCCTCGTCATCCTCTGCATCCTTCCGTACTTCCTCGTTCGTTTCTTCTACCGCGACTATTCTCTTGATGCCGAAGAACCAGGTGCAGACAACGTGGGTGAGTCACAGGGCGGTCGAGGATGAACCTCTCGCAGCTGTTGCCGATCATCCTCTATCTGCTCTTGATCGCTGGTATCGGTGTTTGGGCGGCTCTTGATCAGAAGCGTTCGGCCACGGGCAAGAAGACCGAAAACTACTTTGTCGGCGGCCGCCGCCTCGGTCCATTTGTTCTCATCTTCACCATCCTTGCTTCGGCGGCCAGCGCCGGAACCTTCATCGGAGGCCCCGGGCTCGGTTATGACAGTGGGCTCAGTTGGGTTCTCATGGGACTGTTTCAGACCCCGACGGCTCTGCTGACGGTCGGCCTGCTCGGAAAGAAATACGCGATCCTGGCGCGGAAGCTGAACTTTTATACGTTCATCGACTTCTTCAAAGAGCGATACACCAACAAGTTCGTCGTCATTGTTGCGGCTGTCGGCATCATCATCTTCTTAACGGCTTATATGGTCGCGCAATATGCGGGTGGCGCACATATTCTCAACTCAGTGACCGGCGTTTCGTATTCCACCCTCGTCTGGGTCTTCGCCGCGATAGTGGCCCTGTACACGGCTTTCGGTGGTTTCATGGGGGCTTCGATCAATGACACCGCTCAGGGCATCATCATGTTCGTCGGCAGCATCGTGCTCTGGTTCGGGGTCTTCATGTATCTGGGCACACCGACTCCCCTGGATCACGAGTTCGCGGTTCGCTTTCCTGACCTTGTCACGTTGCCAGGTGGCATTGACGCCACACCGGCGAATTTCGTGTCCTACTCAGTCATCTTCGGTCTGCTCATCGTGGCGATGCCGCATACGGCTGTCCGCGCGATGTCGTATCGAGATTCCGTCACGGCGCACCGGACTATGATCTGGAGTCCTCTGGTCATGGCCGTATTCTCTCTGGGGTTCGCTGTCATGGGTGTCGTTGCTCGCCTCATCGACGCCAGTCTGGACAATCCAGATCTGGCGATCCCGACTCTCATCTCGACGACCATGCCCGGTCCGCTCGGGGGCGCACTGTTCGCTGCTCCGCTGGCGGCGATCATGTCGACGGTGTCCTCAATGCTGCTCATCGTCTCCGGTGCCGTCGTCCGCGACGTCTACAACAACTTCTTCAACACCAAGCTCGGAGACTCATCGCGGGCACGATTGAGCATGGTCGTCAGCCTCATCATCGGATTCATCGTCTTGCTCATTGCACTCAAACCTCCGCCGGCGTTGGAGCTCATCGTCATCTTTGCGATTTCTGGACTGGGCGCTACGTTCTTCGTCCCGTTGATCGGCGGACTGTACTGGTCGCGCGGGAATGGCTCCGGAGCTGCGGTCTCAATGGTCAGCGGACTTGTGTGGTACATCATCGGAGAGCAATGGCTTCCTGGGCTGGGCTTCGGATTCCAGCCGGTAGTCACGGCGATCCTCGTCGCAGCCGTGACCTACGTCGTCGTCAGCCTGGTCACGCCACCGCCCGCGCGAGAGACGCTGATCAAGTTCTGGGGCACCTACAGGGAGATTCAGAACCTCGAAGCCAATCACGAAGGAGAATGATGGTAGCGGGACGAGACTGCGATGTGGTGTTGACTGGCGGTCGTGTCATCGATCCAGAAACTGGATTCGATGAGATCGCCGATGTCGGCATACGTGACGGAAGCATCGTGTCCATCGGCAACGACGCCCCCAATTCCCGTGAGATCGTCGATGTCTCCGGGCTGGTCGTCGCACCTGGCTTCATCGACCTGCACAGTCATGCCCAGAATCTTCCCGGGCATCGACTCCAGGCACTCGACGGGGTGACGTCCACGCTCGAGCTTGAAGCCGGTGCGATGCCCGTTGCTGACTATTACGAGGCTGCAGCGGCTGAAGGCAGACCTCTGAACTTCGGGTATTCTGCAGGCTGGGTCCACGCCCGAATGAGCGTGCTCGATGACGTTCCCGCTGCCGATCCCCTCAACGACCCAACCGACCGACTGGGAATGAGCACGTTCGAGAAGTGTCAAGATGGGCCTCGTTGGCGTGACGCCGCCGACGACTCAGAAGTCGACCGAATCCTGACGCTGGTGCGTGAGCAGATCGAAGCAGGTGCGATCGGCGTCGGTGTGCTGGCCGGCTACGCACCCGGATTCACGCAATCAGAACTTGACGGCCTCGCTCAGCTTGCCGCCGAATTCAGGCAACCGCTCTTCGTCCATTCGCGCTCGATGGCCGATGTTGATCATGGAGGAGCGTTCGACGCGGTGAGGGAGCTGATCGATGTCGCAGAGCGTTTCGATGCTCCAATCCATCTGTGTCATATGAACTCGACCTCGGGCCAAAGGATTGGATCGGTCGTTGAGGAGATGCGAGAAGCCCAAGCCAGGGGAGTGGCGATCACCACGGAAGCCTATCCCTACGGGGCGGGATCGACGGTGATCGGCGCGTCGTTCTTAGACCCGCAACAACTGGCGGCGAACAACATGTCGCCACAATCGATCATCTACCTGGCCACCGGTGAGCGGGTGGCCTCTGCCGAGCGTCTTGATGAAATTCGTGCTGTGGATCCTGGCGGAATCTGCATCCTCGAAAGCTTCGACCTGACAGACGCCCACCAGAAGGATCTTCTGTTCGAAGCGCTGACTTACCCGGACGCTGCTATGGCATCCGATGCGATCGCGGTGACGTCCAACGGTGACGAAGAGCATCGAAAAGCGGCAGAGGAGGCTATCGCAGGAGATGTCTGGCCGTTGCCGAATGGGTTGATCGCCCACCCGCGTAGTTCTGGTTGCTTCGCCACTGTCTTCAGTTGGCTGGTCCGGGATGCTCAGGTTCTCACTCTGACCGAGGCGATTCGCCGGTGTACGCTGATCCCTGCGAATATCCTCGCCGAGGCTGCGCCGGGAATGCGTCGAAAGGGGAGGTTGCAAGTGGGAGCAGACGCCGACATCTGTGTGTTCGACCCCGAGACCATTGCTCCCGGCGGCGACTACCAGCACCTGCACCCTTCGGCTGGCGTCGAATATCTCTATGTAGCAGGTAGGTCGGTAGTCGCCGAACGACGGCTTCTGCCGGAGTCTCTGCCGGGTCGACCGGTATACGGGGGCGAAGCAGAGAAATGACCAGATCGACCACGCTGGCAAATCATCTGGCTGTGCCTGCCGGAAGTATCTGTGGTGGTCTCGTGTACGCGACTACATTGGGCTTGTCCCACGGCGAAGAATTCTGCTTCGAGCCAGCAAGAGCTTGCAACTGATGCAAGCCGAACCCCTCGGCTGCAGTCTCATCTACGCCCCTTCCACCGGCAATTTCCACGGTCCCCCGACATGGATATCAGCCTCCTCTGCTCTTAGGCCAGAACTTGTTCGATCGGGCCATCGCCGTCTAATTGCAAGTCCTGATGACCGCCGCTGTCTGTCATCAGTGCGGATCACAGTGGGTGAAAGGCATTCAAGACTGAACAGGGTAGTAACTCATCAGCCTGGTGTGACTGTCAATTACCCGACTTCTCACGGCCTGTTAGAAGTTCCAGACGTCGAGGCCGCTATCACCGATCACGGATCGTGTGATCGCTACCACTTCTTCAATATGTGGCCTCATGCGAACATTCGGTCCGCCGACCGTGATAGCAGCTGCCAGCGATGAGGCTATCTTGAGTCCGACAGCAAACGCAGATACATCAGCGACCGTTTCGCCGAGGTTGAGTCCGTAACCATTGCGTCGTACTGATTCGATCTCGGCGTCAAAGAACGCCTCTTCCAAATCTTCCGAATTCATGACACGTGACTTGAGATCGGGATCGTCGTTAGCGGCCAGCAGAATTTTGCCAGCGCTTGTGGGCCACAATGGTCGGCGAGTGTGCATCTCCGGGTTGTAGCCAATGCGCTGGTTCGACGGAACCGAGTGGACATACGTCAGCTCGTGGTCGAGGAATACAGCAAGGGTGACGGTCTCGCCTAGCTTCTGTCCAAGGGTGTTCATCACTGGTGCTGCGAGTTCGACAAGGGATGTCGCCTGAGAAGCCAACAGTGTATGAGCGCCCAGGCCGAAGACGAAGCGACCTGCTTCGCCCTCTTTCAAATACCCCTCGGCCTCGAGGCCGCGGACGAAACCGTAGACGGACGATTTGGGTGCGTCCAGATAGCCAGCGATTTCAGCAAGAGTAGCCCCGTTCGGGGAGTGCACGACGTATTCGAGGATGCCGACGATGCGGCTGACCGTCCGGTGCTTTTCAACCATGCCGCTAGCCTAGATGACGCGACGTGATGCACATCGTCGGTTCCTGCTTATTCTATGGTGTCGTCGGCTGCGAGAGCTGGGTAGTACACGTTGATCAGTTCGAGCGGTTCAGTCGAGAGGACCTCGACGTGATGGACGACATCCGTGGGAATCAAGACTGAATCGCCCCCGCCCAATTCGAGGATGTCGGCACCGAGCTCGACGGAACATCGGCCCGAGAGGATGTGCAGGAATTGAGTGCTCTTCATATGTCGGTGGGGAAGTGCTGAGCCTCCGTGTTCGATGATTCCGCGTACGACCGAAACTGCTCCGTCTGCGTCGGCCCCGGGCAACAGCCTCAGGTTTGACGTGAGCGTATGTCGCGGCGGCGTGTAGGGCTCGAGCTCCGACTCGACGTAGTGCTTGAATGGTTTGGTGTTCAACCTATTCTCCTTTGTTCGATGAGGGCCATAATGTCTTCCCGGTCGCCGTCGGCTGGAGACGCGGGATTAAGCGGTACCATCGGCGATTCCGAAAATCCGACGTTTGGTGTGGTGCGCCAATAGTGGCCTTCGGTGGGGTGGTCGACCAGTTCCACCGTTCCGCGATCTTTCAGGTATTCATCGTTGACGAGGTCTTCGATTCTAGTAACTGCTTGGGCCGGAATTCCGTGTTCGTGGCAGAGCTCGACCACTTCAGCCGTCGACCGTTGAGCCGCGAACTCGGCGATGAGAGCTTGGGTCTCTTCGACATGGGTATTGCGGTCGCGATTCGTGGCGAAGGGGACGCCAGCGTCAATGGCGGAAGGGTTGTCGATGGTAAAGAAGTCACGCCACTGCTTGTCGTTATAGGGCAGAATGCAGACCCAACCGTCGGTGGTGGGGTGCGGCCGTCGCGCTGGGTTAATCGTCCGGTGCCAGCCAGCATCGCCCAGCGGTGGGTCGAAGGAATAGTCGTTGAGCTGTTCGACCATGTTGAAGTCCGACATCACGTCGAACATAGGGACATCGACCCATTGACCAAGACCCGTAACGTGGCGTCGATGAATGGCGGCGAGACCGGAGTAAACCATGGACAGCGCGCAGACTTTGTCGGCGACGACGTAGGGAGCGTACTGGGGCCGGCCCAATGATTTCCGGTAGACATCGCTTAGCCCACTCGCCGCTTGGATGATGTCGTCATACGCCGGCCGGTCGCCTTCGGTGCTGTTCGAGGCGAATCCTTGGCCCGTGATGAGAACGCATTGCGAGTTAATCGCCGTTACTGCGTCCCAATCGAAGCCGAACTTCTGTCTCTGTCGTGGAAGGTAGTTCGTGACGATGATGTCGGCAATGCCGATGAGCTCATTGAGCGTGTTCTGGTCCGTCGCATCAGAGAAATCGAGAGTGATGTTCTTCTTCCCGTCTCCGAGGCTGAGTGCTGCTCCCGACATTCCGGGGTTTCGGGACTGACCAGAGCGTCGAATGACGTCGCCGCCGGGCGATTCTACGTGGATGACTTTTGCGCCGAGCTTCGCGAAAAGTCGTCCGGCCAACGGTCCCATGATAACGGTGGCGATCTCGACGACGATCAATCCGTCGAGTGGTCCATTCACTTGAGTATCCGGTTCTGGTTCTGACTGTGTCATAGTCTTCCCATCATTTCTGGCAGTATGAGGACGATCTGGGGAAAGGCGAAGAGCAGGACGGCGACGGCCAGAATCGCGATGACGAATGGAACGCTGCCGCGGAAGACGTCTTCGACTGGCATCTTCGACGCCTGGGCGACGACGAAAACGTTGAGCCCGAGCGGGGGAGTGATGAGTCCGATCTCAGCAAGCAGTATGACGACGATGCCGAACCAGATGGGGTCGAATCCGAGTGCAGTGACGACAGGCAATGTCACCGGCACAGTCAGCGCGATGATCGCCATTTGGTCCATGAAGAACCCGAGAATGAGGTAGCCGACGGCGATAATCGCAACGATGATGATCGGTGCCACAGGCAGCCCCGAGAGCGCGTCGACCAGCCGAGGGGTCACCTGGGATTCAGTGATGAAGTGACCGAAGACATGGGCTGCCATGATGATTGTGAGGATCATGATGGAAGAGCTGAGTGCCTCAGCAAATGACTTCGTGATGGTCGCCCAGGTGATTTTCTTCTTGCCGAGCATGAGCCCAAGAGCTCCCAGGCAACCGACTGCGGCAGCTTCGGTGGCGGTCGTGACTCCCAAAAAAACGAGGCCGACGACGAGGACGAAGAGCCCAGCAACCGGGAGGAGCCCAGTAAGGCTACGTAGTTTTTCTTGTCCGGAACTGGCTTCGCCGCGAGGTGCTGTTGATGCGTTGAAAGTGATCAGCACGGTGATCGTGATGATGAGCGCCAGCGCGACGAGGATGCCCGGGATGATTCCGGCAATGAGTGTCGGTCCTACTCCGGCTTCTGCGGTGATGGCGTAGAAGATGAGGAGCACGCTGGGAGGGATCATGGCCGCTAATGTTCCTGCTGCGGCCACGACTCCTGCGCTGAGCTTCTTGTCGTAGCCCTGCCGAATGAGTTCGCCGGTGGACGTGTGGGCAAGGGTTGCGGCCGCGGCGGTTGATGATCCTGAAACTGCGGCGAAGATCGCTCCGGCTCCGACAGCAGCGTGTGCTGTCCCGCCGCGCAGTCGGCCGACCAGAACTCGTGCCGAGTCGAACAGACTGGACAGCGCGCCGCTGTGGAGGACAAATTGTGCCATGAGAATGAAGAGTGGGATTGCAGCCAGCGAGTTGTTCCCGACGGCGCTTTGCGGAATGGTCACCAAGACGCCGATCATGTCGGACGGCCCGCCAAGGCAGAGAAGTCCGATGATTCCGCTGATGAGAATCGCGAAAGCGATCGGGACACGCAGCAGGATGAGGACTAGCAGTAGGACTGTAACGGTGAGTACTAGCATCAGGCGACACCGCCTTTGAGGAAGGTCCTGGATTCCAGGACGATGATGATCGCGGTGAACAGACTTCCGACAGGGAGGAACAAGCGCCAAATCCAGCTATAGATCGGCAACTGAGACGACAAGGGAGGGGGGATGTCTCCGTGCTTGAATGCCTCGAGCATCGTGATCAGTCCTCCGATGAACAATGCGGCGACTCCCACGAGCACTATGATGAAGCTCAGCCATCGAGCTGCCGCCCGCATCCCGGTAGGAAGTTTGTCGTACACCATGTCTGCTGCGACGTGAGCGCCAGCAGCGTATCCCCACGGCATCCCGAGGAAGACGACACCGGGGAGAAGTACTTTTTCGATGAACGAGACGTTCCAACCCAGGGGACTGCCAGCGAAGTAGCGGAGGACGACTTCTGCGAGCATGAGCACCGTGATGAGCGCCAAGGCGATCATGGCACACCACTTCGATGTGGAAACGACTGCGCCGTGGACACGGCCATAATTCTGAGTGGTCGCCTCAGGAGACGGTTCGATTGCGTTCATTCTTCGTCACCGCCTTCTCGAAATCTGTGAGGACTTCGGTGCCGGGCAGCCCGGCGGAGTCGAGACTGGTTGCCCAATCGGATTTCGCACGGCTGAGTTCACGTGCCCACTTCTGCTTGGCGTTACCGTCGATCGGCGTGAAAGTCACTCCCGCGTCTTTCATCAGCGCTTCGGCCTCTGACTTCTCCTTGTTGAGACCATCGCATAGCGATTGCTGGGCCTTCGCAGCTGCGTCTGTGACCTTCTGCTGCTCTTGCGGAGAGAGACCGTCCCAGGCTCGTTCGCTGATGACATATGGGATTCCAACAGATCCAAGGTTGAGCCCCTTAGTTGAATAGATGGCGACTTGTTCGAGGTTGTACGAGGGGACGCTGACGAATGGCATCGCTGTCCCATCGACGGTGCTTCTCGCCATCGCCTCGTATGTATCGGCAGCGGACATGCTGACTGCCGAAGCTCCAATGGTCTCCATCGTGACGTCGAATGCCCCGCCTGAAGAGCGTAGGAGCAAGCCGTTCACATCAGAGGGTTCTTCGACGTTTGCGTTACTCGTCATCACTTCGTATCCGGGAATGATCGAAACCCACAGTGGCCTCAGCCCTCGGTCCTCATATTCCTCCTGGTACAGGATTCCGTCCTCGGCTAGGAGGTCCATCATCGATTCGGAAGCAACGCAGGCATCCGTTGTCATCATCGGCAAGTCACCAACACTTGATAGCGGCAGCTTGTCTTCCAGGTACGCCGCTGACGCCGGACCAATGTCGACATTGTCAGTCGAAATGAGCGACGCAAGATCCTCTGCGTTTCCCATTTGTCCAGACGGGTAGTACTCGGTAGCGATACCGCCATCATCGAGCTCGTCAAGGAAGACGCTGACTCCGTACTTACCGAAGGGGTGCTTGGGGGAGTAGGAATCGGCCAAGCTCAATGTTGTGTGGCCGGAGCTGTCGGTGGATGCGCAACCAGCGATTGCGGATAGCGCCACTATGAGAGTGCTGACCAGGGGTAGTAATGAGCGTTTGTGCTTTGGGCGAGTACCCAGGTTTTCGAGTAGCGACATGACCTCACTGTCTTTCGCATATAGAATCCATCGTTCGTATATCCGATGGATAGCCTATGTGGGAATTGTTTGCAGAGTCAATTCGCCGACAAGACTCAGATAAGCAGCCCGGATGCCATCCTCGGTGCCTCATATACTTTTGCCCGCGAAATGGTGGATCCTCGGAAGCTATGGGGAGTGAACTGTCGATGGCGACTCGTACAGAGATCACCACGAAATACGCCAGGCAATACAAGAAGGCTTCGAAGAAGAACAAGGGCGCCGTGCTCGACGAAGTCGTGGCAGTCACGGGGTGGACCCGCGACAACGCTCGACGGCGTCTGACTCAGGCATCTAAACATCCGCCAGGGCCCGGCCGGCAGGTCGCCAAACAGCCTCGGAAGCCGCGTGCGAGGAAATACTCCTACGACGCGGTCAAGGTTCTCCAGCGCGTGTGGGCGATCTCGGGCGGCCAGTGCGGCAAATACCTTCACGCCACGATGCGCATCCTCCTTGACCTCCTCGAAGCCCACAACGAGCTCACCACCGGCCAGGACCGCTACACCACAGACCGTTGATGAGGTCGGTGCACTGCGTGAGGGATTACGCAAGTGGCAGGAGGGCACCGGTTACCGAGGACCGCGGCGGGGGAGTGAGCTGCTCGATGTGGTCGACCTCATGTTCGGAACCGGGTTGCGGATTTCCGAAGTGCTCGCTTTGCGTTGGACTGATGTTGACCTTGGCGAGCAGCCGACTGTGAGGGTCTCGGGCACGCTGGTCTATCTCAAGAAGAAGGGGATGCAGAGACAGGAGCGCACAAAGACGTCGAGCGGGTTCCGTATCCTCACCCTGCCAGTATTTGCGGTGGACGTGCTGCTTCGTCGTAGCGTCGAGGCGATCCCGACCGAGACCAACGCAGTGTTTCCGTCCGGCAAGGGTACGTGGAAGTGGCCAAATAACTATCGGCGGTCCGTGCGCGACGCTCTCAAGATGATGAATGACCATGGCGGGATCTCGTCTCATGTTTTCCGGAAATCCGTGGCCACTCTCATCGACGCTGAGGCGACTCTCGAGGCGGCTGCGGCAGTCCTCGGTCATTCGGGTACAGCGGTCACATCGAAGCACTACGTGAAGAAAGCAACCGCGGCTCCAGACATGTCGGCGATCCTCGACCAGTTCGGCGGAATCCGAAACGAAAAAGATGGGTAAGCGTGAGGAACTCGACTCCCCACTAGAATCGACTCAGCCTCTCACTTTGCATCGTTGCAGGTGAGAGGCTGTTTTAGTGGTCCCCCCAGTGGGACTCGAACCCACACTGAATCGATTTTAAGTCGACTGCCTCTGCCGATTGGGCTATAGGGGGATGAACGGGCCCGTGCGCCGACGATGCTGTCGCATCGCCAGCACTCACTGTATAGCGTAACGGCGCCTGCCGCGATCTGAGACACGACGACGGTGCGTACATGGGACGGCTAGTCTCAAGGCCATGACCGAGAATCCGCCCAGCAGACAGGCCTGGGTGATCCTCGTCGTCGGAGTGCTGTCCCAGATGGCGGCCACTGTCGCGATCACCGGCCCGGCCTTCCTGATCCCCTATATGCACACGGACCTCGGCTACACCCTCACCCAGGCGGGCACGGTCGCCACCGCTCCGAGCTTCGGTCTCATCCTCACTCTCATCGCGTGGGGCGCCTTCGCCGACAGATTCGGCGAGCGACTCGCCATGACCCTGGGCATCGGGCTGACGGCCCTTGCCTCCGGCCTGGCGGTGGCGGTGGTCGGCTCGCCCGTGTGGATGGTCATCGTCATCGCGGCCTCGGGCGCTGCCGCGGCGTCGGTGAACTCGGCCAGCGGCCGCGTGGTCATGGGGTGGTTCCCCCGGCACCGACGCGGTCTGGCCATGGGCATCAGACAGATGTCCCAACCGCTGGGCACCAGCGTCGCGGCGCTGGCCGTCCCGCCGATCGCCGCCGGCGGCGGCTTCGTCGGTTACCTGTGGTTCATCGTCATCGTCACCGGCGTCATGGCCCTCGTCTGCTTCGGCTTCGTGCGTGACCCACCCCGCGCCGAGGCGGCACCCACCCCCGTACGCACCTCCACGGCAGATGCCCAGCCGAGAACCACCTCGGCGGGGGACGCAGACCCGAGGACCACCTCGGCGAGGGAAGGAGAGCCGACACCCGCCTCGGCGGTCAATCCGTATCTCAACGATTCATTCCTGTGGCGCATCCATGCCGTGTCCGCGCTGCTGGTGGTCCCACAGTTCGCGTTCTCCACCTATGGCCTGATCTGGCTCATCGCGAATCAGCACATCGGCGCAGGCATCGCCGGCGGAATCGTCGCGGCCTCCCAGATCGTTGGGGCGATCGGGCGCATGATCGTCGGGGGACTGTCCGACCGATTCGGCTCCCGGGTCGGGCTGATGCGGGTCGTGGCCATCGGCGCCGTGGTCCTGGTCGCGGCGATCGGGCTGATCTCGCTGACTCCGATGCCTGTTGTGGCGACCGTGGTGTTCATCCTCGCGTCGACGGTGTCGGTGGCCGACAATGGGCTTGCCTTCGCCTCTGTCGCCGAAGCGGCAGGACCGAAATGGTCGGGCAAGGCCCTGGGGACGCAGAACACCGGACAGTTCGTCATGTCCGCGGCCATGGGCCCCGGATTCGGTGCGCTCGTGACCGTGTTCGGCTACCCGCTGTCCTTCGCCATCATCGCCATCGCGCCCCTGATCGGTCTGGGCGTCATTCCGAAGAAGGACCTCGATCGGATAACCTGATGTTCATCTTTCCTCAGTATTCTGCCTGGGGACCGGCGACGACAGCGATCCCGTCGGAGCAGACCGATGCCGCCGATGTGAAGGAGCGCTTGTGAATCACCTGCTCAATGAGAATCTGCGTGAGTACATCGACAAGCTGCGACTCGAAGGCTATGCGGTCGAGGACTCCCATACGACCGACCCGCACCTCATCGACCCGATGGGACGTGCGGTGGCGACGTGGCGTGAAGGGTACCCGTACCCGGAGCTCATGGATCGGGAAGAATACGAGATCGAGAAGTACCGGCTGCAGGTGGAACTGCTGAAGTTCCAGTACTGGGGGCAGGACACAGACAGCAGGCACGTCATCGTCTTCGAAGGCCGTGATGCCGCCGGCAAGGGCGGGACGATCAAACGATTCACCGAGCACCTCAATCCGCGTGCCGCACGTGTCGTGGCTCTGAACAAGCCCTCGGACAAGGAATCGGGGCAGTGGTACTTCCAGCGCTACATCAGCCACCTGCCCACCAACGGCGAGATCGTCATGTTCGACCGGTCCTGGTACAACCGGGCCAATGTCGAACGGGTGATGGGATTCTGCACCGACGAGGAATACGAGATATTCATGCAGCAGGCGCCCGTGCTGGAGAAGATGCTCATCGACTCGGGCATCCACGTCACGAAACTGTGGTTCTCCGTGACTCAGCGGGAGCAGCGGACTCGGTTCGCGATCCGGCAGATCGACCCGGTCCGACAATGGAAGCTCTCACCCATGGATCTCGAGTCCCTGGACCGCTGGGACGATTACACCGCGGCGAAGGAGGAGATGTTCCGCCGCACGGACACCGACCACGCACCGTGGATCACCATCAAGAGCAATGACAAGAGGCGCGCACGGCTCAACGCCATCCGCTGCTTCCTCAACCAGTTCGACTACGAGGACAAGGACACCTCCGTCGTCTACGCACCCGACCCGCTCATCGTCCGCCGCGGACGCGACGCCGTCGACGACTGAGCGGCTTCACACTGGTTGAGTGCCCCTCAGTCCGGCGGTTCTGAGGCGGAGTCCTCTTCCTCCTTCGTGTCGCCGCCGCGAATGTCGCGGTCGCTGTCGTCGGTCGCGGAGTCCTCTGCGTCGGCCTGAACGTCTTTCGGGTTCTTATCGATCGATACGTCGTGTTCGGCGGCGATGCGCTCGAGCCTGTCCTCGGGCGTCTCAGAATTCTGTTCTGCCTCGGTGTCGGCGCTGACTCCGACGTAGTCGTCGGCCGCTTCCTGATCAGAGGGATCCTCGAAGCTGGGCGCACCGTCCGGCAGGTTCCTGTTCTCGTCACTCATGGTTCTCTGCTCCTCTCGTTGTCCTCAGCGAGCCGGTCGCTCGATCATCGACCGGGTGCCCGAGGGCGGGACATCACGAGCCGTGTCTTCGACGCTAGTCATGCCTGTGCCTCGGAGCAAGGCCGTGACCTGCGATCGGTGCGAATCTGCAGGTGCCACGGAGGCGGCGTCCAAGCTCTGCCGTGTCCGCCGAGCGACCACGATGCCCGGGGCGTGCGACGTCTCCCGAGGATTGTTGGGGAACCGCGCAAGGCGTGCCGGGCGAGGATTGTTGGGGAACCGCGCAAGGCGTGCCGGGGAACCGCGCAAGGCGTGCCGGGCAACCGCACGCGGTAAGGCATATTCGGCCGGGTGGAAGGGGAAAGACCACCCGGCCGGAATCGTGGAGCGGACACGGGCGTCCGCTGTGGTGGGGTGGGCATGCGACCCGCGGAGTTCAGGCCTCTCGGCGTGCCTTCTTGAGTGCGCGGCGCTTCTTGTGACCGGCGAAGCTGAGCCAGAAGAGGATGATTGCGAGGAGGACGAAGAGTCCGCCTCCGGCAATGCCCGCGTCGACCCAGAACTGGGGTGGGAACAGTCGGATGAGGGAATCGTCGGCGTAGAACTCCCACGTTCCGTCGCTGAAGAAGACCTTGTGGAATCCACGGAAGAAGGTCTCCCAGCCCAGGAAGGCCAACACTGCCGCGGCGGCCATGATGACGATGCTGATGATGGAACCTAGGCGGAGTCCGATGTGGATGCCCATGCCATTGCGACGCGACATGTAGAGGCCGAAGAGGATCGCGCCGATGAGCCCGATCACCGCAATCAGGTACAGCAGGGAGATGAGGCCCTTCACATCGGCCATGTGGTTGAGCTCTTCGGAGATGAAGATGGGCTCACCGTTGGGCATGATCACATCGGCGAGATAGCGCCGGGAGTCGAGGTTCGACAGGTAGTCGATGACGTATGTGGCGTAGTGCTCGCGGTCGGCGCTGCCGAAGCCGAACTGGTCGGCGGGGAATCCGGGCCGGAAGTATTCGAACTTGACGAACAGACCCGAGGCGACGAACCGCACAGCCAGGGCAAGCAGAATGAATGGGGCCGCGAGCGTGATCCAGATGGTGCCGATGACGTCGAGGACGCTGCGGCGCCTCTCCGGCACTTCGGGGTCGTGGGGCTCGGTCGAGGTCGCCGCCTGTGTCACGGCGGCCCAGTCGGCTTCGCTCATCACCGAGGTGCGTGAGTTGGCAGGAACTTCCCGGGCCCTGGCGGTCTCGGGAGGGTTCGCCGAGTGAGCAGGGGCGACGTGCACCGGCCCGGTCGTGGGCTTGGGTTCGTCCCTGGTGATGGGGTCCTTGATCGGGTCGAACGCCTCGGTGTCGGTCGAAGGGTCGTTCGCCGCCTCCAGAGGAGGCTCCGTCTGCTTTTCGACAGGACTACTGAATCCTGAACTCATCCGCCTGCTCAGGAGGTCTTCGGTCTCGTTCTTCTCGTCACCAGCCACGCTCCCATTGTCGATGACCCGTGCGGGCCAACCGGGTCCGACACGCCACGGACCCTCGAGATCGCCGAGGCGGTCAGCCGAGCAGCGCAGCGATGACGACGAGGGTCGGCACAGCGAGCACAGTGGTGATGAAGACGGCGTCGCGCATGAGCGCCTCGGACTGCCTGTACTGCATCGAGTAGATGTAGACGTTCTGCGCCGTCGGCAGCGCGGAGGTGACGACGATGGCGAACAGCGCGATTCCCGAGTAGCCGAGCAGGGGGCCGCCGATGACCCAGGCCAGGAGGGGCTGGATGACGAGCTTGGCGACCGTGATGAACGTCAGCTGCTTCCGGGTCCCGGGCACTGGCAGCGCCCAGCCGTCCTTGAGGGAGATGCCGAAGGCCAGCAGAGCACCGGGGACCGCAGTGGCCCCGATCATGTCGATGGGTTCGAAGATGAAGCGCGGCAGTTCGAATCCCGTCGCCGAGGCGGCCACTCCGGCTGCGGCGCCGACGACGATGGGATTCCTGATGATCTGGAACAGACCCGAGTACCAGTGCTGATCGACCTTCGTCTTCCCCGCTGCGTCGAGGACGGCCATGCCGATGGGGGCGAGGATGAGCAGCTGGAACAGCAGGACGGGCGCCACGTATCCGATGTCGTGGAGCACATAGGCGGCGATCGGGATGCCGAGGTTGCCGATGTTGACGTAGCTGACGGCCCAGGCAGAGAACATCGCCTCACCGGTGTCGCGCCTGCGGATGTATTTGGTGAGGACGAACAGCAGAACGCCGACGATGAGCGCGGAACCGCCGGTGGCCAGCAGGGCCGTGTTGAAGATCAGCCCCAGATCGGTGTCCGCGACCGTGACGTAGAGCAGGGCCGGGGTGCCGGCATAGAAGACGAGCTTCGCGATGACCTGCTGACCGTGGGGTCCGAGCACCTCGGACCGACCCAGCACGAATCCGACCAGGATGACACCTGCGATGACGGCGAAGCCTTCGAAAACAGCCAGCATGGGTGACCGGTGGTCCTCGCTTTCTGAGTCTGTCGGCTCCCGCCGATTCGGGTGGCTTCGGTGGGGTCAGGCGGTTTCTGCCGAGTCGACGGCCATGTAGGCGGCGGCCGCATTGACGGCGCTGACGCTCAGGACTGCGGGCCACGAACCGATCTTCTTCGCCAGCGGGTGTGAGAGGCCGAATCCGCCGAGGTAGCCCAGAGTCAGCGCTGTGCCGACCGGCCAGCCCTTCTTCACGAACCAAGTCCGGGCGGCGTAGGCGCCGGCGGCTGCGAGTACGACTCCGCCGAGGGGGCGGATCCCCGTCTCGCGCGCGCTCAGGTATCCGCCGACGAGTCCGACGGCGACAAGCGGGGCTGTGGAAACTTCATGTGCGTCCTTCATAGGCTCCAGTTTAGCGATCCTGCGAACGGTGACCGGACGGCGGTCTCACGACGAGGAACGTCGGTCGACGGTGACCGCGGGTCAGCCGAAGGTGATCTTGAGGACCGAGGCGATACTGAGGACAGCGATGAGGCAGACCGAACTCGTGAGGAAGATGACCGCCCAGGGGGTCGGCCGGCCCCGACCGGCGCGGATGGACACAGCACCGAGTCGATAGCGTCTGACTTGGAGCGCGATCGCGGCGATCGCCAAAGCGATGCAGACGACGAAGACGACGACCGATAAGGTCTGGAACACGTTGATCCAGCGGATGAACAGCAGGCTGACGACCGTCATCGTCAGACTGGTGCGCAGCCATGACTGGGTCGTCCGCTCGGGCTGCAGGCCCGGATCGGCGTGGGGCTGCCGCCGGCCGGGACGCGGGGTGTTCACAGGACTCCGGCGAAGACCAGGACGAGGAGGCCGGCACCCAGTGCGGAGGCCAGGCTGACAATGGGGATGATGAGCGGCAGCGGCAGCGAGGTCTTGTGCCGCATGGCCGATTCGATGCGATACCACCGGAATGCCGCCCCGGAGGCGAGGATGAATCCGATGGCCATGAGGACGATCGACAGGGTGGCCCGCAGGCCGGGGGTGAAGACTTCCGAGGTGAACGCCTCGACCGCGATCCCGCCGCCGATGAATGCCAGAGCCGTGCGAATCCAGGACAGGAACGTGCGCTCATTGGCGAGGGTGAAACGGGGGTCGGGATCCTCGCCGTCGGGAAACATCCGTCGGGCGATCCTGCTGCGTGAATCGTCGTGGGCCACGTATCGAGGATAACTGCATTCGTCCTCCCACGTGTGAGGCCGACCCGCAGGCCGACCAGTCGGCCACAGGGACCGGTCCGTCACAGGGACCGGGAAGTGTGGAGGATCACCGTCGAGGTCGAATAGCATGTCAGGGTAAGACGAATTCAGCTGCAGCGCCTCTGCGTGCGCGAACTCGCCTGTGGTGCACATCGATCGCGACGGTGAGCTCGGGGTCGATGAAGCGAGCGGGCGCGGCCGACGACGAAGGTGAAGTAGCGACATGAGTGACAATGAGAACGGTCTCCAGAACTCAGGTGACGGACCCGGCGCCGGTGCAGGTTCGGGAGTGGACGAGGCCGAGGGGCCGCCCAAATGGAAGGTGGTCGGACCGGGCCTGGTCGTTGCTGCGACCGGTGTCGGCGCCGCCGACATGGTGGCAACCCTCGTCGCCGGCAGCCAATTCGGATACGGACTGCTGTGGGCGGTGATCGTCGGTGTGATCCTCAAGATCGTCCTCGTCGAAGGCGCGGGACGATTCACCCTGGCGACGGGGAAGACGATCTTCGAAGGCTGGACGTCTCTGGGGCGGTGGACGACCTGGTATTTCGGGCCGTACATCATCATCTGGGGATTCGTCTACGGTGCCACCGCGATGAGTTCCGCCGCGCTGCCGCTGGCCGCACTGTTTCCCGGACTCAACCTCACTGTGTGGGCGATCGCCATGGGCCTGGCAGGCTTCGCGATGGTGTGGTTCGGCCGGTACTCCGTCTTCGAGAAGATCACCGCGGCCCTCGTCGGAGTCATGTTCGTCACCGTCGTCGGCCTGGCCATCATCGCCGTCCCCAACGTTCCGAACATGCTCACCGGGTTCATCCCGCTGATCCCCGAAGGCGGCGTCATCTACACCTTGGCTCTGGCCGGCGGGGTCGGCGGCACCATCACCCTCGCCGCCTACGGGTACTGGCTGCGCGAGAAGGGCTGGCACACGCCCAAATGGATGCGCGTGATGCGCATCGACAACTCCATGGCCTATGTGCTGACGGGAATCTTCGTCATCGCCATGCTCATCGTCGGAGCCGAGGTCGTGCGCGCGGCCGGAGTCTCGATCTCCGCCGAAGACAAGGGGCTGCTTGAGCTCGCGGACGTCCTCAAAGCGGAATACGGCGAGGTCGTCGGCACCGGCTTCCTCGTCGGATTCTGGGCGGCGTCGTTCTCCTCGATCATCGGGGTGTGGAACGGCGTGTCACTCATGTTCGCCGACTTCTGGGGACACCTGCGCAAGAAGCCCGCCGGGCACCCCGACACACTGACCGGCGGAAAGTACTTCAAGTTCTACGTGCTGTGGCTGACCTTCCCGCCGATGCTGCTGTTCGTCCTCGGCAAGCCGATCGGTCTGATCCTCGCCTACGGTGTGCTGGGATCGCTCTTCATGCCGTTCCTGGCGATCACGCTTCTCGGGCTGCTCAACGGCAAGAAGATACCGAAGAAATGGGCCAACAAGCTGCATACCAACATTGCATTGGCCATCACCGCTCTGCTCTTCATCGCCCTCGGCATTCAGAAGCTCTACTCGAGCCTCGCGCCGTTGTGGGGCGGATGAGCGGAAATCCGAGGCGGAGGAGCGGAATACCGGTCGGATGAGGGGAAAACCGAGGCGGAGGAGCGGACAGCTGTATCCTTCTTCCCACGGATGCGGCAGACTGGGCACATGGGCCGCAACGATGCGATGAAGACGATCCTCAAGAACCATCTGCAGGCATGCCGAAACGATCTGGTATGGAAACTCTCGGGGCTGAGCGAACGAGACCTGCGGATGCCGCAGACGCCTACGGGCCTCAACCTCGCAGGCATCGTCAAGCACATGGCGACCGTGGAGATCGGGTACTTCGGCGACACTTTCGGCAGGCCCTGGCCGCACCCCGATGAGGTCATCTCAGATGAGCAGTTCGAGACCGACCCGCAAGCCGACTGGTACGCCACTGAGGAGGAGACGGCGGAGTCCGTCCTCGACTTCTACCGACGTGTGTGGATCTTCGCTGACGAGACGATCGACACTCACGCACTCGACGCGCAGGGCACGGTCCCCCATTGGCGGGCTGAGAAGGCTGCGGTGTCGCTGCAGCAGATCATGGTGCATGTCATTGTGGACCTTTCGCGACATGTCGGACAGGCCGACATCGTTCGCGAGGGCATCGACGGTCAGGTCGGTCTCAACACCCGCAATCCCAACATCCCAGAGGACCAGGACTGGGAGTCGTACCTCGCCAAACTGCGCTCACTGGCGAACAACACCTGAGCACACACCCGCACACCCCCGCAGAGCGAGTCCCCGCACACCGGGGGACGCCCGCACGTCGGCGGGCACCAGTGGACGCCCGCACGTCGGGGGACACCGGGGGACGACCACACACTGGGCGACGTCCGCCCCGGCGGGGCAGACGTTAAGCTGGGACTGCAATGGCACATGAGAACTCAGCATCGTCGGCCCCGGGCACGAACGCGCGACCCCGAAAGCACTCGCCTCGGCGGAAGAACCCACGACGCAAGAACACGGGTGCTTCGCATCGTGAGCGTCGTGCGCGGTTGGCCGCTGCGCGGAAGGACCGGCCCGTCGACGTCACCTACCCGACGAACCTGCCGGTCTCCGCGGCGAAGGACGAGATCGCCGAGGTCATCCGCGACAACCAGGTCGTCATCGTCGCCGGTGAGACCGGATCGGGAAAGACCACCCAGCTGCCCAAGATCTGCCTCGAACTGGGGCTGGGAGTCAACGGACTGATCGGACACACCCAGCCTCGGCGAATCGCTGCCAGGACCGTGGCCGAGCGCATCGCCGACGAACTCGGAGAGGACCTCGGCTCGACCATCGGCTACCAGGTGCGGTTCACCGCGCAGGTTGCGGACTCGACCCGCGTCAAGGTCATGACCGACGGCATCCTGCTCTCCGAACTCTCCCGCGACAAACTGCTGCGCGACTACGAAGTCATCATCATCGACGAGGCCCACGAACGCAGCCTCAACATCGACTTCCTGCTGGGCTACCTCAGAGAAGTGATGGGCAAGCGCCCCGAGCTCAAGGTCATCATCACCTCGGCGACGATCGATCCTCAGTCCTTCGCCGCACATTTCGACGATGCCCCGATCATCGAGGTCGCGGGCAGAACCTATCCGGTCGAGGTGCGCTACCGACCGCTCGGCGATGAGGCAGGCGATGACGATGTCGACGGGCCGGGGGAGTCCGGGAACTACGAGACCGGCGCCGAGGAGCAGACCGAGGGCATCATCGCTGCCTTCGACGAACTCAGCGGTGAGGACCCCGGCGACATCCTCGTCTTCCTCTCCGGCGAGCGCGAGATCCGCGACACCGCCGATGCCCTCGAGGCTCACCTGCGCCGACGGCCCCGACTGAGCAGCTGGGAAGTCGTCCCGCTCTTCGCCCGCCTCTCCGCCGGCGAACAGCAGAAGGTGTTCAAGCCTCATACTCGGCCGCGCATCGTGCTGGCGACGAACGTCGCCGAGACCTCGCTGACCGTGCCCGGCATCAAATACGTCATCGACGTCGGCACCGCCCGCATCTCGCGGTATTCGAACCGCACCCGCGTCCAACGACTGCCGATCGAACGCATCTCCCAAGCGAGCGCGAATCAGCGCAAGGGCCGGTCCGGACGCACCAGCGACGGCATCTGCATCCGCTTGTATTCGCAAGACGACTTCGACTCGCGGCAGGAGTTCACCGATCCGGAGATCCTGCGCACCAACCTCGCCAGCGTCATCCTGCAGATGACCGACCTCGGGTTCGCGGCGAGCGACAAGGAGATCCTCGAGTTCCCGTTCCTGACTCCACCCGAGGCCAAAGCGGTCCGCGACGGACGCACCATGCTCTCCGAGTTGGGCGCCCTGACCAGCGACAAGGCCGGTGCGATCACCCTCACTCCGATCGGTCGGCAGCTGTCCCTGCTTCCGATCGACCCGCGGCTGGCACGCATGGTCATCGCCGGCTCGCAAGCCGGATGCGGGGGAGAGGTCACCGTCATCGTGGCCGCACTGTCCATCCAGGACCCACGTGAGCGGCCCACCGAAGTGCGCGCCGCCGCCGATGAGAAGCACGCCCGCTTCACCCACCCGGGCAGCGATTTCCTGTCCTACCTCAACCTGTGGAACTATCTCGACGAGCAGCAGTCGGCGCTGACGAGTTCGAAGTTCCGCCGCCAATGCAAGGCCGAGTTCCTCAACTTCGTGCGCATCCGTGAATGGCAGGACCTCGTCGGACAGCTGCGGTCCCTGCTCGGATCCGCCGGAATCCGCATCGACAAGTCCGTGTGGCGTCCGACCGACGGTGATGTGTCGTCGGGCGGGGCATCGTCGGGCGGGGCATCGTCGGACAGTGCGTCGTCGGGCGGGACGTCGTCCTCGACGTCGAAGGGTTCCGCCGAGGCGGGGCACGGGTCCGCGTCGAACGCGAACGGATCGAAAGCGTCCGCGTCGAACGCCGCCGCTGCGAAGGCGGGGCCGAAGAGCGCCACCGGCAAGATCGGGTTCGCCGAGCTCAGCGCGCACAAGCGCAGTGCGAAGAAGAACGGCGGACACGAGACCGAGAATGGCTCCGGGCAGAGTGCCGCCAGCGCGAGACTCGACCCGCATGCCGCGGCCATCCACCGGGCACTGCTGACCGGTCTGCTGTCGATGATCGGCGCCCGTTCGGAGAAGAACAGGGACTACCAAGGAGCTCGCGGCACCCGCTTCTCGATCTTCCCCGGCTCCGGCCTGTTCAAGAAGAAGCCCGATTTCGTCATGACCGCCGAACTCGTCGAAACCTCGAGACTGTGGGCGCGCACGGTCTCGGCGATCGAACCCGAGTGGGTCGTGGAAGCCGCCGGTGACCTGGTGACCCGGCAGCATTCCGACCCCCACTGGTCGAAGAAGGCCGGTGGATCGATGGTCTACGAGAAGATCTCGCTCTACGGAGTCACACTCGTCACCGACCGTCGCGTGGGTTATGGCACCTTCGACCAGGAGGCGGCCCGTGACATGTTCATCCGCAAGGGTCTCATCGACGGCGACTGGAACGAACGCTTCGCCTTCCTCGACCACAACGCGGCGATCATGGAGGAAGCGGAGGAGCTGGCCTCTCGCACACGCAACCGCAGGGTTCTCGACCAGGACGATGCACTCTTCGAGTTCTACGATGAGCGGATTCCGGCCACCACCACCTCGGCGGCGGACTTCCGCGCTTGGTGGAAGAAGCAGAAACGACGCGACTCGCACATCCTGGACCTGAGCACATCGGTGCTGCTCAGCGACGACAGCGAGGAACTGACCGCCTCGGTGGCCGATGACTTCCCGATGGAATGGGAGCTGGCCGACGGCACCATGGCCAAGCTGCGGTACTCCTTCGACCCCGGCAGCACCGAGGACGGGGTGACCGTGGAGCTGCCCGCAGCCGCCGTGCCCCTGGTGGATTCCGATGAATTCTCCTGGCAGGTCCCCGGCCTGCGCGAGGAACTCGTCGGGGCTTACATTCGGTCGCTGCCGAAGAGCAAACGCCGCTACTTCGTGCCCGCACCGGACGTCGCCCGCGACATCCTGCCTGTGCTCACCCCCTACCGCGGCTCCCTGCCCGAGGTGCTCGCCGCGCATCTGAGCGAACGTGCCGGCGGGGGAGGCCTCAACGATCTCGTCCCCATCACCGTGACTGCCGAGGACTTCGATCGCGAGCGGATCCCACCGCATCTGCAGATCCGCTTCCGCGTCATCGACGGCACCACCACCGTTGGCATCGGCGAGGACCTGGGCAAGCTGACTGCGACGGCCAAACCGCAGGTGCGCAGGGCCCGGGCCGAACAGGTGTCGTTCACCCCGAGGACCGGACTGACCTCCTGGTCGTTCGGGACACTGAACGACCCGGACGAGGCCGAAGCCGGCGTCGTGCCGGGCCTGGCCGACCGCGGCTCGAGCGTCGACCTCATCGCCTTCGACACCGCCGCCCAGGCGCGACTGGCCACCCGCGAGGGCCTCATCACGCTGCTGAGCCTGCGCACGAACGAGGCACTGAAATACCTGCGCGACGGTCTGACGAGCGACGAGAAACTCGTGCTCGCCGGTCACCAGACGACCTCGGACGAGTTGCTCCACGCACTCATCAGAGCCGGTGTCCGCGATATCGTCGAAACCGAACTGGGACCGGCAGAGAGCGGCTGGGCGGCTCGGGCCGAGGAATTCGCACGACTCGAGACAGCCATGCACGCGTCGCTGACGGAGGTGTGCACGGGTCTGCTGCCTCACCTGATGAAGGCGCTGCGATCGGCGACGGAACTCGACAGACTCGTGTCGAAAGCCTCATCCCTGGCGATCTTGTCCAACCTCGCCGATGTGCAGGCCTGGCGCGGATCGCGGGTGACCGGGCAGTCTGTGGCGGCGATGAATGCGCAGATGGTCCGGGACCTGCCGCGGTGGGTGCAAGCCGAAGTCGCCCGCATCGACGGAATGCAGAAATCGCCGACTCGCGACAAACAGCTCATGGACCGCGTCACCGGCAGCAGCGACGCGGTGATGAAGAAGGTCGGCGGCCGTTTCCCCGAATCGGCGAAGGCCGACTGGTCGCAGGTCCTCGTCTCGGTGCCCAGCGACTGGCGGGACGTGATCATCATGCTCGAGGAGCTGCGCGTCAGCCTCTACGCGAACTCATTGGGAACGGCCCACCCCGTGTCCGAGAAGCGGATCGCCAAGGCCCTCGCTCAGTTGTGATGTGCCGAACCTACGCGGGGCCGGAGCTGAAGTAGCCCGCGAACAGCCACCAGGTGGGCAGGGCTGCGGCGGCGGCGAACGCAGCGACGGCCCACCAGATGCGCCACTTCCACGTGCGCCTGCGGGTGCCGATGAACAGGAAGACGAGATAGAAGATGAGGCAGAACGCACCCGAGAGGCTCAGCATCACCAGACCGGTGGCCTCCCACGCGGTGGTGCCGAGGTCGAAGAGGTAACTGGTGGTCTGCCCGATCGAGAGCGAGAACTTGATCGCGAGCACCAGGAACGGGATGCCGAGCACCGCCGCGAGAATCAGCGGCAGAGCTTGGAGCCAGCGTTCCTTCGGTTCCGAGCGACCGGCGTATTCAACAAATTCCTCAGTCATCGCCACCCAGCATAAATGCGGAATCCGACAGGACGCTGGACGCCTCCCGTCGCTCTGCAGGCGCCCCGAGGGCAACTGTGACCGATCGGACACCCGGTCACGCACAGAAGGGCGATAGGATATTTCGGTGACTTCTGGCCATTATTCTGACAAGGACATGCGAACCGAGGCGGCTCGCCGCCGGACGTTCGCCGTCATTTCGCACCCCGATGCCGGCAAATCGACGACCACCGAGGCGCTCGCCCTGCATGCCCGAGCCATCGGCAAGGCCGGAGCCACTCACGGGAAAGCCGGCCGCCGCGCCACCGTCTCCGACTGGATGAAGATGGAGCAGGACCGCGGAATCTCGATCTCCTCGGCGGCGCTGCAGTTCGAGTACCGGGACGCGGTCTTCAACCTCGTCGACACCCCGGGCCACGCGGACTTCTCCGAGGACACCTACCGTGTGCTCTCGGCCGTCGACTGCGCCGTCATGCTCATCGACGCGGCCAAGGGCCTCGAAGCACAGACGATGAAGCTGTTCGAAGTCTGCGCCCACCGCAACATTCCGATCATCACCGTGATCAACAAATGGGATCGCGCCGGTCTCGACGCCCTCGAGCTCATGGACGAGGTTCAGGAACGCACCGGTCTCCTGCCCACCCCGCTGACCTGGCCCGTCGGCCAGTCCGGCGACTTCAGGGGAGTCCTCGACCGGTTGACCGGTGACTACACGAAGTACGACCGCGCGAATTCCGGCGCCACCATCGCCGGGGAAGTGACCTACCCGGCGGGCCAGGCCACTGAGCTCGAAGGCGACGCCTGGACCACCGCTGTCGACGAATCCGAGCTGCTGGACATGGAGGACCAGAACCACGACCAGGAGACCTTCCTCGCCGGGAAGTCGACTCCCGTGATGTTCGCCTCGGCGGTGCTGAATTTCGGGATTCACAAACTCCTCGACATGCTCGTCGACCTCGCTCCGGCCGCCGAGGCCCGCGAGGACAAGAACGGTGAGCCCCGCGATGTGGCCGCCCCGTTCTCCGGCTTCGTGTTCAAGGTTCAGGCCGGAATGGACTCCAACCACCGCGACCGGTTGGCCTACATCCGCGTGTGTTCGGGCGTGTTCGAACGCGGGGTCGTGCTCACCCATGCTGCGACGGGCAGACCCTTCGCCACGAAGTACGCTCAGCAGGTATTCGGCCGTGACCGAGATGTCGTCGACGAAGCCTTCCCCGGAGACGTCGTGGGCCTGGTCAATGCCAGTGCACTGCGTGTCGGCGACTCACTGTACCTGGACAAGAAGGTCGAGTTCCCCGGAATCCCGACGTTCTCCCCCGAGCACTTCATGGTCATCCGGGCCAAGGATTCTTCAAAGTACAAGCAGTTCCGCCGAGGCATCGAACAGCTCGACCACGAAGGCGTCATCCAGGTGCTGCGCTCCGATCTGCGCGGTGACCAGGCTCCTGTGCTCGGAGCGGTCGGTCCGATGCAGTTCGAGGTCGCCGAAGACAGGATGAACAACGAATTCCATGCCCCCTGTTCGCTGGAGCGTCTCAACTTCTCTCTGGCCAGACGCACCACGCCCGAGTGCATTCCGACTCTGGCGCGAGAACGTTCGGTCGAAGTCCTCCATCGCTCCGACGGTGAGCTCCTCGCCCTGTTCTCGGACAGGTGGCGCCTCCAGGGTGTCCAGAAGAATCACCCGGATATGGTCCTGGAACCGCTCGTCGTCAGTTGAGGTACAACGGAGTGATCGGCATCGGGTGCCACGCGTGACCGATCACATGCCTCGCCGTTTTGACGAGGAGATTAAGATGAACTGTTGGGGTCATTTCAAGGTGGCCCCGGTCGGGGAGACCCGACGCTCGGGGTCACCCGAAATGACAAAGGAGAGATCACAGACGTGGGAACGAAATCGATTCGAGTTGCGATTGCCGGACTGGGCAACTGCGCCTCTTCCCTGATCCAAGGTGTTGAGTATTACCGGGATGCGGCCCCAGGAAGCAAAGTTCCGGGACTCATGCACGTTGAATTCGGGGACTATCACGTCGGTGATATCGAATTCGTCGCCGCCTTCGACGTGGACGGCAAGAAGGTCGGTGCCGATATCGCCGAGGCGATGACGGCCAGCGAGAACAATACGCTCAAGCTCACCGACGTCGAACCGACAGGTGTCGAGGTCCAGCGCGGGCCGACCCTGGACGGACTGGGCGAATACTATCGCGAGACCATCGTCGAATCCGACATCCAACCGGTCGACGTCGCCCAGGCGCTGCGCGACGCGAAGGCCGATGTCCTCGTCTGCTACCTGCCCGTGGGCTCGCAGGAGGCTGTGGAGTTCTACGCGCAGGCCGCCATCGATGCGAAGGTCGCCTTCGTCAACGCTCTGCCCGTGTTCATCGCCGGCACCAAGGAATGGGACGAGAAGTTCCGTGCCGCCGGTGTCCCGATCGTCGGCGACGACATCAAGAGCCAGATCGGTGCGACCATCACCCACCGCGTCATGGCCAAACTCTTCGAAGACCGCGGAGTCGTCCTCGACCGCACGTACCAGCTCAACGTCGGCGGCAACATGGACTTCAAGAACATGCTCGAGCGCAAGCGCCTCGAGTCGAAGAAGATCTCGAAGACCCAGGCCGTGACGTCGAACACCTCGGCCGAGCTCTCCGACCGCAATGTCCACATCGGGCCCAGCGACTACGTCGAATGGCTCGACGACCGCAAATGGGCCTTCGTCCGCCTCGAGGGCCGCAACTTCGGCGACGCCCCCGTGTCGCTGGAATACAAGCTCGAGGTCTGGGACTCACCGAACTCGGCCGGAGTCATCATCGACGCCGTCCGTGCGGCGAAGATCGGACTCGACCGCGGGGTCGGCGGTGCGCTGATCTCCGCGTCGTCCTATTTCATGAAATCGCCCCCGGAGCAGAGGGGCGACGACGCCGCCCATGAGGCCGTCGAAGCCTTCATCCAGGGAAACCTCGAGCGCTGAGGTTCGCTTTCATCTCAGCCCCGCGTTGAGCTCAACTGAGATCACTACTGGCAATGCCGGTCGCACACATTGTGCGGCCGGCATTGCCCTTTACAGGACCGGTTCATTCCTGTGACGAAGCCTCCGAACCCAGCCGACGGCCTCGCCGGCGGAGACCCAGGCTGAGGAGCCACGTCACCAGGCCTGACACCGCACCGACGACGGCTCCCGTGATGATGCTTGAGAAGACCGCGAAGACACGGATGACGGTGCTCGAGACTCCGGGGTCCAGATCCGAGAGCCGACCGCCGAGGCGGGGCGGCTGATCATCGAACTGTGCCGTCCAAAAGATCTGATGGCCCGCAGCCAGAAAGATTCCGTAGACGATGCCGACCACCAATAGGGTGATGAACGCATTCGGCACTCGTGCCCAGAGCACAACGACGATCCAGATCAGAATCGGACCGAAGACGAAGAGCGCATTGACGATTGTGCCTTCGGAGATGATGCCGAGGTCGTGGAGGACGACACGGGGGACGGCCAACAGGGCCAGACCGATCACTCCCCATAGTGGGAGACCGAGTGGTCGGTGATCAGCTGCTGTGCGGGGTTTCATGGTGTGGGGTCTCATGATTCGATTGTGATCGATCCAGAAGAGGCACACGACCCTCACGAATCGACACTTGCCTACGTCGGGCGGCGACAATCGGGTGCCGACGCTTCGGCCGGCGGCGCCGATCCAGGATATGAGATCCCCTCGCTGCAATCGGAATCGTCTATAAGACTGAGGCGTGGACACAGCGGTCCCTGCCGCACGCGGTCGTGTCTCGACGACTGTGATCGACGACTCGGGCCGACTCATCCGCAAGGCCCTTCCGAACCACCGAGGAGCATCGATGCCGCGCAATGCCGCTGTCACCGAGGACGACAAATCGACCAGGCCGGGCGATCTCAACTGGCTCATGCGCCTGCTGGTCATCATCGAGAAGGTCGGGAACAAACTTCCGCATCCCTTCTGGCTGTTCCTGTCACTGGCCGTCGTGGTCATGGTGCTCTCGGCGATCTTCTCCGCCGTCGGACTGCAGGCCGTCAACCCGGCCACCGACGAGACGGTGACGGTCACCAATCTCTTCAGCACCGAATCTCTGCGGGAGATCGTCGCCGGAGCCACGAACAACTTCGTCACATTTCCACCACTGGGTTTGGTCCTCATCGTCCTCATCGGTGTGGCCGTGGCCGAGCAGGCCGGTCTCATCCCCGCGATGTTGCGCGGCACGATCGCCGGTGCCTCACCGAAGTGGATCACCTTCATCGTCGCACTCGCCGGCACTGCCGCGTCGATTGCCTCCGATGCCTCATACATGATCATGATCCCCCTCGGCGGGCTCGCGTTCAAAGCTGTCGGCCGCAATCCCCTGCTGGGCTGCATCGTCGCCTACGCCGCCACCTCGGGTGGGTATTCGGCCGCGCCCATGGTCAACTCCATGGATACGATCCTCGGCGGTCTCTCCACCTCGGCGGCTCAGATCATCGACCCCGACTACGTGGTCAGCCCGGTCGCGAACTTCTACTTCAACTTCGTGTCGATGTTCGTCGTCGCGGGTGCCGTCACCCTCGTCACCGAGCTTCTGCTGACCAAGCGCGCCGATCAGATGGAACTCGACGAACCGGATGAGAACGACCCGGACAACTTCGACGTGAAGATGGCTCTCGACTCCAACGAGAAGCGCGGCATGGTCATCGCCGTGCTCTCGATCGTCGCCTGCGCAGCCCTCCTGTTCTTCCTTGCCTGGCCCGACGATTCCTTCCTCCGCGATGAGGCGGGCGGCTTCGGCCCCGATTCGGGGCTCATGTCGGGCATTGCAGCGATCATCGGCTTCGGGTTCTTCATCGTCGGCATCGTCTACGGTTATGCCACCGGCTCGATCAAGAAGACGTCCGACATTCCCGAGATGATGGGCAAGGGGCTCCTGCCGTTCGTGCCCGTCATCGTCCTGTTCTTCGCCGCCAGCCAGTTCCTGGCGCTGTTCAAGATGTCCAGCCTCGGCGAGATCCTCGCGATCAGGGGAGCGGAGTTCTTCGGCTCGCTCGACACCGGGTCCTTCGTCATCCTCATCGGCGGTTGGCTGCTCGTGGCCCTCGGCGCACTGTTCCTGACCTCGGGATCGGGGCTGTGGACGCTCATGGCGCCGGTGCTCGTGCCGATGTTCATGCTCCTGTCGATCGCCCCCGAGACCACTCAGGCCCTTTACCGCATCGGTGATTCGACGACGAACATCGTCTCGCCGATGAGCCCGTACTTCGTCGTCGTCCTCGGCTTCATCCAGCGGTACAAGAAGGACGCAGGCATCGGCACGCTGCTCTCGTTCACCATTCCGCTGTCGTTCACGATGTTCATCTTCTGGGGACTGCTGTTCTTCATCTGGTGGTCCACGGGAATCCCCTGGGGACCGGGTTCGGCCACGATGTACCACATGGGCTGAGGCCGGGAGCTGCCTCAGCGCGTCGAGCGGCGGCGCCGAATGGCGGCACCGCCAAGCGGCGGCGTCGCCGAGCGGCTGGGCTGCCGAGCGGCGGCGTCGCCGAGCGCATATCGTATCGTCGAAAGCAGAGGCCCTGTAGTCCGCTTTCGACGATACGGTCCACTCTCGATTCTTGGCTGTGCGTTTGCTGCAGGAACCGCTGGGATCATTTCTGACGTGAGTGCGGGAATAGCGGGATCCTGCGCAGCGTTACGATCGTGCAACGCTCGCTGTATCGAGCACGGGATCTTCAGTGACTGTCCAGGTCATGTGACTAAACTGAGACCACGCTCCAACTCTCGTGCGGCACCTCGTCGACGCGAGCAATCTACTCAGATCGAAAGGATCTCGACCGTGAGTAACCCCATGATGAACCGGGCTCTCAATCAGGGAGTTCAGGCCGGACGCAATGAGCCGGTCATGTCCGACCAGGAACTCAACGACCTGTTCGACAAGCCGGCCGCGCAGAACCGCAACGCCGGTCCGCAGGCCGCCGAACGTGCCATGACCTACGACGACGTCATGATGAAGACCGGTGTCCTCTTCGCCATACTCCTCGCCGGTGCAGTCGTGGGCTGGTTCGTTCCGCCCCTCGCTCTCCCCGCGGCCATCATCGGTCTGGTCCTCGGCCTCGTCAACGCCTTCAAAAAGGAGCCGAACAGGGGCCTGATCATCGGCTACGCCGCCTTCCAGGGAGTCTTCCTCGGCGGCATCTCCGCGATGTTCGAGACGACGTTCCCCGGCATCGTCATCCAGGCCGTGCTCGCCACGCTCTGCGTCTTCGGCGTGATGCTCGCCCTGTTCAAGTTCAAGGGTGTGCGCTACGGCTCGAAGATGAAGAAGTTCATGCTCATCGCCGTCGGCGGTTACGCGATCTTCTCGATCATCAACTTCGGCATCGCCATGATCACCGGCACCGGTGGCGCACGCAGCAGCGACATCACGATCATGGGCATCCCGCTGGGCGTCATCATCGGAATCGTCGGAACCGTCCTCGCGGCCATGACGCTGATCATGGACTTCCAGATGATCGAACAGGGTGTGAAGCAGCGGATCCCGGAGAAGTACTCCTGGATGTGCGCCTTCTCCCTCATGGTCACCCTCGTGTGGCTCTACATCGAAATCCTGCGCCTCCTCTCCTACTTCAGAAACTAGACGAGACTCGGGAACCAGACGAACCGGACCGGAGGCCGCAGCAACTGTCAGCCGCTCCGGAATCGGCGTCTATGATTGAGATATGGATAACGTGACGGCGGACCTCGAGACTGAGGTCCGCCGTCTGCGTATGCGCATCATCGGTCTGAACTCCCGTCAGCTCTCCGAGGTGGGCCCGAATTCCCCCGAGACCGCCGCTGGGACGGACGAGACCACCGCTGGGGCGCTGTCCCGTCGCGACACCATCGCCGAGGCGCTCGCACAGTTCTCGTCCATCGGCTCCGGAGGCCGCCCGGTCCCGGACTTGGGCGAGCAGAGCCTGGCCGACCAGGTCGTCGTCCTCATCGAAGAGGGGGTGGCTACGACAGCGGACCTGCCGGAACCACAGCGGCAGGAACGGCTGGAGCTGCTGCTCGACGCCGCAGTTCGACTGCGCCGAGGCCTTGCTTAGCAGGCGTCATCATTCTGTAAGGTTTTCGCCGCGCTCGACCACCGGCGACCGCGGATAATCGAGGGCACCATCCGCCGCCCCAAGAAGGTCACATTCCGATGATCGATCGCCGTCCACTGCTCTTCACCCTCTCCGGCATTGTCGCGACCCTCGTGTACTTCGGTGCCGCTGAGTTCATCGCCGGCGCCTTCTCCGCTGCCTCGGCGCCCCTGCTGATTCTGGGGCAGACGATCATCCCACTTGTGCCCACCGCTATGATCAAGGCCGCCATCAGCGTCTTCGGCACGAACGACAAACTCGCACTCGTCATCACCCTCGTCCTTGTCGGAGCCGTCCTCGGGGGTGTGATCGGACGAATCGGGCTGCACCGGCGAACCCTGTCGTTCGTCCTCCTCATCGGTCTCGGCATCCTGCCCGTGGTTCTGTTGCTGAGCACGGGCGGAACGATCCTCGACTCGATCCCGGCACTTGGGGGAGTGGCCTTGGGTTGCGGGGCCTACATAGGGCTGATCCGCCTCGGCGAGGGTGTCGCGCCAGCCGGTGACCTCGCTGGTCGGCCCGGTGAGGCCGCCGACCCGATCACCCCACCGCGCGGTACAGACCGGCGTACCTTCTTCGGGCTGGCCGGAGGCCTGAGCGCGGTCGGCGTCGCCGCCATCGCGGCGGGACAGTCCGCATCGATCCTCGCCCGGAACGCGGCAGGAGCGGTGACGAAACTCGTGTTGCCACCCCCGGCCACCTCGGCGCCGGAGATCCCAGCGGGAGCCGACCTGGGCATCGATGGACTCGCCACGATCATGACCCCCAACGAGGACTTCTATCGCATCGACACCGCACTTATCCCTCCTGCTGTCGACGCATCCTCCTGGTCGCTGCGAATCCACGGAATGGTCGAACAGGACGTCACCATCACGATGGCCGAGCTGCTCGACCTGCCACTGGAGGAACACCGTGTGAGCCTGGCGTGCGTGTCGAATGAAGTCGGTGGTGATCTCGTCGGCAACGCCACCTGGCTGGGCTACCCGGTGCGCGAGCTGCTCAAACGGGCCCGACCGAGCGCGGACGCGGACATGGTGCTGTCAACATCCGATGACGGCTTCACGGCCTCGACCCCGCTCGAGGTGCTCACCGACGACCGTGCCTCCCTCCTCGCCGTCGGCATGAACGGCGAACCTCTGCCCCGCGACCACGGCTTCCCCGCCCGACTTGTCGTCCCCGGCCTCTACGGCTTCGTCTCGGCAACGAAATGGGTCACCGAGTTGGAAGTCACCCGCTTCGCCGACGAAGAGGCCTATTGGACGAAACGCGGCTGGTCGACCCACGGGCCCATTCTGGTGGCCTCTCGTGTCGACGTTCCGCGCGCGGGTGTCCATGTCAGCCCGAACCAGGACGGCCAGGTCGTCACCGCGGGAATGGCCTGGGCCCAGCACGTCGGCATCGCCGAGGTGAGAGTGCGCATCGATACCGGCGAGTGGCACACAGCCCAGCTGAGCGAAGAGCTCAACACCGACACCTGGCGGCAGTGGCGCTGTGCCTTCGACGACCTCGACCCGGGCACCCACACGGTGACGGTCAGAGCAGTCGACGAGGATGGCAACGTCCAGATCTCCGAACGCCGTCCCGCGATTCCCGGCAGCGCCACCGGACTCCACGAGCGCCAATTCGTCGTCGACTGAGCGGACCGGACCGCAACGTACGAGCGCATCGGCGCAGCGATGGCATCGTGCAACCACGGCATCGGCGCAACGATGGCATCGGCGCGGTGAACCTGCAACAGCTCCCCGTGTGCACAGTGCTTTTGCAGGTTCACCGCGCCGATAGTGGCCCGCTGGCCCGCTGGCCCGCTGGCCCGCTGGCCCGCAGGCCCGCAGGCCCGCTGGCATGGTCCGGCCGAGCGGCGGTCACTGTCGAGGCCGTGCTCGGAGAAGCATGTGAGCGAACTGTCGAAACGATGTATGGTCGCTCGTAGCACGGTGTCGGATCCGGTCGTACTCCTCAACTGCTGCACGCACCCAGCTGTTGCACACAGCCAACTGCTGCACAACAGCCTCGAGTCGTCGCATACGCACCCGTCAGTCCAGTTCAGCTACACAACGAGGTGGTTCCAGTGTTCGGTCTCCCGGCGGCAACCGTCGCCATCATCTTCGGCATCCCCGCGATATGGGTGATCTACACGCTCGTCTTCGTTGTCCTCTCTCGCGGCTGGAAGGCCGAAGACGTCGCCGAGGACCAGCTCACCGCCCGGAATTCCGACGGCGGGAACACCCCCGACGGGCCGTCCGCCTCGGCGCAGGGAAACGGGGGAACGGCATGAACATCGAAACCTGGTTCCTCGTCATCTACTTCGTGGCGATGGCCGGCATCGGCGTGTGGACGCTCAAGATCGGCTCGAAGGGCAGTGAGGGATACCTGCTGGGCGGACGCAGCATCGGTCCGGCCGTGACGGCACTGCGCCTGCAGTCCTCGTCGATGTCCGGGTACATGTTCCTCGGCGCCGGCTCCCTGGCCTACACCAAGGGCTACTTCTCTCTCTGGTACGCGATGGGTGACATCGGCGGCGGTGTGCTCAACCTGTCGATCCTGGGACGGCGCATGCGCAAGCTCTCGCAGATTCTGGGCTCCCTGACCTCCATCGAATACCTCGAGCACCGCTACCCGTCCAGGTGGATCCGCGCAATCGCCGCTCCCGTGGCGGTATTCTGCATCTTCTTCTACGTAATGAGCCAGTTCATCGCCGGTGGTCGCGGCCTCGAGATGGTCACCGGCATCCCCTACGCCTGGGCACTGCTCATCGCCGTGGGCGTCATCGTCTTCTACACCTTCCTCGGCGGCTACCTGGCCGTTGCCTACACGGACTTCGTCCAGGCGATCATCATGCTCATCGGCATGGTCTGGATCCTCATCGGCACACTCCAGGCCGTGGGTGGATGGACCGCGGGCAACGAGGCGGTCGGCCAGATCAACCCCAACCTGCTGACCATGTGGGGCCCCGAGGGCATCGATTCCGTGCAGTGGGGAGTCATCATCGGTGCGGTGCTCGTGTTCTCCATCGGCTATATGGGGTGGCCGCACGTCAACGTCAGCCATATGGCCATGAAGCGGCCCTCGGTCGCACGCACGGCGAGCATGTACGCCACAGGCTTCAACCTTCTGTTCATCCCGGCGCCCTACATCGTCGGCATCATGGCGCTCATCCTCCTGCCCAACCTCGACAACCCTGAGCTCGCGGTCTTCCAGGTCGCCGACACCGTTCTGCCGAACTTCGCCGTGGGCATCGTCATGGCCGGCATCATGGCAGCTATCATGTCCACAGCCGACGCGCTGCTGCTGCAGTCGGGCACGATCGCCAGCCAGGACCTGTTCCAGCGCTTCGTCAAGAAGGACATGTCCGATCAGCAGTCGGTATGGGTCTCGCGGTTCACGGTGCTCATCCTCGCCGTCATCGGCTACATCGTCGCCGTCAACGATCCGCCGGCCGTCGCCGAGGTGGTCATCTTCTCCACGACCGTGCTCGGTGCCGCATTCGTCCCCGTCTACGTGGCCGCTGCCTGGTGGAAGAAGGCGAACGTGCCCGGTGCGATCTCATCGATGCTCCTCGGCACCGTCTCCTCGGTCGTATGGCAGCTGACGGGGCTCGTCGACGTCACCGGCGTCGATCCGATGGGCGTGGGCATCGTGTGCTCGACCCTGGCCCTCATCGTCGTGTCCCTGGCCACACAGAAGTCACACCCGGTTCCGGCACATGTCGTCGCCGCAATGAAGGAGACCGACAAGATCGGTGCCATCCCGGCACACATGCTCACCGGTCAGAACGATGCCCTGGCAGGCCAGGTGCCCAAAGATGCGTGAGCATCCGGAGTCCGGCTTCCCCGGAGCGGACGAAACGGAGGTCCCCTCTCGTCCGTTCGCGTCGGAGACGGCGCTGAGGATGGCACCGAACATCACCGACGCCGAGGCGCTCGCCGTGTTCCGGCGCAAGCTTCCCGGTGCCGACGCCGAGGTCCGGTCCGCGTTCCATCCCTTCTGGTGGACGGTGCTGGGCGCTCGGACGAGCAGCATCTTCCGGCGGAGGGCATCGCCGATGCCGGCCGAAGCGTCGCTCTCGGCAGGACAGATGTCGGGGCAGCGGATGAACGTGTTGGTCAACGCCTATTCGGGCAAGGGGTTCATCGCCGACTTCGAACCGCAGGGGGAGACCGTTCCCTTCGAGGAGTGGCTCGAAGCGGTCGAATCCTCGGACCAGGCGGGCGCCCGGCCCGAGGCCTCCGAGGTCAGCCGAACGGCTCACTCACTGGTGCGCACGAAGGTTCTCAGGACAGTGAAACTGGGCATGGGCGTGACCATCGACGAGTCGCTCGCACCCACGGGGATCCTCAAACCCAACTGGGTGGTCACCGGAGCCAACGACAGGTTCTCGGCCACCATCCTCGTCGATGGTCTCGATTCCTCCCACTACATCGTGCGAGTGGCGAAGCTCTAGGCTCGGCTGGGCCTCATCCCCAGTTCTTCGCGTCGCTGATGCAGAACGGGTGGCCGGCCGGATCGAGGAGCACCACCCAGGTCTCGCCCGGCTGGGGATCGGCCCGTTCGGCGCCCAGCTCCACGCATCTGGCGGCCGCGTCCGCGACGTCGTCGGCGGCGAGGTCCAGATGGAACTGCTTGTGTCCGTCATCGGTCCAGTCGGGGCGCTTGTAGTCCGGAATCGTGCCGATGCCCAGGGCATGGCTGGGACCGGTCAGCATGGCATAGTTCTCGTCCGAATACGCTACAGGCCAGTCCAGCACTTTGGACCAGAAGTCGCCGAGCCCGGCGGCATCCGGGGCATCGAGGGTGACCATCGCGAGCTGCGCGACCGGCACCGCCTCGCGGGAGAGGGCGTTCGTGGGGTCGGCGGCAGCTCGAGGGGCAGGGGCTTCATTCATTCGTGTGTCAGTCATGTCTGCCATTCTTGTTCCATGGACGATGTCGTCGATAGGAAGAAACCGCCATCGGGGGAGGTGCCTCCCGACCATTTCTACGGGCGTGTGCTCAAACCTGCGCAGATGCTCGAGCACGCCCGGTATTCGGTTCCGGCAGCGGTAGCCGAGGAGCTGCGCCCCTGGGTGAAGCGCTTGTGGTCGGTGACCTGGGATCTGTCCGAAGGTGAGCGCTATCAGACGGCGACCGTATCGGAACCGGGGATCAACCTCACCGTGGAGTTCGGCGACATCCATCGAGCGAATACGAGCGGGGCGGGGACGTGGCTGACGGGGCCGGTGACCACTCGTCGATTCGATGTGGGCCTCTACGGTCGGGGTGGTGTCATCGGTGTCAATTTTCGCCTCGGCGGCACTCTGGCGTTTGCGAACGAGTCACCGGCATCGATTCGGGACACGACGGTGCCGGCCGCTGACTGGTTTCCGGTCATTGAGGCCCAACTGGGCCTCGAGGAGCACCTTGTCCTCGACCAGGTTCGTGATTCCGACCTGCGCTTTGCCGCTGAGACGCTTCAGACGTGGCTGCTGTCTCGGCACCCGACGATGACCGAGGGCTATGCCCGGTTCACACGGATGCTGGATCTTCTCGACGACCCGAGCGTCATCAGCCTCGGCGAACTGTCAGCGCGCTGCGACATGAGCGAACGGTCGCTGCAGCGGATGTTCCAAAGGCATTGCGGTGTCGGGGTCAAGAGAATCCTCACTCGGGCTCGTGTCCGTGATGCGGTGGCCGCGATCGATCACGGGTGGGATCGTTCATCTGCCGAACTCGCGGTGATGTTCGGATGGTTCGACCAATCCCACTTCACGACCGATTTTCATCGCGTCACCGGATACACACCCCGCGAGTACCTCAGAGCCCGCGAATTGAGATGACACACGAACGGAAGACACACAGCGTTGCGCCCTGCCCCGCCGCCCGCAACACCCGCTAGGCGAACATACCCTGGTGCGCCACTTGTGCTCGACGCCCGCACGTACGGCTAGCGGGTGTGCGGTGGGGCGGCCGGTGACGTGGACCGGGTTCAACGTCGTTTGGCGATGCCGAATCCGGTGTACCCGAGCAGGATCGCGAAGGCGAAGCCGACATAGCAGAACACCGCCCACGGGGCATAGTCGAGGACGGAGACCCCCAGAACGCCGGCCATGTACACACCTGCCGAGGACCACGGAACGAGCGGAACGACGACGGTCCCGGAGTCCTCGAGCGTGCGTGAGAGGTTCTTGGCGTCCAGCCCCCGGTCCGCGTAGGCCTGCTTGAACAGTTCGCCCGGGACGATGATCGAGAGATAGGAATTGCCGGTCACGACGGCCATCGTGACGCATGAGACCACCGTGGAGAGGACAAGATCGCCTGTGCGCTTCACGAACTTCAGCAGCGACCGGATGATTGTCTCGAGGGCACCGGAGCTCGACATGATGCCGGCGAAGGCGAAGGCACTGAACGCGATGAGGATGACACCGGTCATCGACGCCATCCCGCCCTGGGTCACCAGCTCGACGACCTGAGGATCCAGATTGTTCAGAGTCGAGGACCCGACCTCGAGCATGTCCGGTGAGAAGCCGTCGACGGTGGACGCGAAGATCGACTCCATGCTGACCTTCTGGAAGATCGCGGCGAGAATGCCGGCGACCAGCGAGGAACCGATGATCGTCGGCAGCGTGGGCAGTTTGAGAATCGCTCCGCCGAGGACGATGAGCATCGGCAGGAGCAGGAGGACGTTGAAGGAGAACAATCCGTCCAAGGTTGTGGTGACCGCACTGATCTGATCCGAATCGGTCCCACCCGAGCGCTGATTGATGCCGACGAACAGGTAGAGCGCCAGCGCCACGATCGTGGCCGGGATCGTGGTGTAGAGCATGTGCCGGATGTGCTCCCACAGGGTGGTGCCGGCAGCGATCGGCGCGAGGTTCGTCGTGTCCGAGAGCGGTGAGAGCTTGTCGCCGAAGTACGCACCGGCGACGATGGCACCGGCCGTCGCCGCCAGCGGTGCGTCGAGACCCGTGGCGATGCCCATGAGGGCGACTCCCACTGTTCCTGCCGAACCCCAGGAGGTTCCGGTGATGACCGAGACGATCGCCGAGATGACGAAGGCGATGAGGACGATGAACTGTGCGCTGATGAGCCCGAGGCCGTAGTAGATCATCATCGGAATGGTGCCCGAGATCATCCACGTGCCGATGAGGATGCCGATGGAGATGAGCACGAGCAGCGCCGGCATCGCAGTGTCGAGTTTCTCTCGGATGCCCAGGAGCATCTCTTCCCAGGTCAGGCCCATCCGCAGGGCCACGAGGCCGGCGATGATCGCGGACAGGATCAGCAGCGGTTCGGGTGCGAGGCCGAAGACGCCGTAGCCGACTGCCAGAAGCACGAGCATTGCTCCCAGCGGGACGAGCGACCAGCCCAGGGGCGGACGCTTCCGGTCGACATCGTCAGTGACAGTCGTCGTGTCGTGCTCGTGGCTCATTCGAAGGTGCCTCGGATCTGTGGTTCGCCATCACGGATGACCTCTCGTCCTCGGGCGAAGGCTATCTGGATGGCATGCTGGTCGTCGGTGAGGAGGATGTCGGCATCGCAGCCTGCGCGAATGCGGCCCTTGTGACCGAGTCCGAGGGCGTCTGCGGTGTTTGAGGTGACAAGGGAGACGGCTTGGGACAGATCGATGTCGAGCGCCTCCGCGCATGCCCACACCTGCTCGTACAGGGTCGTCTGCGTGGCCACCTCCATGCCGATGAGCCGCCCGCGATCGTCGAACTCCGGCAGGCTTCCGTTGGCATCGGAGGACAGCGTGAGACGACTGAGATCCCCGCCGAGGTCGACATAGCGTCTGACCGATTCCGCCGTCGTCGACCCGGCCGTCATATCGACCGTGGCTCCCTTGGCCGCCAGATCCACCGCATCGGCGAGAAGCTCGGGACTTCTGGTCACGTGGGTGGCGTAGACAGACTGCGGGGCGATCGGATATTCGTCGAGTAGCCGGTGCAGCGGGGCAAGACGGGCCGAGTGAGGACCGACATGGAAGTGGGTGATGCCGGCCTTGCCGGACAGCAGCCCGCCGACATGGCTCTGGCTGACGAGATCGGCCAGAGCCTCGACGGTGGGCTGGAACGATCGGCGGTCGGAGATCGCGACCTCTCCGACGCCGATGACCTTGTCGATGAGGACGAGATCATCGACGACGCTTCCGGTCAGGGTCCGTGCCGGGACCTGGTAGCTGCCCGTATAGATGAAGGTGGAGACGCCCTCGGCCTCGAGCCCTCTCGCCTTGGCGAGGAGATCGGCATGGCTGCGGGTCACACCGTCGGTTCCCAGGCAGCCGATGACCGTGGTCACCCCGGCAGCCACGATATCGCCGACCCGGATCTCCGGGGTGCGGTTGGCATACCCGCCTTCGCCGCCTCCACCGGCGATGTGGACATGCGGGTCGATGAATCCGGGGGTGGCGGTCAGTCCTCGAGCATCGACGACGTGGGCGTCGGGAAGGTTCCGCACCGCCTCGGCGGATATGTCGCCGATATGGGCGATCTGCTGACCTTCGATGAGGATGTCCTGCTGTCCGAGCCGTTCGGGGGCGCAGATCTCGGCCCCGCGCACCAATGTCACCATGGTCTGTCTCCTCCTTGCAGCTCTTACCCCGGGATGATCCCCTTGCCGTCGACCCGGGGGATGGCGCTGAGCAGCTTCTTCGTGTACGGGTGCTGGGGATCGTTCCAGATCTGTTCGGTCGGGCCTATTTCGACGACCCCACCGGATTCCATGACCGCCACTCGGTCGGCGATCTCATGGACGACGGAGAGGTCGTGGCTGATGAAGATCATCGATGCGCCCGAGTCGATGGCCAGGTCCCTCATCATCGTGGCGATTCTAGCTTGGAGGAAGGCATCGAGCGAGGCGATCGGCTCGTCTCCGACGAGCACTTTGGGCCCGGCGGCGAGCGCGCGGGCGATGGCGATGCGCTGTCGTTGGCCGCCGGAGAACGAATGGGAGAACCTCTGGGCGGCGTCGATGGGCAGGTCGACCGCCTCGAGGAGGGTCTCCACCGTCCACCTCCGATCCGGATCGAGGGCGAGGGCATCGGTGAGCTGATCTCTGATGCGTCTGCGTGGGTTCAGGGATGCGTAGGGGTTCTGGAACACCATCTGGATCCCCAGCAGCTGTTTGGGGCGGCGGCCCAGGCCGAGTGGTTTCACCGGGTGCGAGTCGAAGGTGATGCGTCCGTCGGCGGGTTTCTCGAGTCCGCAGATGAGCTTGGCCAGCGTCGACTTCCCGCAACCTGATTCGCCGACGAGTCCGAGGACTTCTGATCGGCCCAGCTGCAGTGAGACGTCGCTGACGGCGCGGAATCGTCCGCCTCCGTCGAGCTTGTACTCGCAGGCGATGTCGTCGAGTTCGAGCAGCGGCTGCTCGGGCGTTCGGGTGTCGGCCTTCGTTGTGGTCGTCATCGGGGTGAGACCTCCGCTCCGGGCAGTGATTCGATGAGCGATCGGGTGTATTCGTGCCGGGGTGCCGTGATCAGCGGTTCCCGATCGCCGGTCTCGACAACCAGCCCGTTCTCCATCACGACGATGGTGTCGGCCACCGAGGACAGAACGCCGAAGTCGTGAGTGACCAGCAGGACGGCGAGGTTGAGATCATCGCAGAGCTCACGCAGCAGGCGCAGGATTCCCGCCTGAACGGTGACGTCGAGGGCCGTGGTCGGTTCGTCGGCGATGAGGACCTTCGGTTCGCAGATGATCGCCGAGGCGAAGGCGATGCGCTGCAGCTGCCCGCCCGAGAATTGGTGAGGGTATTTCGAGATCGCCTCCTCCGGACTGGGCACCTTCGTCTGTCCGAGGATCCTGATCGCGTGCCGGAGGGCCTCCTTCTTCGAGACCTTTCTGTGGTGCCGGAGATGGTCGGTGATCTGGTCGCCGACCGAGAGCATGGGGTGGAACGCCGAGGACGGGTCCTGGAACACCATCGACAGCTGCCTTCCGCGCAGGCGATTGTGCTTCTTCGACGGCAGCCCGACGAGTTCGGTGCCGGCGAAGTCGATGCTGCCCGACAGCGTCGACCGATCCGGTGACAGGCCCATGATGGCCATCCCGGTCTGGGTCTTGCCAGATCCCGATGCCCCGGCGACACCGGTGATCTTCCCGGCTTCGAGTTCGAAGGACACATCGCGAAGGATGTGCTTCTCCTGAGCGCCCGTCGTCACTGTCAGGTTGAGATCGCGAATGCTGATGACGCTCATTTCGTTGTCTCTCCCACTTCCTGCGCGGTGTGCGGATCGAGGGTGTCCCGCAGGCTGTCTCCGATGAAATTGAAGGCCACGACGATGGTGAGGATGCACAGGCCGGGGAAGAAGGCGATCCACCATGCGGAGAACTGGGAGACGCCTTCACTGATCATCGCTCCCCAATCGGGCGTCGGGGGAACGACGCCCAGGGCGAGGAACGACAGCCCCGCCATCGTCAGGATCGCGGTGCCCACGTCCAAGGTGGCCAGGACGACAATGGGCGAGACCACATTGGGAGCGATCTCGCGCAGCAGCGACTTGCCGGCGCTGAAGCCGAGCAGTCGACCGGCGATGACGTATTCGCTGCTGCGGGCCGTCATCACCAGCGACCTGGTGACGCGCGCATAGGATGGCCACGACACGAGGAGGATGGCGATGATCGCATTCTTCAGCCCGGGGCCGAGCGCCGCTGCGATCACCATGGCGAGGATGATCGTGGGGAAGGCGAAGACGAGATCGGCGATGCGCATGATGATCTCATCGACGAACCGGCCGAAGTAGCCGGCGATGGCGCCCAGCACGGACCCCATCACGGCTGAGCACAAAACGACGAAGACCGCTGCCGGAAGAGTCGTGCGCGCGGCCACGACGATGCGGGAGAAGACATCGCGTCCGAGGGTGTCGGTGCCGAGTGGGTTCTCCGAGCCGGGGGCGAGCAGGCGTCCGAAGTTCTGGGCGAGCGGGTCGAAGGGCGCCAGCAGCGGGGCGAAGAGCGCCACGAGCAGCCAGATGAGCAGGATGGCGGCCCCGACGAAGCCGAGCGGCGTGCGCAGCGCCTTCGGGAATCTCGGTCTCCACCGTTTGATTCCGGGGTCGAGGGGATTGCGGTCGAGAGCCTCGGCGCCGGTGGAATCGGCATTCGTCGGTGGCTGTTTGGGTGAACCGATGCTCATCGCACCCTCACTCTCGGGTCGACGAAGCCGTAGATCAGGTCGACGACGAAATTGACGATGATGTAGACGATTCCGATGACGAGGCCGACACCCATGATCACGGGCAGGTCGAGAGTCGTCGCTCCGCGGTAGGCATACTGCCCGAGGCCGTTCCAGGCGAAGACGGTCTCCGTGAGCACCGCCCCGGACAGCAGTGACCCGAAGGCCAGACCGACGACCGTGATGACCGGGACCAGAGCGCCGCGGAAGATGTACTTGAATACGACCGTCCGAGGGGCCAGCCCCTTCGCCCTGGCTGCCGTGACGTAGTCGAGTTTGATGATGTCGAGCACGCTCGAGCGGCTGAACCGTGTCAACAGTCCGATCGTGAACAGCGCAAGGACGCACGAGGGGAGGATCAGATGCCCGAGCGCATTGGTGAATGTGGCCATCTGACCGGCCAGGAGGGAATCGACCGTGTACAGGCCCGTCACGCGGGGAGGCGGTGTGAGCCAGGGGTCGAGTCGGCCGGCCCCGCCGACGACTCTGAGTTTGAAGAAGAAGACGAAGTAGCCGACCGCCGCGATCCAGAACGTCGGGGCCGAGATGCCGATCAGGCTCAGTGTGCGGATGGCGTGGTCGACGATCGTGTTCTGTTTGAGCGCGCTGAGCAGCCCCAGCAGCAGACCGATGATCACGGACAGGAGGATCGCTCCGATGCCGAGTTCGATCGACGCGGGGAATACCTGCCCGATCGACTCCAGCACCGGAACCCGCGTCTGATTGGACACTCCCAGATCACCGTGGAGCAGATTGCCCAGGTAGGTGATGTACTGGACGATCAGGGGCTGATCCAAACCGAGTCGATCACGCGTCTGGGCCACGATCTCAGGGTCCGCAGCGGCACGATCTCCCAGGATGGCGGCCACCGGGTCCGTCGGAACCAGGTTCGTCATCAGGAACGTCACGACGGTCACGCCCCAGATCAGGAGGATGCTGATTCCGATCCGGACCAGGATGAAGCGCAGGAGCGGGTGGATCTTCGGTGGGCTGAGGTTCTTCTGCTGATCGGTGGCCGAAACCGACATTCTCACTCAGCTTTCGCGAAGTCGAATGTGACGTCGGCGTTGGAGACGTAGGATTCGATGCGATTGCTGACGACCACCGTGCTCACCGGCTGGACCAAGGGCACCCAGATGCCGGTCTCCGTGGTCGCTTGGAACAGCTTGGCGTAGGCGGGTCCGCGGTCCTCGCCTTCGGTCTCGGTGGCGGCCGCGGCCAGTTCGTCGATCTCGGGGTTGTCTCCCTCTGCCCAATTGACACGCTCGGCGACGCTGCCTCCGGGGACGAAGACGTTGTAGTTCGATGGGTCGGGGTAGTCGGCACCCCAGGTGCCGATTCCCATGGGCTGCTCTGCGGCACGGAAGCCGTCGAGCTGTGTGGCGCTCGGTGCCGGTTTCAGTGAGAGCTTGATGCCTGCCTCTTTGAGCTGGGCCTGAATCGTCTGTGCCAGCTGGGCGATGTCCATGCCGTTGACCGCCTCGTCGCTGGCGTAGTGGAAGGGGACGGCCTCGCCTTCGTAGCCGGCCTCGTCCAGCAGCTTCTTCGCCTTGTCCAGGTCACGGTCCGGTGCCTGGTCCTTGGGTACGGCCCCGTTGAATTCGTTCGGCACCGGGCTGGCCATGCGCTGGCCGTTCTCACCGGCCAGATCGAGGATCTTGTCGTAGTCCAGAGCCGAGGCGACGGCCTTTCTGAAGTTGGGATCGGCCGTGGGACCACCGATCTCCTCATCGGTGTTGTTGAAGATGTAGATGCTGCGCGTCGACGGCAGGGACGAGATCTGGACCGCGTTCTTGTCGAGGGTCTCCACCTGGTCCGAGCTGAGGTCGAAGGACACATCAGCCTGACCCGATTGGATGTCAGTGACCTGAGTTTCGGCGGAGACATTGCGCAGGACGACCTTGGAGAACTTCGGCGCCGGTCCGTTGTAGTGCTCGTTGGCCGTGAGCACAACTTTGCTGTCGGCGTCGTATGTCTCGACCTTGTACGGGCCCGATCCTTGCGAGTTCTGGTTGAGGAACTGCTCGGCGCCGTCGTTCTTATCGGTGGTGCCCTCGTTCTCCTTGACGACCTTCGAGTTCACGATGCCGATCGAGGAGTTGGGGAGAATGTAGGGAAGCGCGGGATTGGGCTTCTTGCTGATCAGCTCGACGGTCTCATCGTCGACCTTCTTGACCGTGACGCCGTCGAGGAAGAAGGACGGGTTGCCTTCGATGCCCTGCAGACGTTTGAAGGAGAAGACGATGTCGTCGACCGTGACGGGATCTCCGTTGGAGAACTTCGCATCCTTCTGCTCAAGCGTCAGGGTCATCTTCTTGTCGTTGTCCGACATCTCGTATGAGCACAGGCTGTCGGTCGGCTTGGTCAGGTCGCCGTCCTCGAATTCGAGAGCCGTCTGATAGATCGCATTGTCGATCGTCGAACCGGTGAACTCGAACTGGCGGTGGGGATCGATCGTCTTGAGGTTGAAGGCGGTCTCAGCGACGATCGCGTCACCCGCCGCTCCGCCTTCGGAGTCTCCTCCGCTGCATGCGGCCAGACCGAATGTGAGAGCAAGGGCTGAACCGATCGCGAGCGCTCGGCGGGGGAGACGGACCTTCATGTGAGATTCCTTACGTTAGGTGTTGTAGCTCACACTAAGTCTCAACCAGTCCCCGTTCAATCAGGCATGCCACAATGCTGAGTGTTTTCCGCTGTGGCATTCTGCCAATGCCCCGACTTGCGGGTTCGAGCCAGGGGTGGAACACCCACTGCGCCCATGTGGCAGCCGCGCAGCGGGACCACACGTGGCGCCCGCACGGTGGGGCGACGCCTACACGGGGGGCGGCCCGTGCAGTGGGCCGCAACACCCGCTGGGCGCACGTACGCAGGTGCACCACTTGTAATGGACGCCTGCACCTTCGGCAAGCGGTTGTGTGCTGGGCGTCTACACGCTGGGTGGCTGCACGCTGGGGCGGGTGCTCGCTGGGGCAGCTGCCGACTTCTCAGGCCCGCGAGCGTGCCAGCAGGTACACGAAGTAGGGGGCGCCGATGAGGGCGACGATGAGACCCGCGGGAATCTGGGCGGGGGCGATAACCGTACGGCCCAGGGCATCGGCGCCGACAAGGCCCAGCGCGCCGAGGAGCATGGCAGTCGGGACCACTCGGGCATGCCGGCTGCCAACGAGGGCACGGGCGGCGTGCGGAGCGACGAGCCCGATGAATCCGACCACGCCGACGGCCGAGACGCTGACGGCGGCAAGCACCGCGGCGGTGATGAGCACGGCCAGACGGACGGGTTCACGTGGGACGCCGACCAGCCTCGGCGTATCGTCGTCGAGGGCCAGCAGATCGAGCTCGCGAGTCCAGACGAAGGCCAACGGAATCGCGATGAGGATGACGAGTGACACGGGTGCGACATCGACCCAGGCACGACCGTAGGTCGACCCGGAGAGCCAGGTGAACAGTGCCGGTGTGTCCCACGGATTCGCCCGGACGAGGAACAGCGTGGTCAGAGCGGTGAAGCCGAACCACATGCCGATGCCGATGAGTACGAGCCTGTCGGTGTTCATCCCACCGCGCCATGAGAGCCCGTAGACGATGGCGAAGGCCACGAGTGCACCGACGACTCCCACGCTCGAAATCAGCACAACGGTGGCGCCCGGAACCAGTGTGACGACGATGACGGCCCCCAGCCCGGCGCCGCCGGTGATGCCGAGCAGACCCGGCTCGGCCAACGGGTTGCGGGCGCCGGCCTGGACGAACGTGCCCGACAGTCCGAGAGCGGCACCGGCGGCCAGGGCACCTGCCACACGTGGGGCGCGGGAGTCGAAGGCGAAGGAGATCCCCGGTGCCGCCTGGTCCTGGATCCACAGCATCACATCGCCGAGGAGGTAGAACCGTTCTCCCGTGAGCAGGGCGAGGATCGCAACAACGACCAGCAGCACGACCGCCATACCGATGACCAGTGCGGCACGACGTGGACCGTGTGCACGTGACTTGGCCGCAGAGGTCGCCGGTGCAGGACCCGAGGAACGCGTCGAGCGGGCCAGCAGCACGAGGACGATCGCGCCGAGCACCGTCGTCGTCACTCCCGACGGCAGGGTGATCGCCTCGGTGGCTCCGACGATCGCGCGCAGCAGCGCATCGGCGAGGATGACGGTGATCGCACCGATGAGCGCCGTGGCCGGAATCATCACCGCATGCTTGCCCAGCACCGGCAGCAGGCGAGCGAGCAGTCGGGCGATGACCGGAGCGCAGAGTCCGACGAACCCGATCGGTCCGGCCAGGGTCACGGCCGTGGCCGTGAGGATGACGGCGAGCAGAATCCCGATCGCCCGGGTCGAACGGATCGGCACGCCCAGGACAGAGGCGGCGTCATCGCCGAGGCTGAGCAGGTCCAGCCGTCGTGAGAGCACGATGGCGGCGACGATGATGAGACCGATGACGGGAATGCTGCGCACTGCCGCGGTGCCGTCGAGCTGATTGAGGGTGCCAGAACCCCACGAGAACAGGCTCGTCGTCTCCTCGGCGAACAGGATGAGCAGGGTCGACGTGCCCGCCTGCAGCGCCAGGGCGGTCGCGGTCCCGGCAAGCACCAATCGAGTCGTCGACGACGCCGCCCCGCCGGCCAGCCCGAGCACCAGAGCCGCGGCGAGCAAGCCACCGATGAAGGCGACACCTCCGGAGGCCCACACGGGGATCGAGAGACCGAAGGCCGTGACCACGGTGACGGCGAAGTATGCGCCGCCCGTGACGGCCAGCGTGTCCGGTGAGGCCAGCGGGTTGCGGGCCAGGGACTGGAACAGCGCACCGGCCACTCCGAGTGCGACACCGACGAGTATTCCTGCACCCACGCGCGGAAGCCGGGATCCGATGAGGATGTCATGGGCACTGGGGCCCGCCTCGGCGGGGGAGCCCGATGCTCCGGTCAGGGCCGCAAGCAGGTCCCGGAAACCGATCCCCGAGGTGCCCTGAGTGATGTGCCAGAACGAGATCAGGGCGAGGACGAGGAGCAGCCCGAGGAGGACGCCGGTGGCCGAGAGTGCTCCGATGGCTCCGGGCCTGCGCATGGGTGCAGCGGTCGTCGAGTCCCTCGATTCGTTCGCCGAGGCGGTCGTGGTCATCGTCGTGGGTGCGGGAGCGGTCATGGACTACTGGGTCAGCGCGTCGACGTAGGCGTCGAGTGCCTGTTCGGCGGACTTGGGGCCTCCGAAGGTCCAGATGCCGGCCGGGAACGCATAGGTGCGCTCGTCCTTGACGGCCGGGATGTCGGACCAGAGGTCGTTCTTCTCCAGCAGCTCGACGTAGTCCTCGGACTCGGGGTCGTCGGTGCCGGTGTAGAGGAAGTTCGCGTCGCCGACCTTCGAAATGCCCTCGATGTCGGTCTGGCCCAGCCCGTATGCCGGATCGACCTCGCCGGTCCACACGTTGTTCAGGCCCAGTTCTTCGCCAAGCTCGCCGAAGAGCGATCCCTGGCCGAAGGGGCGCAGAGCCACGTTCGACCCGTTGACCCAGCCGTCGAAGTAGACGAAGTCCTTCGTCTCCGGATCGGCCGCCGCGATGGCCTGCTTCGACTTCGCGACCTTCTCGTCGAAGTCGTCGAGGACGCTGTTCGCGCGCTCGCTGCGGCCGGTCACCTCGGCGAGCGTGCTGAAGGTGTCTTTCATATAGGCGATCGGGTCCTCGCCATCGGCACCGGCCATTGCCATCACGGCGATGCCCTGGTCCTCGAGCTGGCCGACGATCTTGTCGTCGCGGGCGGTCGTTTCGATGATGACGAGGTTCGGGTCTGCCGCGAGGATCGACTCGACGTTGGGCTCCTGGCGGGTGCCGACATCGGCGGTGTCCTCGGGCAGCTCCTCCGCTGTGTCCCAGGTGGTGAAGCCCTTCGCGTCGGCGACGGCGGTCGGGTTGACGCACAGGGAGAGCAGGTCTTCGGTGTACTGCCATTCGAGGGAGACGACCTTCGCCGCGGGTTCATCGAGTGCGATCTCATGACCTGTGTCGTCCTTGACGGAGACCGGTTCCGCCGAGGTGGTGCTCGAGTCGTCGGCACACGATCCTGAAATCGATGTCGAGTCTCCACCGTCGGTCGAAGCCTCGGTCGATGTGGTGCCGCAGGCCGACAGTGTGAGGGCGCACGCCGCGGTGAGGGAGGCGAGGGCGAATGTCGTCGTGCGCGGACGTGTTCGGGGCAGGGGTGTCAGGGTCATGGCTTCTCTCTGATGATGGATTCGACGGTGCTGCTGACGGTGGCGGTGCTGATGGTGCTGCTGGGATGTGAGCTCAGACCGCGCTTGCGAGTCGCGCGGGTGCGCGGGCCGAGCGACGGCGGCGGGGCAGGGCCTCGATGCGCACCATTCCGGTGTCCTCGTCGAGGCGTGTGGTGATCGGGAGACCGTAGACCTCGGTGAGCACCTCGGCGGTGAAGACCTCTTCGCAGCTGCCGGCAGCCCGGATTCGTCCTTCGCTGAGCAGCACGATGTCGTCGGCGACGGCTGCCGCATGGTTGAGGTCGTGGAGGACGACGCCGATCGCGGTCCTGTGGTCGTCGGCGAGGTCGCGCATGAGGTCGAGGATCTCTGCCTGGTAGCGCAGGTCGAGGTGATTCGTGGGTTCGTCGAGCAGCAGGACTCCCGTCTCCTGGGCCAGGCAGGTGGCCAGCCACACCCTTTGGAGTTCGCCGCCGGAGAGCCGGTCGACCGAGCGATCGGCCATCCGGGCGGTCCCGGTCAGTTCGAGCGCCTTGTCGATCGCCGTCTTGTCGGCCTCGGTGAGTGAGGAGAAGCGGCGACGATGCGGATGTCGGCCATAGGCGACGATCTCGCGCACGCTCAGCCCGGAGGGATGTGGCCGAGACTGAGAGAGCAGTGTGACCGTGCGGGCGAATTCACGCGCCGACAGTGCGGTCGCGGAAGTGGTCGCTCCCGCGGACCGGGTCGTCACCTCCCCGGAACTGACCGGGTGCAGCTGCGCCAAGGACCGAAGCACAGTCGATTTTCCGCTGCCGTTGGGACCGATGAGTGCCGTCACACGGCCGGGGGCGATCGAGAGGGAAACACCATGGACGACCGGCGTGCGGTCGTAGCCCAGTGTGAGGTCAGAGGCATGCAGGCTGGTTGTGGTCACAGTGTCCTTGGAGTTCACGGTGTATAGCCTAACCTAAGTTAGGGTCGGCTGGGTGATTGGATCGGTTACGGTCCGCCGATCAGCCAGCTCTGGTCGGCTCAGCCACTGCTCTCCCGCGCGTTGTCCATGACCTGCATCACAGCCTGTGTCGGTGCCGATCCGTAGGCTGGGTCTGCATACATAGGATGGGGAAGAACCGAGGAGGAACAGATGAGATTCGTCGCCACAGGAGACTGGCAGCTGGGCATGACGGCGCACTATCTCAGCGCCGAGGCCCGCCCGCGTTTCCACCGTGCCCGCCTTGACGCGGTCAAGCGCATCGGTGAGATCGCCGCCGAACGATCCTGTGAGTTCGTCATCGTCTGCGGTGACGTATTCGAGTCCAATCAGCTCGACCGCGCCATCATCTCCCGCACCTTCGAGGCTCTCAGCGCGTTCACGGTGCCCGTCGTCCTCCTGCCGGGCAACCACGATCCCCTCGACGCCGCCTCGATCTACGACTCTCCGGCCTTCGCCTCCCGGCAGCCGGACCAAGTCCATGTGCTGCGGGACGGCGAACCGTTCGAGGTCGTTCCCGGCGTCGAGATCGTCGGCGCCCCGTGGTTCTCGAAACGTCCCCAAGGTGACCTGGTGGCCCACGCAACCCATGACCTCGCCGAGGTGGCTCCGGGATCGGTGCGCATCGTCGCCGGTCACGGTGCCGTGAGCACCCTGGACCCCGATCGGGAATCCTTGGCGACGATCGACGCCGACAGCCTCAAGACCGTGCTGCGGGGCAATCGTGCCCAGTTCATCGCCCTCGGCGACCGTCACGCCACCTTCTCCGTGGACGAACGCATCTGGTATCCCGGCGCTCCGGAGGTGACGTCTCGGCGGGAGGACGATCCCGGAAACATCCTCCTCGTCGACATCGATCCGCAGACGCATGCGAGCTCGGTGGAGAAGGTGCACATCGGCCGGTGGACATATCTCATCGTCGAAGAGGACGTGAACTCGGAGGAGGACGTCGGCCACCTCGAGCGACGGCTGGCAGACCTGCCCGACAAAGACTCGACGGCTGTCTGGCTCATCCTCAGAGGAACCCTGTCGACGGCGGCGAAGTCGAGGCTCGACGAGGTCCTCGACCATGCCACCGACCTGTTCGCGCTGGTGGCACTGTGGGAGCGGCACACGGACATCGCCGTGATCGCCGCCGACGAGGACTTCGCCGACCTCGGGCTGAGCGGATACCTGCAGGAGACCCTCGACGAACTTGCGGTCACGGCGGCAGGAGACGCCCCCTCGGCTTCAGCGGCGCAGGACGCGCTGGGGCTCCTCTACCGATTTGCGAGGAGCGGATCATGAGATTCCATTCCATCCACCTGCGAAACTATCGCGGCATCGCGGACTCCCGAGTCGAGTTCGGTGATGGAGTCACGGTCGTCGAAGGTCCCAACGAGGCCGGCAAATCCTCGATCCATGAAGCCATCACCCATCTGCGTGAGGACAAATCGAGTTCGCGTAAGGCCAGCGTCAAACAGACCCAACCGGTCGGTGTCGATGCGGGGCCGGACGTGGAACTGCATCTGAGCACCGGTGACTACGAGCTCAGATACCGCAAGCGCTGGATCAGACAGTCCTTCACCGAACTCAACATCATCGGCCCCAGACCTGAGCAGCTGAGCAGCGACGACGCCCACGACCGGTTCCTCGCTATTCTCGCCGACACCATCGATGTCGACCTCCTCGTCGCCCTCGACGTGGCGCAGGGAGAGAGCCTGGCACAGGCTCCGCTGGCTCAGATCAAAGCTCTGCACAGTGCACTCGACGAATCGGGCGTCGATGTCGCCGATCACGATGACTTCCTCGACCAGGTCGAAGCCGAGTACCTGAAATACTTCACCAAGAACGGCAACGCGACCGGAGACTACAAGGCGGCCAATGCTCAGGTCTCTGCCGCCGAAGTCGCCTTCGACGAGCTGAAAGAACGCAGCCGCGGCATGGACGAACTCGTCGACAGCCATGCTCGATCAGCGACCCGTTTGGAGGAGGTGCGCACCGACCTGACACGGGCCTTTGCGGAGCGAGACGAGACCGAACAGTCCGCGAAGGACGTCGCCGAACTCAAGGCAGTCCTCGACCAGGCGGTCGAACACTCGCAATCGTCGCAGCGCGATGAGCAGATCGCGGCCGAAGCACTGGAAAGGCGCAAGAAGCTCATCGCGGACGTCGACTCCGGTCAGGCGACTGTGACGGAGACCCGGAGGACGGTCGCCGACCTGGAATCGGCGCAGAGCGACAAGGACGCCGAGTTCGAGCGCGCACAGCAGGGACTCAAAGAGAAACAGGCGGTCCTCGACTCCGCTCGAACACGAGTGAAAGCCGCCGCGAAGGCTGTGTCCAGGGCTCGTGCTCGCACGGAGCTGTCCGATCTCTCACGCCGACTCGAAACCATCCGCGACCACGATGAGAAGAAGAGCCGTGCCCAGGCGACGATCGGATCGATCCCGATCACGTCCGCGGACGTCGACACGGTGAGCTCACTCGAGACCGAACTGCGGATCGCGGAGAACGCGAAGACCGCTGCCGCGGCGCAGATCGACGCGAGGCAGCTCGGTGCACAGGGCGTCAGCGTCGACGGAACAGAACTCGGCGAGGGCTCAGCAGGCGAATTCGCCGTCGTCAGGGATATTCGGATCACGATCGACGGCATCACCGATATCACCGTGCGACCAGGTGTCTCACCCGTTGAACTCGACAAGGCGGTGACCTCTGCGAAGCGGGCATTCGAGGCGGAGCTCGAACGCCTCGACGTCGACTCCGTGGCTCAGGCCCGGGAGAGAGCCGATGCCCGCGCGGACGCGGAAGCAGTCAGAGCGGAGGCCGAGTCGACGCTCGCAGTCCTCCTCGGGCAGGACAGGCGCGAAGACCTCGAAGCCGCGTTCGCTCGTGCTCAGCAGATTGTGGGCACCGAGGACGACGAGCAACCGGACAGCGCCAGACTCGGCGATCTCGAAGCGGCAGCCACGAAAGCCGAACAGACAGCAGACGATGCGCAGGCCGAGGTCGAAGCCGCCCGCGTCGAGCTCGAACGGACAAGAACGAGCAGAGACGATGCGCGAGTCGAAACGGTCCGTGCGCAGACCAGTCTGCAGGAAGCCGAGACTCAGCACGAACGGCTGACGAACAGTTTGGCGCACGCGCGAGAAGCCGATTCCGACGCCGATCTGGCGGAAGCGGTGGACGTGGCCGGGGCTCGGGTGTCGAAGGTGAAATCGCAGGTGGACGAGGCGCGAGTCGTCTATCAGGCCGCCGACCCGGACACCCTGGACCTGAAGCTGCAGAATGCCCGCAACCTGGTCGGCAGCAAAGAGACCCAGCGGGAAGAGGTGCGACAAGAAGTCGACCGTCTCTCGGCCCTCATCGATGACCGCGCCAGCGAAGGCATCTACGAGAAGCTTGCCGATGCCGAAGAGACGATGGAATCCGCTCGGCGGAAACAGGCTCGCCTGGAACGTCAGGCGCAGGCGATCGCATTGCTGCGCACGACCGTGTTCAAGTACAAGGAAGAGGCACAGCGACAGTATGTGGCCCCATTCAAGGAACAGATCGAAAGACTGGGTCGACTCGTCTTCGGGGCCGGACTGTCCGTGGAGGTCTCGGAAGACCTCGAGATCGTCTCACGCACACTGAACCAACGCACCGTGCCCTTCGAATCGCTCTCGGGCGGGACGAGGGAGCAGCTGGCACTCATCGGCCGACTCGCGGTGGCCACGCTCGTCGACAGTGATTCGGGGGCACCCGTGGTCCTCGACGATGCCTTCGGCTTCGCCGACGCCGAGCGGCTGAACGCGCTCAACGTCATCCTCGGCACTGTCGGCCAGAACGCCCAAGTCATCCTGCTCACCTGCCAGCCCGACCGCTTCGCCCGCCTCGGCGGAGCCAAGACGGTCAGCCTGGTGTGAGCATCGACCGACGGCTGTCCGAGCCTGCTCAATCCACGTACTTCAACCCGGCCTGCTCCAGCGGGCCGCGCATGTTGTAGACGTCGAGCCCCAGGTGGCCCTCGGCGAACTGCCGACGTTTGGCTTCCTCATTGTCCTCCCGCTTCTGAGCGGCGTCGGCAACGTCGGATACCCGGTCGCGCGGAACAACTACTACGCCGTCGTGATCGGCAACGACAACGTCTCCCGGATGGACGAGGGCATTGGCGCAGACCACTGGAACATTCACTGAGCCCAGGGTTACCTTCACAGTGCCCTTGGCGTTGATGGCGCGAGAGAAGACGGGAAAGTCGAGAGCTTCGAGGTCGGCAGTGTCGCGGCAGCCACCGTCGATGACAAGTCCGCGACCACCTCGAGCTCGAATCGAGGAAGCGAGGAGCTCACCGAAGAAGCCGTCTTCGCTCTCGGTTGTGCAGCCTGCGACGACCACATCGCCGTCCTGCACCTGCTCGGCAGCTACATGCAGCATCCAGTTGTCACCTGGTTGCAGGAGCACCGTGACCACTGGGCCGCACAGCTTGGCTGTCGGATAGATCGGCCGAATGTATGGTCGCATCAAGCCGACACGGCCGAGAGCCTCGTGGACTGTGGCGACTCCGAAGACACTCAATCGCTCGACCTGTTCCGGGTGCGGGCGATCGATCTGCGTATGCACTACACCGAGGTCGAACATTGTGATTTCCTTTGCTGTTGGCGATTCTTGACTGCTGGTGGAACCGAGTCGAGTGTTCCGACTTCGCTGAGATGAGGTCGGGTTCACACTCGGTGAGAGGAGATTCGCGAATCAAGGCGCGGGTAGACCCGTCTGGCGTTGTGCTCGAAGATGTCCTGACGTTCCTCAGCGCTCAGATCAGCATCGGTGATATAGCGGACGGTGTCGTCGAAGTTGAAGCCTGTCGTCGGATCCACGGTGCGCACGGCTCCGATCATCTCCGAAGCGAAGAGGACATTCTGCGAGGGAATCACGGAGAGCAGCTCATCGATTCCCGGCTGGTGATAGACGCAGGTGTCGAAATACAGATTTCCGAGGATGTGCTGTTCGAGGTCGGGCTTCCCCAGAGCCTGCGCGAGGCCGCGGAAACGCCCCCAATGATAGGGCGCAGCACCCCCGCCGTGTGGAACGATCAGTTTGAGCTCGGGATATCGGCCGAAGAGATCTCCCTCGATGAGCTGCATGACGGCGGTGGTGTCGGCATTGAGATAGTGGGCGCCGGTTGTGTGGAATGCCGGGTTGACCGAAGTCGACACGTGGACCATCGCCGGCAGCCCGTGCTCGATCATCTTCTCGTAGATCGGAAACCACGACTCGTCCGTCAGCGGAGGAGAGGTCCAGTGTCCGCCCGAGGGATCGGGGTTGATGTTGAGCGCCACCACGTCATGCTCATCGACACAGCGATCGATTTCGTCGACACTGGTCGCAAGGTCCGCACCGGGCGACTGCGGGAGCATGATCGCTGGAGCAAAACGGTCAGGATACAGTCGGGACACTCTGGCGCAGAGATCATTGCAGATTCGGGCCCATTTCGCGGATGTGGCGAAGTCGCCGAGATGGTGGGCCATGAACGATGCTCGGGGCGAGAAGATGGTGAGGTCGATTCCACGATCGTCCATCAGCCTCAGCTGGTTGCCTTCGAGGGACTCTCGGATCTCATCATCGCTGATCGTGGGTCCGCCGCCATCCGGTGCCGGACCGCTGTCGAGAGCAGCTATCTGGGCGTCTCGCCACGCTCTGAGAGAGGCTGGGGCGGTCGTGTAATGTCCGTGACAGTCGATGATCAATTCTGTGTACCTTCTTTGTGGGTGGCTGATTCAGCGGATACCGGGGCCCATACAGACTTGGGGACGAAGACTTGACCGTCCATGATCAGGCGAGCCGTTCTCGTCAGACCCGAACGGCAGACGCGGTTGTCGAGGATCTGGAGATCGACCGGAAATGCTCCGGTGGGGTGTTCGATCTCAAGGGTTCGGCTCTCGCCGTCTCCTGGGTCGGCCAGCGAAAAGGCAACGGTTCCTGCCATGCAGGATGCAGTGGCGACCGTCAGCGCCGCCAGAACTCCGATTGATCGGTGAACTGTGTGCGGGATGAAACTCCTCGTCGCTATCGCTCCCCCCTGGGCAGGGGGAGCGAGCAGGGTCATCTTCGGGTAGTTCTTGTCTGTCACATCGCCGAGGCCCATCATGTGTGCCGATGAGAGACGCAGATGTTCGAGCGTGTCGGCGAGAGCGGAATCAGCGGTCAGGTCTGAGAGGTCCTCCGCTCCGGTGAGGCCGAGGTCATGGGCTCGCAGCAGGACGAGGGGCTGACCGTTGTCGATCATTGTGGCGCCTATGCGGTCGCCGTTGGGGAGACTCAGGGAATCGAGACGATTGCCGGTCGGAAGCAGGCCGGGGGCGATCGAACCAGCCGTGTTGACGAACAAGATGGAGACCGGACTCGATGATCCGCTGACTCCGTCAATCGTCGTACAGCCGTCATAGCTGACGGTCCGAGGGCCGTCGGCGCTGAGCTTCGGCGTCTGAACGGTGATAGTGGCAATGAGGCCCGTGTTGGTGGTTCTCACTGTGACTTCGGTGGAATCGGAATCGGGAACGATCAGCCCTGCCTCCACCGCGAATGGGACGACCGCAGCAAGCATGTTCCCACAGTTGGCTGTTGTCTGCACCGTCGAGGCATCGGGCTGCAGCTGGGCGAATTCGAAATCGAGATCGACCTCCGGCGCCGGCGAGCAGGAGACGATGCCGGCCTTGCTCGTCAGCGAATGCCCGCCCCCGACTCCATCCACCTGCAGCGGATGAGGGCTGCCCATGACGGATAGGAGGACGCGATCGCGGATCTCAGGGTCAGACGGCAGATCGGATCCCCGGAAGAACGGTCCACGAGACGTGCCCCCGCGCATCAGGCACATCCTGATCGAAGTCTGGTCACCGCGTGGTCCGAACGACGTATGCGTGTCATCCGTGTCATCGACAACCCTCACTGTTCGCCCCCAACCGGCGACGCCGCAGCTGTGCACATTCCGTCGCCCTGCTGGACGGGTCTGACCTTGGTGTTCCGACCGAACAGCGCAAGCACGATCGCCCCAACCACCCATGTGGCTGCAATGAACACGAAGACGGAGGCATAGCCCGTTGATGTATACAGCGATGCGATGACCAAGGGCCCGACTGCATTGGACAGGCGACCGATTCCGTAGGCGATACCCGTTCCCAATGATCTGGTGCGGGTGTCGAACAGCTCAGGAGAGTAGGCGTAGGCCAGCGAGGTATAGCCCCGCTCGAACATGTTCACCAAGAACCCGAACACGACGATCATAATGGGGCTGAAGGTCAGGCCGTAGAGCAGTCCCGAGATGCCGATCGTGGTTCCGAAGATGACAAGTAGCCATTTGCGCTCGAACTTGTCGGTGACGAATGCTGCCAGAAGGGACCCCAATGGTGCTCCGATCGTGGCCAGCGCGACGTAGAGGATTGAGTCCTCGACACTGATGCCCTGCTTCGACAGCAGCGTCGGCGCCCAACTGGAGTAACCGAAGAAGCCGACAGTCTGAGTCACCCACAGGACTATGAGCACGAGCAGGGGGACAAGATAGCGTCGCTGCATGAGAGTCCGCAGTCCGGACTTCTTCTGTTCGCGGACCTCTGCCACAGGAGCAAGCGGCTGAGGGAGGTCACCCGCGAAGCCGGAGACCTTGGCCTCCATCTCTCGCAGCACGTCCTCGGCACGGGAGAAGCGGCGTTTGCTTTCGAGCCACATGGGAGATTCCGGCAGATGCCGAATCATGAATAGGATGACGACGCCGAGAGTGCCCCACAGGAAGACCAGTCGCCAGGACCAATCGCTGATCGGCACGACCGCACTGGCAATGAGATTGGTCACCGGAGTTCCGCAGATGCCGATCACTATGGCATACGCCAGGTACTTGCCGCGGACCTTGGCAGGAAAGATCTCGTTGACGTAGATGACTGCGACCACCGTCATCGCCGACAGTCCGGCGCAGGTGAGGAAGCGCAGGATCCCCAGCGAATAGATGTTCCACGCGAGCACCGTGGCTGCTGAGAAGACGGAGAACCACAGAGTTGTGTACAGGAATGCAGCTTTCCGGCCCGCCCGATCGGCCAACCAGCCTCCGGCAAGGGAGCCGATGAACATGCCGACGAATGATATCGAGGTGATGTAGGCGATGTGGTTGACGTCCAGGCCCCAGACTTGGGCTATTTTGGGGGCGGTCGTCGAAAAGGTGTTGATGTCGGCGAACTCAAAGAAGTAGGCCACCGCCACCACGACGATGATGATTTTGTGGAATCGAGTGATGGGCAGTCGATTGATTCTATTGGCAGAATTTGTGGTTTCCATGGTTTCGTCTGTTCGTTTCCGAAGGTTCAGGCCCAATAGAGGGCGGTGGGATTGTCGACCAGGACACGGCGCAGCTGTGCATCCGAATCCGTGATCTGTGCGAGATAGTTGAGAAGAACGGCGTCGTCGGGCATATGGGATTTGAGATTCGGATGCGGCCAGTCGGTGCCCCACAGCACGTGGTCGGGAAATTCGGAGATGACGCGACGAGCAAATGGAACGACGTCGTCATAGATGTCCGTGTTGCCCTTTCGCGCAAAGGGCCCCGAGTGCGAGAGCCGCTCGGGGCAGCTGACCTTGACCCACGCGGATGTCTTGTCGACGAAGGAGATGAAACGGGAGAACTCGGCACCGGTCGACGATTCTGATACATCGGGACGACCCATGTGGTCGACGACGAGGGGAACGGGCAGATCAGCGAGGAAGCTCTCCAGATCGGGTAGGTCAGCGGCTTCGAAGTAGATGACGATATGCCACCCGAATGCTCTGATCTTCTCGGAGATGAGCATGAGCTCGGCGACGGGGGAGTGATCGACCAGTCGTTTGACGAAATTGAATCGGACTCCGCGTACTCCCTGCTCGTGCATCCGGGCCAGCTCTTCGTCGGTGATGTCCGACGAGACGGAGACGACGCCTCGCGATGCAGCGGGATCGGCTGCCAACACGTCGAGCAGAGCCGCATTGTCAGTGCCGTGGCATGTCGCTTGGACCATCACTCGACGAGCGATCCCGAGATCCTCATGCAGTCGGAATAGATCCTGCTTGGACGCATCGCAGGGCGTGTATTTGCGTGTCGGAGCGTAGGGAAAGACATCGCCGGGTCCGAAGACGTGACAATGAGCATCAACACTTCCCGTGGGAAGCTCGACTGCCGGGTGTGCTCGGTCGCGTTCCCAGTTCAACCAACCTGGGGTAGGAGCAAAGGGCATCGTTGTCGCCTTTCTGGCGTCTCTATCGTCGCTGATAGAGCGACTCTACATGTTAACAATATTGTTGACAATATAAACTCGGTTCAACTTCCGCCCTCGCCACCAGATAGTCTGTTGAGGACGAGCTCACCAAGTTTTCGGAGTGGATAGGAATGGGCGTCTCACCAGAGGCATCGCAGGAAGAATCGAATCCCGAGTCGACGACTGCGGCTCGAATGACCGCCGCGGATGTGGGACATCGACTCCGAGACGCCATCGTGACCGGAAAGCTCGTGCCCAACCAGCGGTTGGTCGAAGCAGACCTTGCGAACGAATACGGAGCTTCGCGCGGCAATGTGAGAATTGCTTTGACTGAGCTCAGTTCGGAAGGACTCATCGAACGTGTGGCGCACCGCGGCGCGCGGGTGCGGGCAGTATCGCCTGCTGAGGCAGTCGAGATAACGGAGGTCAGAGGCGCGCTGGAGTCTTTGTGTGCTCGAAAGGCTGCCGAGCGTGTCTCTGAAGCGGAGATCGGTCAGCTGCGCGAAATCGGTCGACGCATGAGCCGGGCCGTCGAACTCAACGACCGTGAGGCGTACTCGTCCGGGAACAAGGAACTGCACGCACTGATCATCGAGATCAGCGGACAGCAGGTGGCCGCAGACACGATTCAGCGCCTTCGTGGCCAAGCTGTGCGTTATCAGTACAGGCTGGCGCAGAAGCCGGGTCGGCCCGCAGAATCATTGCCCCAGCATCTGGCTATCATCGAGGGCATCTGCACCCGAGATGCGAATGGGGCTGCCGATGCTATGCAGGCGCATCTGAGCAATGTTGCGGTTGAGATCAAGTCCACTGAGGACTCCGCCTGAACGGTCTGTTCCGATACGTGAACGCGGCCGCCGCGGCGGAGGGACGCGACGGCCGCGACAGGCTGACGTCATCGGCAGCCCGGACGGCAGCGACGGCAGTTCACTCGTCCGTAACCGTCCCGGACTTCGCCTCCTCCGCCGCGGCGACCGCATCGGCGCGGATCGTGCGCCGCAGGATCTTGCCTGAGCTCGTCTTCGGCAGCTCGTCGATGAAGGACACCCGGTGCGGAGCCTTGTAGGAGGCCAATCTCTCTCGGCAGAACTCGACGACCTGCGCCTCGGTGACTCCATCGGCCTCGGGTCCCGACTGCAGAGTCACGAACGCGGCGACGCTCTCACCGCGGTATTCGTCGGGGACGCCGACGACCGCCGCTTCCTGGATCGTGGGGTGGGTGTAGAGGACGTCCTCGACCTCTCGCGGCCAGACCTTGAACCCGGAGGCATTGATCATGTCCTTCTTGCGGTCGACGATGAACAGCCAACCGTCCTCGTTCATATACCCGACATCACCTGTGCGCAGCTCCCCATCCGGGATCTGCTCGGCCGTCGCCTGCTCATTGTTGATGTACTTCGAGACCACCTCGGGTCCCGAGATGGCGACCTCACCGATCTCATCGGGCCCCAGCGGCTGTCCTGAGTCGTCGAGGACGCGGATCATCGTGTCCGGCTGGGGCAGACCGCAGGAGAGGTTGCCGCTGTCGGGATCCACCGGGGCCTCCAGCTCGGGCGGTACCGTGGCCACCTGGGCGCAGGTCTCGGTCAGACCGTAGCCCTGGCCGATGTAGATGCCGGTCTTCTGTCGGAACTTGTCCACGAGCCCCTCGGGCAGGGGAGCGCCGCCGGACATGATGCGTTTGAAAGACGCGAAGTGCTCCGCTGTCGCAGAGGGGTGGGCCAGCATCGCGGTGTAGACCGTGGCAGGGCCTGCCATGTATGTCGGCTTCTCGCGCAGGAAGAGTTCGAGGAGCGAGCCCGGGTCGAACCGATAGTTGGGGATCAGCCGTGCGCCACCGCTGACGCCGGCGATGAACTGGCAGACGAACCCGGTGATGTGGAAGACCGGGGCCAGGGTGAGGAAACCGTCGCCGGGTTCGAACGTCGGCGTCCGCACGCAGTAGCGGGAGTTGCTCGACACCGAGGCGTGCGTTCCGGAGGCACCCTTGGCCTTGCCCGAGGTTCCTGAGGTGTAGACGACGATCGCCTCATCCTCGGGTGAGGGGATGAGCGGGGTGAAGCCGGTGTCCAGATGCGATTCGACGACGGCCTGGAAATCGGGGAGGTTCGGCACCTGGTCTGCGCCCGGATTCTCGCCGGGGGCTCCGGGCAGATCGTCGAACATGGAGAATATCGCCTCGGGGCCGTCGACCTGGAAACTCCTGTCGTCGCTGAGCACGACGAGCGGCAGAGCCGCGGCGTAGGGTGCCACTCGATTGAGGAATGCCGCCTTCGAGACCACGAGCCCCTTCACCTCGGCGTCGGCGAAGATGTGCTCGAGCTCCCCGCGATACATGGGATTGAGGGGGACGACGACACCTCCGACCTTCCAGATGCCGTAGGTGGCGATCATGAAGGCGGGAGTGTTCTGCTCGTAGATGGCGACCCGATCGCCGACAGCGATGCCGTGTTCGACGAGATAGGCCGCGAACGCCGTGGAGTACCGATCGAACTGCGACCAAGTCAGTTTGAACCCGTAATAGCTGATGGCCTCTTCACCGCCGTGCGTGGCCACCGTCGACGCCAGGTCCTGCAACGTCGTGGACTTCTCCAGAATGTACGGCTTGCTCGCGAGGTCTCCCCAGGTCTTCAGCCAGGGACGAGTGTCTGCCCATGTGCTCATCGCTTCACTTCCTTCATCATCGAATGGTGTGTCGAACGGCCTCGATCGACCGGTGGGTCCGGCTACCCGCGATACTTCCTGATCTCGTTCCGAGCGATGCTGCGTCTGTGCACTTCATCGGGCCCATCGGCAAGACGCAGGGTGCGCATGTGCGCCCACATGCTCGCCAGCGGGAAGTCCCCGGTGACACCGGCGCCGCCGTGGACCTGAATCGCGCGGTCGATGATCTTCAGCGCCATGGCAGGTGCGACGACCTTGATCTCGGCGATCTCGTTCTTCGCAACCTTGTTGCCGTGCTTGTCCATCATGTCCGCCGCGTGCAGTGTCAGCAGCCTGGCCTGATCGATCTCGATGCGGGCCTCGGCGATCCAGTCCTGGATGTTCGACCGATCCGAGAGCTTCTCGCCGAAGGTCACGCGGGCCTCGGCGCGGCGGACCATGAGCTCGAGGGCACGCTCGGCGGCACCGATCGCGCGCATGCAGTGGTGGATGCGGCCCGGCCCCAGCCGGGCCTGACTGATCGCGAAGCCCTCGCCCTCTCCCTTGAGGATGTCCTTGGACGGAACATGGACATCGTCGAAGGTGATCTCCGCGTGGCCCTCCCGATCGTGGTAGCCGAAGACGGGAAGATTGCGCTCCACCCTCACACCGGGGGCATCGATGTCGACGACGAGCATCGACTGCTGGCGGTGCACCTCGGCGTCGGGGGAGGTCTTGCCCATGACGATGAGGACACGGCAATTGGGGTGCATGCCGTTGGAGGCGAACCATTTGCGGCCGTTGAGGACGAACCCGTCGTCCGTGGGCTCCATGCGCATCTCCACGTTCGTGGCGTCGGAGCTGGCGACGGCGGGTTCGGTCATCGCGAACGCCGAGGCGATCGTGCCCTCGAGCAGCGGGCGCAGATACTTCTCCTGGTGCTCGTCGGTGCCGAACCGGGTGAAGACCTCCATATTGCCGGTGTCGGGGGCATTGCAGTTGATGGCCTCGGGTGCGATCTCGATGCTGCGACCGGTGATCTCGGCCAGGGGAGCGTATTCCAGGTTCGTCAGTCCCGGGCCCCATTCGGGATCCGGATGGAAGAGGTTCCACAGTCCCTGGCGCTTCGCCTCGGCCTTGAGGTCCTCGAGGATCTGCGGCTGGGTGTGCGGGCTGGACGCTGCCGCCATCTGCTCGGCGTAGACGGGCTCGGCCGGATAGACGAAGTCGTCCATGAACGTCGTCAGGCGCTCCTGATAGTCGCGGCCGCGTTCAGTCGTTTCCAGCATGTGTGGTCTCCTCGTTCGCTCGGTTCTGTTCGTTGAGTCTGGCCTGATAGCGGCTCATGCCCGCGAGCCAGCGGTCGTAGTCGCTGCCTTTCATGCGGTACATGTCGAGCACCTCGGGGTGGGGGAGGATGAGGAACTCTCCGGCCTGCACCGCGTCGAGCGCGATCGTCGCGACATCGCCGGGGGACAGGACCTGACCGGCGTCGGTCACGGCTCGTTGGGCGGTCCCGGACGTTCCCGCTGCTCGCAGCAGGTCGGTGTCGACCCCCATCGGGCAGATGACCGAGGCCCGGATGCCGTCGTCGCGGTAGGTCAGCGCCAACCATTCGGCGAAGCCGACGGAAGCGTGCTTGGTCACGCTGTAGGCCGCCGATCCGATCTGGGTGAGCAGTCCCGCCGCCGAGGCGGTGGCGACGAAATATCCGTCACCGGCCTCCTGCCAGCGTGGGATCAGGACTTGGGCGGCGCGGATGTGGGCGCGCAGGTTGACGTCGATGATGGTGTCCCAATCGGCATCGGAGTCTCCGAGATCGCCGGGTCCGATGATGCCGGCATTGGCGAAGTACATGTCCACACCGTCGATGGCCTCGTCGGCGAAGGCGATGAGATCGTCGATGTCCGCCACCGAGGACACGTCCCCGACCCACGCATGAGCGCGGGAATCCGGCGTGGCACCGGAATCGAGCCCAGCGGCGACGTTGCGCCCGTCGGCAGCGTCGGCGTTCAGCGCTGAGGCGGTGTCGGTGACCGAGGGCGACAGATCGGCGAGGACGACGGCGGCACCGCGGGAGATCAGCTCGGCGGCGAGGGCTGCGCCGATCCCACCGGCGGCTCCGGTGACGATGGCTCGTCTGCCGGCGAAATCGGCGGTGGTCATGCCGTCTCCAGCAGCGTCATCGCCTGTCGCGCCAGGTCCTCGACGCCATCTCCCGCAGTGGCGGGATCCAGGTCGAGATCACCCATCTTTCCCGTCATCAGCCGGGTGTAGACACCCTCGCGGATGCAGGCGAGTTTCCACATGGCGAAGGCCTCGTAGTAGCCGACATCATGGACCTCATGGCCGCTGACCTCCTGATAGCGGTCGATGAGCTCCTCCGGTTCAGGGAAGCCGAGGTCCGGGGTCGGCACCCAGATGCTCGTGTACTCCTCGGGCACCGTGAGCATGGCGATGAAGTAGCCGAGGTCGGTGAGCACCTCGCCGACGGCGGTCAGCTCCCAGTCGACGACGGCGTTGACCGTGCCCGTCGGGGCGAAGATCATGTTGTTGGGTTTGAAGTCGCCGTGGGCGAGACCGACGGGGCTGCCCGCCGGGTCGGGCATGGTTTCGAGCAGGGCGTCATGGACCTCGCGGATGATCGGGATCTCGCGCAGTGCGACGTCCTCGACCTGGCCGAGCCAGCGGCGCAGCTGCCGTTCGATGAGTCCGCCGGGTCTGCGCAGATCGCCGAGACCCACCTCGTCGATGTCCACGGCGTGGATGGCGGCGAGCGTGTCGACCATCCCGAACGCACACGAGCGTCTGTCACCGGGACCCGGGCCGCGCGGGATCCGTGCCCAATCTGCGGGCTCATTCATCGCGAACCCGGGGCAGTGGTCCATGAACACGAAAGGGACATCGAGAACCTCGGGGTCGTCGACGATGTCGATGATGGTGGGGACGGGTACCCTGTCCTCGGCGAGGGCTGCCATGATCCGGCCTTCGCGTGCGACGTTGTGGGCGCTTCCCCCGGAGTGGCCGAGCGGGGGACGCCGAAGCACCCAGCGCGGGAGGCCGCCGACGGTGATGGTGAAGGTGAGATTCGAGCGTCCGATGGACATCACTTCGACGTCGAAGTCCGTGACTCCGAACCGATCTTCGATCCATCGCCCGATGGTTCCGGTGTCGAATCCTGCAGGTGCTGTGGTCAACGTCGACCCTCCCGAGTGAACAATCGTTCAGTTTCATTTACAGTATTCAAACCGGGCGTGCGAGTCAAGCTGAAATCGTGATGCCCGTCACGATCGGATGTGATAGTGATGATGGGATCATCCCAAGCACTTTTCATCCACAGTGAGGAAATCATGAGAGCCATTCGCGTTGCCGCCCTGACCGGACCAGACGATGTGGAGATCGCCGAGGTGGATCGCCCGGCTCCCGGGCCCGGAGAGGTGCTCGTCGAGGTCGCCTATGCCGGTGTGACATTCCCCGAACTGCTCCAGACCCGTGGCATGTACCAGACCAAGCATGAGCTGCCCTTCGTCCTCGGCTCGGAGGCCGCAGGGACCGTCGTCGAGGTCGGGGAGGGCTCGCGGTTCTCCGTCGGTGATCGGGTCGCAGCGATCCCCGGCAAGGGCTCATTCGCCGATCAGATGGTCGTCAGCGACGAGCAGACGGTGCCCGTGCCCGACGGCGTCAGTCTCGCGCACGCCGCGGGGATGCCGATGAACGTGCTCACCGCTGACTTCGCCCTCCGCCTGAGGGCGCGGGCGCAGGCCGGCCAGTCCATCCTCGTCCACGGAGCCGCAGGGGGTCTGGGCTCGGCCGCGGTGCAGATGGCTTTGGCCATGGGCCTCGAGGTCATCGGAGTGGTCTCGACCGAAGCCAAGGCCCAGACCGTGCGCGACCTCGGCGCGGGGCATGTGGTCATGGCCGAGGGATTCAAAGATGGGGCGAAGGAGATTTTTCCGAACGGAGTCGACTACGTCTTCGATCCGGTCGGGGGCGAGCGCTTCACGGACTCGACCCGGGTCCTGGCTCCCTACGGGCGACTCCTCGTCCTCGGATTCACCGCGGGTGAGATCCCCTCGGTCAGGGTCAACCGCCTGCTGCTGAAGAACATCTCCGTCGACGGGGTCGCATGGGGCGCGGCGACTCGCGAACGTCCCGGCTACATCGCCGAGCAGTGGGACGCGGTCGCCGGATTCGTCGCCGCGGGCAAGCTCAATCCCGCGATCCACGCCACCTACCCCCTCGGTGAGGCCGCGAAGGCCATCGGCGAGCTCGACTCCCGCAGCGTGCAGGGCAAGGTCCTCCTCGAAGTCAAGGGCGAGTAGGTCGAGACCGGGGACGGACTATCTCTTCGCCTGGCGCTTGGCGATGTCGCGGCCGATGAGCTCCTTCATCACCTCGTTGGCACCGCCGAAGATGGCCTGGATCCGAGTGTCCTTGAATGCTCGGGCGATCGGATATTCGAGCATGTACCCATAGCCGCCGAAGAGCTGGAGGCAGCGGTTGACGACCTCGATCTCCAGATCCGAGCCCAGATACTTCGCCTTCGCGGCGTCGACGGCGCTGAGCTCACCGGCGTTGAGTGCGAGGGCACAGCGGTCGACGAAGGCCTCGAGGGCATCGACCCGGGTTTCGAGCTCGGCGAGTTCGAAGCGGGTGTTCTGGAAGTCGCCGATCGTCTGGCCGAAGGCGGGGCGGTCGAAGACGTACTCGCTCGTCCACGCCAGTGCCGCACGTGCACCGGCCAGGGTTCCCGAGCCGATGAGCATCCTCTCGGTGGGCAGATTGACCATGAGGTGGATGAAGCCCATGTTGAGTTCCCCGAGGACGGCGTCGGCGGGCACGCGGACATCGGAGAACGAGAGTTCGGCGGTGTCCTGGGCGTCCATGCCGAGTTTCTTGAGTTTGCGTCCGCGTTCGAACCCGGGTGTGCCGTCCTCGACGATGAACAGTGAGGTGCCCTGGGAGGGTTTCGCCTCGTGGTCGGTGCGGGCGACGACGATGACGAAGTCGGAGTGGATGCCGTTGGTGATGAAGGTCTTGGCCCCGTTGATCACCCAGTCGTCGCCGTCGCGGACCGCCTTGGTGGTGATCGCCTGCAGATCGGAGCCGGCGTTCGGCTCCGTCATCGCGATCGCACCGATCATCTCGCCCGAGGCGAGCCCGGTCAGGTACTTCTCCTTCTGGGCCCGGGTGCCCAGCGCCGTGAGGTAGCCGGGGACGATGCCGTCGGACACGCCCCATCCGCTCGTGGCTCCACCCACACCTCGGCGGGCGATCTCTTCGCTGCGGACCATCTCGAAGCGGAAGTCCTCGACCCCGCCGCCCCCGAACTCCTCGGGGATGGCCATGCCGGTGATGCCGGACTTGGCGGCCTTCTTCCACATCGACCGGTCGACGAGGTGGTCTTCCTCCCACTGGTCGACATACGGCACGACCTCGCGGTCGAGGAAGGCGGCGACGGTGCCGCGGAACGCCTCGTGGTCTTCGGTGTACAGGTTCCTCTTCACAGGTGCTGTCCTCTTCTGGTCGGTTTCCGTGGTGCGGCCCGTTCGTTGGCCGGTGCGGGTCGTGTAGCGATGATGACTCCTGTGCTCGTCGATGTGGCCGGTCGTGGCCTGGGGCTGTCGAAATCCGCTGTCCGGCGATAGCGAAATCCACCGGCGAAAGTGTGTCCCAAGTAACTGAGCGTGCGTTAAGATTTTCACGAAGCGAAGAAACAGTCAAGGCAGACCGGAAGTGTGCTTCGGTTGTGCGCCCTGCCCGTCAAGGAGGCATCGATGGAGAACGATCCGGAGGGATTCCAGATGACGGCAGCCACCGATGCCGATCGGATGGTCCAGGCGGATCGGACCGCGCGCTCGCGGGAGCTCATCCTCGACGCGACGATCGACTGTCTGCTCGCCGAAGGGTACGCGGCCACGACCACGACGAAGGTGCAGGCCATGGCCGGAGTGACGCGGGGCAGACTTCTCCACCATTTCCCGTCGAAGCGGGAACTGCTCACGGCTGCGGTGGCCCGCCTCGGCGAGCAGCGCCTCGGTCGGCAGCTGGATGATCGGACCGATGAGCACAGCCGGACCCTTGCCCGCGAGCAGCCGCCCGACGCCGAGGTGGGACCACGATCCGACTGGGCGATCACGACGCTGTGGGCTGGTCTCATGCATTCGAGCTTCTTCACGGCGCTCGAGCTGTGGGGCGCCTCCCGCACCGACGAGCTGCTGGCTCAGAAGGTCCGCATGCATGAGAAGACGGTGCTCGAGAGGGTCAGGGACAACGCACGGGAGCTCTTCGGACCGGTGATCTCCTCACATGAGCACTACGATCACATGTTCGCCATCGTGTTTTCGAGCATGCGCGGAATGGCCGTGACCTACACGTTCTCCCACCTCGACCCCAGAACCGAACCGATGGTCGCTCAGTGGCAGACGATCGCACGAACCCTCTTGGCGGACGCGGCCGCCACCTGAGGGCCTCAGGTGTTGACAATCACAGGGAAGTGACATGTATCCAGGAAAATGGGCGGCAGAGAACCCCGACAAGCCGGCGGTCATCATGGCTGACACCGATGCCGTGCTCACCTACGGCCAACTCGAGGACCGATCGCTGCGACTGGCCAACCACATGCGCGCGGCGGGGTTCGAGAAGGGCGACCATATAGCCGTCATGGCCGAGAACCGATTCGAGATCGTCGAGGCCCTCTGGGCCGCACTGCGCACCGGTGGCATCATCACCGTGGTCAACTCGCACCTGACGGCGGCGGAGTCGGCCTACATCGTCGACGACTGCGACGCGAAGGTGTTCCTCCTCTCGACGAGGTTGGACACAGCCGCCGAGGTGGCCGCTGAGTGCCCGCACGTCGCCGACAGGATTCGCATCGACGCCGCGCCCGAAGGGCGTGCGAGCGAGGTCTTCGCGGGCTGGGGCGAGTATGAGGCCGTGCTCACGGCCGCCTCGGCGCAGAAGCCGGAGATCGAACCACGCGGTGACGACATGCTCTACTCCTCGGGCACGACCGGGCGGCCAAAGGGCATCCTGCCCGGCGCCACTGACCTGCGGATCGAGGACGAAGGTGTTCCCCTCATCCGGATGTTCACCGATCTCTACGGCTTCGCCGAAGACACCGTCTACCTGTCCCCGGCACCTCTCTACCACGCGGCTCCGCTGCGGTTCGTGATGACGACTCACGCACGGGGCGGGACCGCGGTCGTCATGTCCCGCTTCGATGCCGAGGACTCCCTGGCCCAGATCGAGAAGCATCGGGCCACGCATTCCCAATGGGTGCCGACGATGTTCATCAGGATGCTCAAACTCCCTGAGGAGGTGCGAGGCGCCTATGACCTGAGCAGCCTGCGAGTGGCCATCCACGCGGCCGCACCCTGCCCGCCCGAGGTCAAGCGGGCGATGATCGACTGGTGGGGTCCGGTCATCGAGGAATACTACGGTGCGACCGAGGGCATCGGGCTGACGGTCATCAGCAGTGCGCAGGCGCTGGAGAAACCCGGCTCGGTCGGTCGCGAAGGCCCCAAGGGCATCGTCCACATCTGCGGTCCCGACGGTGAGGAGCTGCCGGCCGGTGAGGTCGGAGTCATCTACTTCGAATCCGAGCGGACCCTGTTCGAGTACTACAAGGACGAGACGAAGACCGGGAACTCGAGGCATCCCGATCATCCCGACAGCTGGGCGACGATCGGGGACATGGGCTGGCTCGACGAGGATCGGTTCCTCTACATCGCCGAACGCACCACGGGTCTCATCATTGCCGGTGGGGTCAACATCTATCCGCAGGAGATCGAGAACGAATTGGTGCTGCGCGATTCGATCGTCGATGTGGCCGTCGTCGGCAGGCCAGATGACGAGCTGGGGCAGGTGCCCGTCGCCTATGTGCAGCTGGCCGAGGGAGTCGGTCCTGACGGGGAGGCGGAGGAGATCCGCGCCTGGCTGGGAGAAAGTTTGGCCAGGTTCAAGATCCCTCGGGATATCCACTTCGTCGCGAAGCTGCCGCGGACCCCGACCGGAAAGCTGGTCAAGCGGAAGCTGCCCGACCCCGGACCGGTTGCCGCGAGGAGGTGAGCGCACCGTGAGAGGCTGAGCTCACCGCAGCAAGCTGAGCTCACTGCGGTGAGTTGGGCCGCCCGCGGCGACCACTCACTTCGCGTCGTCGACGAGTTCGTCTTCGTCGAAGACGACTTCGGCGCCTTCTTCCGGCAGACCACAGCCACGCAGTGACGCGCCCTTGGTCTCCTTCATGAATATCGTCGCGATGAAGCCGATCACGCATGCTCCCATGACGAAGTAGGCAGGCACGATCGTGTTCCCCGTCGCAGCGATGATCGCTTCATTGACCGACGGGGCAGTCCCTCCGAAGAGGGCGGTCGAGACGTTGTAGGAGATGGCGAAGCCCGCGAAGCGAACCGGTCCGGGGAACATCGCAGGGAAGGTCGCTGAGATCGTCGAGATCTGCGGAATGTAGAGGATCCCGAGAACAGCGAGCCCGATGAGGGCCCAGACGAATCCGTTGGCCATGAGCATGAACATCGGTATGGAGGCGACGAAGAGCCCGATGAGGGAGAAATACCAGACCGGTTTGCGTCCGACCTTGTCCGAGAACATGCCGCCGAACGGGATGAGGACCATCATGAATGCCTGAGCCAGGAACATCACCGTCAGCGAGGAATTGGCGCCCATGCCGACCGGGCCCTGCAGGTAGGCGGGCATATAGGACAGCAGCGTGTAGTTGACGACGTTGACCGCCACGACCATGCCGCCGAGAATGAGCAGCTGCTTCCAGTAGCCGGTGAAGAGTATCCGGAAGACTTCCTTGACGGTCTTTCCCTGATCATTCTCGTCCAGCTCCTCGTAGACAGGGGACTCGTCGAGCTTCGTCCTCATATAGAGGCCGACGACACCGAGGACACCGGCGAGGACGAAGGGCAGCCTCCACCCCCACGTCATCATCGTCTCCTCGCCGAGGCCAAGCTGGAGCAGCAGGACGATCAGCGAACCGGCGGCCATGCCGGCCAAGGTGCCGAATTCGAGGAAGCTGCCGAAGAAGCCGCGCCGATTGTCCGGTGCGTACTCCGCCATGAAGGTCGCGGCACCGCCGTACTCACCCCCGGAGGAGAATCCCTGGATGACTCGGAGCAGCACCAGGATGATCGGAGCGGCGACGCCGATCGTCGCGTAGCTCGGCAGCAGTGCGATGCAGAAGGTCGAGCCGGCCATGAGCAGGATCGTCAGTGCCAGCACTCGTTTGCGGCCGAGTCGGTCGCCCATCGGGCCCCAGACGATTCCACCGAGCGGTCGGAAGATGAAGGATACGGCGAAGGTGGCCAGTGCAAGCAGCTGTCCATGACTTCCGGGGAAGAAGTGCTGGGTGATGTAGGTGATCGACACGGCGTAGAGACCGTAGTCGAACCACTCGGTGGCATTGCCGATCGCGGAGGCGGCAACAGCCTTGCGGACGGTCTTCAGCTCTGGTTCCGGAGGGGATGCGTGGGGTGTCGAATCCGGATGCGTGTTTGGATTGCTCATTAGATCCTCCGATCGTGCGGGACCATCATCGAGGTGGCCCTCAAGAGAGAAGCAACCATCGACGCTACGAGCATCTCCTCCACGAATCAACGTGGAAATGCTGTCAACTCGGCGGCGTGTCTGGGAGCGTTTTCAGGCCCAGTAGGTGCCTGACCTGCGCAAATGGGAAAGTCAGCGAAAATCTGACGGCAAGGCGAGTTTCACAGAATGTTCACTGGAAATCGTTATGTCCTACCGGTTGACAGAAGTCCGGATGAGTGGCTGAGTTCGTCTGGAGCCGGACCAGGAGTAGGGTACGCGGTCCGGGGCTCGGTTCGTTTCCCAGACCCTCTGGTGCCGATGGGTGAAAACCACGAGGATGGGGCCATGACGGAAACGAATGCGGAGACATCAGCAACTTCTGACCGACCGACGATGCGGGCCATCAGCCAGGACGAACTCGGCGGCCCCGAGGTCCTCCATGAGATCCAGCTGCCTGTTCCGACGCCCGGCCCATCCCAGATCCTCATCCGGGTCCATGCCGCCGGTATGAACCCGACCGACTGGAAGCACCGAGGCCATCGTGCTTTCCTGCCGTCACCGCCGTTCGTCCTCGGCTGGGACGTCTCCGGCGTCGTCGAGACAGTGGGGGTCGGAGTCACCCTGTTCAAACCCGGCGATGAGGTCTTCGGCATGCTGCCCTATCCCTTCGGGGTGGGGGCACATGCCGAGTATGTGCTGGCACCGACCCGTGCCTTCGCCCCGAAGCCGGGCGGCATCGATCATGTGCAGGCCGGGGCGATTCCGCTGGCGGCGCTGACCGCCTGGCAGTCCCTCGTCGACACCGCCGAGGTGGGTCAAGGCGACCGCGTCCTCATCCATGCCGCTGCTGGGGGAGTCGGCCATCTGGCCGTGCAGATCGCGAAGGCCCGCGGTGCGTACGTGATCGGAACCGCGAGCGAACCGAAGCACGACTTCGTCCGTGGCATGGGCGCCGACGAGATGATCGACTACCGCGAGGTCGACTTCGCCGAGGCGGTCCATGACATCGACATCGTCCTCGACACGATCGGCGGTGAATACCAGTCGAGGTCGCTGCAGACCATGACGACCGGCGGAATCCTCGTCTCGACCATTCCGATCCCAGTGGAGGGAATGTCGGAGCGGGCCGCCGCGCAGGGGATGCGAATCGAGAACCTCCTCGTCGAGTCCGACCAAGCCGGGATGCTCGCCATCGCCGGCCTCGTCCGATCGGGACAGCTGCATGCCTCGATCGCCGGCACCTTCGGCTTGGACGAGGCGGCCAGGGCACATGAGGAGCTGCAGACCAATCGCACCGCAGGCAAGCTCGTCCTGACAGTGGTCTGAGGAGCGAGCATGACTGATGCGTCCCGACCACCGCAGGCTCTTCCCGGAGATCGTCACGGCCCTCGCAGCACAGACCGCTCGTCGACCGGAAGAGCATGCTCTTCTGCCTCATCGACTGGACCGACGACGAACTCGACCGACTGCACGAGATGCTGAGCGCGATGGAGATTCCCGAGTCCGCATGTACGACGGGCAGCCTTCCTCGCGACGGCCATTGGGTGAAGCCGGAATACGTCGCCGAGGTGGCCTTCACCGAATGGACGGCGGCGAACCAGCTCCGCCACCCCAGATACCTCGGACTGAGAAATGACAAGGCGGCCGAAGACGTCGTGAAGGAGGCGTGATGAGTTCTTCAGCGGAAGTCTCAGGAGTGTCGATCGACAAGGCCGACAAGGAGATGTTCGGCTCCGATGACGGCGGTCCGATCACCAAGGCGGATCTGGCGAAGTACTACGCGGACGTCGCCGAGGTGATGCTTCCCCACATCAGGGACCGTCCGATCTCGATGCAGCGATTCCCCGATGGAGTCGGGTCGGAGTGGTTCTACGAGAAGAAGTACCCCGAGCACTTCCCGGAGTTCGTCGAGTCGGTGCGGGTGGCGACGATGGACGGGGAGCAGAACCAGGTGATGATCGACAATGCCCGGACCCTGGTCTACCTCGTCGACCAAGCCTGCATCACACCACATACCTGGTTGGCGACCTCGGCCGACCTCGACCATCCGGATCAGCTCATCGTCGACCTCGACCCTTCGGTGCCGGGGATCGCCGCGGTGCGAAGGGCGACGGTGATGGTGGGTGAGCTGATGGATGAACTGGGGCTGAACGCATTCGTCAAGACGACCGGCTCCCGGGGGTACCACGTACAGGTTCCGCTGATCGTCGAACACGACTTCGACGAGGTGCGGGACTTTGCGCGAAACTGCGCCAGGGTGCTCGTCGACCGGGATCCGGAGCTGCTGACGATCGAGGCGAGGAAGAACAAGCGCGGGGACCGGGTCCTTGTCGACATCGCACGCATTGCCTATGCCCAGACGGCGGTGCCGCCCTACGCCGTGAGGTCACGCCCGGGAGCTCCGGTGGCGACGCCGATCACCTGGGACGAACTGTCATCGATCGATCCCCAGGACTACACGATGAAGTCGGTGCGCAACCGTCTGGCCCAACGTGCCGATCCGTGGAATGCCATGGCACGGCATCGCCAGGGCATCGCGAAGCCGATGGAGATTGTGGGAAAGCTCTAGGCGCTCGCCCCGAATGGGCGCAGGCGTTCCCGCATCAGTGTTCGTCGGCAGCGATGTCCTGGTTGCGTCTGCCGCTGAGCACTGATTCGTTCTGTGTCGAGGTGGGCCTGCGTCGTCGATCTGCACCGGAGTCATCGACCTTGACGAGCAGCCAGTTGGCCTCGTCGCCATTCATTTTCGTCTGAGTCAGCGCGAATGCGCCGGCCAGCTTCTGCCCGTGGAGCACCACGACGAGGTGGCCGTTGTCGAGGCCTTGGGACGCGCTCACCTCGTCTCCATCGATCTCGGTGGCGTTCTCGAATGTGCCCGTGTCCCAGACGATCACCGTGCCGGCACCGTAGCCTTCCTCGATGCGGCCCTCGAAGTCCGCGTAGTCATACGGGTGGTCCTCGGTGCGATGGGCCAACCGCTTCGTCGAGGGATCAAGTGAGGGCCCTTTCGGAACGGCCCATGAGACCAAGACTCCATCGATCTCGAGTCGGAAGTCGAAGTGCAGATTCGTGGCGTCGTGGCGGTGGATGACGAAGACCGGTGTCACGGCCCCGACTCCCTCCGCGGATGTGGACGTTTCACCCGACGGTTCGGAAGTCGTCGAGTTCCGTCGCTTGTCCCGGTACTCCTTGAGATCGTGCTCGGCCATCGTGGTCCTCTTGAAGGCGAAGGTGATATCGCATTCTCGCACGAGCGGGGTCGCAGGAACAGGGTCGTTCTCCGATCAGCCGAGCAGGGCCGCAACGGCCCATGATGGCAATGAGTGTCAGATCACGGTGACTTCGCCACCGGAACTGATCCGAATGGGTTCCTCAGGTCCTAGACTGGGCCGCTGCGAATCCTGACAGAACGATCGATGGCAACATGCGGCCCACCTCGAGCATTCGGTGCGGTGGGCTCCGGAAGGCAACACAGACATGGACGAGACCACGGACCGGTCAGGTTCGAACGGACACGACACACGATCCCCGACGGCAACCGTCGACAAGGCACCTGAGACGAGGCCGAGCGGCCGCATCGACCGTGCCGTAGCAGGCGCCAGCGTCGGAATCCTCGGGCTGTTCGTCGTCCTCGCCCTCATCCTTCCGGCCGAGATGTCGTCCTGGGTGGGCGCCGCCTTCACCGCCTGTGCGAACATCTTCGGCATGTACTGGCAGGTTCTCCTGCTGGCGACCTTCCTCATCGCCCTTGTCCTGATCTTCACCCCGTGGGCCAAGGCACGGCTGGGCAACCAGGCGCACCCGGACTTCAACCGCTTCAGCTGGATCGCCATGATCATGACGACTCTGCTGGCCGCCGGGGGAGTGTTCTGGGCCGCGGCCGAACCGATGTACCACTACGCAACGGCACCGCCGTACTTCACCAATGACGGTCACAGCGGCTTCGATGCAGTGGCCGCCGCGCTGGCCACGAGCTTCATCGACTGGGGCTTCCTCGCCTGGGCGATCCTGGGATCATTGGGGACGATCGTGATGATGCGCGCGGCAGAGAAGGGGATGCCGCTGCGTCCTCGCAGCCTCCTCTACCCGATCCTGGGTGCGCGTGCGGCCAAGGGGCCCGTCGCGGGTATCGTCGATGTCGTCTGTGTCATCGCCGTGGCCGCGGGAACGATCGGGCCGGTCGGGTTCCTCGGACTGCAGGTCTCCTACGGATTGAACTCTCTGTTCGGCATCCCCGATGTCTATCCGGTGCAGCTGCTCGTGATCGCCGTGCTCACTGCTGTCGCAGGTGTCAGCGTATTCTCCGGTGTCAGCCGCGGTATCAGATTCCTCAGCAGCGCCAACATCTGGATGGCTCTGGCCCTCATGGCCGCAGTGCTCGTGCTCGGCTCGGCCTGGTTCGTCATCAAAAGCTACTTCAGCGGTTTCGCCCTGTACATGACCGACTTCTTCAGCATGACGCTCTACCGCGGCGACACCGAATGGCTCTCGGGCTGGACGGTGTTCTTCTTCGGCTGGTTCCTCGGCTACGCACCGCTGATGGCGATCTTCATCGCCAGAATCTCAAAGGGTCGCACCGTCCGGGACCTGCTCATCAGCACCACGGTCCTGCCTCCCATCGCCACGACGTTCTGGTTCTCCGTCCTCGGCGGCACCGGAATCTTCCTCGAGCAGCAGACCGAAGGCTCCATCTCAGGACCGCTGATGGACGGGGGGCTGCCTGCCGCGGTCATGGCGATCAGCGACAACCTGCCGCTGTCGACGATCATCAGCATCGGTTTCCTGATTCTGACCATGACGTTCGTCGCGACGACCACCGATTCCATGTCGTTCGCGATGTCGCAGTCATGCATGACCAGCGGCGAACCCTCCCCAAAGCTGCGGGCCACCTGGGCGCTGCTCATCGGCATCACGGCGGCCGTGCTCATCAGCCTCGGCGATGGCGGGGTCGAGGCACTGCAGTCGGCGATCGTCATCACCGCGGTTCCGGTTGCCTTCGTCATGCTGCCCTCACTGTTCGCGGCACCGATCTACGTCCGACAGATGGCGAAGGAGCAGAACCTGGCCTGAGCTTCACCTCTGGGGATGCACCCCGTCCTCGTCGATCCACACCCAGCCCTCAGACAGCGGAGCCCACGCAGAGACTTCGCGTCCTGCCTTGGAGCTGTCGGCGAGGACGACCACGGTGCGGGCACGTTCGGAGATGACCTCCTTGGTCCGAGCCTCGTCCAAGGTCGGCTCGCCCAAGCCCTTGGCGGCATCCACGGCGTCGGCGCCCAGCAGCGCCAGGTCGACGCGGATGCGGCCCAGAGCATGGTCGCTGAAGGCGCCCGTCGTCCCATGCGACTTGGCCGAGACCCGGCCGCCGACCATGACGACCTCGGGCCCGTTGGGCTGCGCCAGAGCCATGGCGACCTCGAGGCCGCGCGTGTAGACGGTGAGGTCCTCGCGATCGCGGATGCGTTGGGCCACCCGGACCGTGGTCGACCCGGCATCGAGGAAGACCGTGCGCACGCTCCCGTCGCCGAGGTAATCCATCGCGGCCGCGGCAATCGCGTCCTTGGCCTCGGCGTTGGCCTCCATCCGCTGGCCCAAGGGAGGTTCGACGTACCCGGCGGCGGTGGCGCCCCCGATCGTGCGGATGACCTCACCGGTCGCCGACATCTCACGCAGGTCCCGACGGATCGTCGACTCCGAGGTCTCCAGCTCCACGGCGAGTCGCGAGATCGTCCACGAACCGGTCGCGAGCAGCGACTGGATGTCATCCCGACGCTTCTGTGTGCCCGTGCGAATCGCCATCGTTCGTTCCTTACTCCGGCCGGTGCGTCACAGCCCCGACGAGGCGCCAGCGCTTCGGCAGGTATCGCTCACTTCGGCAGGTATTCCGCGCGGATGCCGTCGACGAACGGCGCGTAGCCGATCGCGGCCCGGTACGCCGAGCGCATGGTGCCGGCATCGGCGATGCCCTGACCGGCGATGTCGAAGGCCGTGCCGTGATCGACCGAGGTGCGCAGGATCGGCAGCCCGACGGTCACGGAGATCGTGCCGTCGAAGTCGAAGGTCTTCGACGCGATGTGGCCCTGATCGTGGTACTGGGAGAGGACACCGTCGAAGCGGCCGGACAGTCCCTGGTGGAAGACCGAGTCCGCGGGGATCGGTCCGGTCACCTCGAGGCCGGACTCGCCCACGCGCTCGACGGCGGGGCGCAGGATCTCGATCTCCTCGTCACCGAAGGCACCGTTCTCTCCACCGTGCGGGTTGAGCGCGGCGACGGCCAACCTCGGCGAGTCCACACCGTAGAGCTGCAGGGCACGGTGGGCGCGTTCGATGGAGTCGACCTGGGTGTCGACGGTGAGTGCGTCGATGGCCTTGCGCAGTGACATGTGTCGGGTGGCGAAGAAGATCTGGAGTTTGTGCTCGGGGGTCTTCGTGTTCTCGACGACGAACATCGTGTCCTGTTTGCTCACGCCGGTGAGCTCGCCGAGCATCTCCGTGTGGCCCAGGTGCTTGGATCCGGACTTCCACACGGCTTCCTTGTTGATGGGGCCGGTGACGATGCCGGCGATCTCCTGATCCATTGCCGCCTTCGTGGCGACCTCGATCGCGGTCACGGCGGCCTGGCCGGCGCGGGCATCGACGACGCCCCATCCGGGAAGGTCGTGTCCGAGCACGCCGATGTCGAAGACGTCGATGACTCCCTGTCCGGCAGACGGCGTCGACCAGTCGGTGATCGCCCGCAGCTCGACGTCGAGTCCCAGCACGTCAACGGCACGTTTCATCACTGCCAGGTCAGCCACGGCGACACCGTGCTGGTCGTCGCGTCCGGCGAATTCGGCGAGCACTGTCGCGGTGATCTCGGGGCCGATACCCACCGGGTCGCCCACGGTCATGGCGAGTACGGGTGCGGTCATGTCAATCTCCTCAACGTTGTGTTCTCATGTGTGCTGCGCGCGTCGACAGGGTCGAGATGCGTGAAATTGTGGGCGGTCATGCGCGACCCATTCCTGCGGTGGCCATGAGGTGGTCCAGGCACAGGACTCCCGTGCCTGCGTCTCCGATGAGCCCGCCCTTCGTGACGATCGGCAATCCGGCGCCGACTCCGCCGACGATGCGCCCGCCCACGGCCAATGGCACGATCTCGGAGTGGATCTCCATGCCGATCGCGTCCAGTTCGCCGAGCACGGCTGCCGTGACGTCCCCACCGGTGGTGTAGAGGCCGGTGAGCGCCGTCGTGGACATCAGCTCGGCGGTGATCCGGGCGAGCCGACGGGGAATGAGCTCCGACTGTTCGTCGGTGAGCTCGAGCAGATCGGTGGCATCGACGACGGTGGCGAGAATGATCGCCCTCACCGCGCCGCTGCGTGCCGAGGTGGCTGCCTCCGCCGGTGCAGCTCCGTCCGCCGAGGCGGCCGTGCGAACCAGTTCGACCGTCGCCTGCACATCGGGCAGGTCGTCCGCGTCGAGGGCGGGCCGCAGCACCGTGATCGTCGGGTCCTCGTCGAGTTCGGCCAGCTGGGAGCGAGTGACCTCGGTCGCCGAGCCGGAGACTCCGAGGATGACCCCGGACCCACGTTTCGGCAACAGTGCTCGGGCCAGGGCCAGACTGCCCGGTCCGGGATCGATGGACACCCATTCCAGGTTCTCGTCCTGGTTGAGGCCGGCGAGGGTCCGGGCGACGAGGTCGATGTGCTCGTCGGTCATCGCGTCGGCGACGATGACCTCGGCGCCCGCGGCTAGAGCCCCGAGCACTTCGGAGCAGATCGCCGCGCTGCCGGCGAGGATGGTCGAGAGCTCGACGGTGTGGCACTCGAGTGCGGTGTTCTCCCGCAGGACATCGGCGACGACCGAGGTGCGCATGGGGGAGCGGACATCGTTGCGCAGCTCGGTGTCCTCCAGCAGCCTCCCGTGCAGCAGCTGCTGACCGCCCACGGTGACGCGGCCGGAGGCAGGGAAGGCGGGAATGCACAGACCCATCACACGCTCCGGTCCCGGTGCGGAGGCCAGATCCCGTCGGGCCCGCAGAGCCGCCTCGGCGGTGGGTCCGACATTGCCGCGCAGGGTCGTGTCGATGCGGCAGGCAACGAGGTCGACCGGACCGGCACCCCGGACTGCGGCATCGGTCGAGGCTGCGGCCTCGGTCGGCGACAGGTGCCGGGAGTTCGTGTTGACGACGACAGCGTCATAGTCATCGAGCGCTTTCGCGATCTGGGCGCTGTCTCGGCAGGCACCGTCATCGGCACTGCCGCCGCTCGGGGAACCGCCGCGGCTGGTGCCGGGGATCGTCATCGTCGACAGGCCCGCCTCGGCGAAGAGAGCTCCGCAGGCGTTGCCGCCGGTGAGGTCGTCGGCGACGATGAGGATGCGCGGACTCGCCTGAGGCGACCCTGCGCTACGGTTCTGCTGACTCATACGATCAGGTCGAGGACGAACAGCAGCGGAATGGAACCGGCCCACACGGCGGTCGTGATGCCCGACCAGCCCTTGATGGCGTTGATGCCATCGAGGCCGGTGAAGCGGGTGACGACCCAGAAGTACGAGTCGTTGAAGTAGGAGAAGACCATGGAGCCGGCGGTGCACGCCATGACCGCGACCACTGGGCTCAGGCCAAGGGGCGCAACGAGCGGGGCGGTGACCGAGGCCGCGGTGATCATCGCGACCGTGCCCGATCCCTGCGCCACGCGGACCAGGGAGGCGATGAGGAAGGGCACGAGGAACGCCGGCAGCCTGATCGAGGCGATGGCTTCGGCCAGGGCGTCGCCGACTCCCGATTCGGTGAGCACCATGCCGAAGGCTCCACCGGCACCGGTGATGAGCAGGATGAGACCCGCCGAGGCGGCACCGTCGGCCAACCAGTTCTGCACCTTGCTGCGCGGGGTCACGCGGGGCAGCAGGGTGTAGACGGCGAGGATGAGGCCGATCATGAGTGCAATGACGGGGTTGCCGAGGAACGCCAGCGGGGCGACCCAGGACGAGGGTTCGTAGGCATCGCCGGAGAGCTCGCCCTGAGCGTTCCTGTCGATCGCCGTCGACACGGTGTTGGCGACGATGAGCAGCAGGGGAACGATGAGGGGGAGGAAACCGAGGACGGCTCCGGGCTTCTTCGTCGAACCGGTTTCGCTGTCGGTGGCGTCGGTGTCGTCACCGGAGCCCGAGCTGGTCGCAGCGTCTGCATCGGCTGCAGCGGTCGCGGACCCTGAAGCGTCTGCAGTGGTCGCGGCATCTGTGTCTTCGCCGGTTATGGTGGCGATGTTGCCGTGCTCGCCGTCCTCGCTGCCGCCTTCGACGGCATGTGAGCTCGTCGAGGTGGCCGTGACCGAGCCGTACACATCGTGCTTGACGGCAGTGTTGAGGACGGGCTCGAGCTTCGGGCCGATCCACCGGGCGTAGATGACGACGACCGGCAGGAGCACGATCGTGAAGACGACGCCGGTGAGGATGACCGAGCCGATGTCGGCGCCGAGGATGCCTGTCGCGGCCAGCGGGCCGGGAGTCGGCGGCACCATGTGGTGGGTCAGGGTCATGCCGCACCCCAGCGCCAGTGCGATGGTGACGTAGCCGCCGCGCTTGACGCGGGCGATGGACCTAGCGAGCGGGTTCATGATGACGTAGCCGGAGTCGCAGAAGACCGGGATGGATACGAGCGAACCGACGGTGCCCATGGCCCAGGGTTCGCGACCTTCTCCGAAGGCGCGCAGGAACGCACGGGCCAGCGAGTCCGCTGCACCGGAGACCTCGAGGATCTTGCCGATTCCGACGCCCAGGCCGATGACGATGCCGATGCTGGCGAGTGTGTCGCCGAAGCCGGTGGTGATGGCGTCGACGATAGAGAGCAGGTCCTGACCGGCGACGATGCCGGTGACGACCGCTGCCGTCAGCAGAGCGATGAACGCGTCGAGTCGGGTCGCCAAGACGATGACGACGATCGTCGCGATCCCGGCGATGAGCGCCGCGATGAGTTGCAGATCCATGAGATCCTCCGCAGTGAGGTCGACTCAGTCGTGAGCCGGGGTTGACCCGCGTCGGGTTTCAGCGAAGTCGATGAACCAGACACGAAGTTGAACAGCATGAGCAAGTATTGCGTATAGATGCGCAACTATGCAATGTGCGACTTTCGTCGCGAGGTGGCCTGGCGCTCGTGAAGCGCGGTTCTGGGATTGCGAGGGAGAAGAATGCCGGAAATCGCTGCCGATTCCGACACTCTTCTCCCTCGGAATCGTCCTCAGGGGCGACTGGACTGGGGGCGATGCCCCTTGACGGCTATGATCGGCACCGTTGTCTTATACCCCTAAGGGGTATACGGTGGCGGTATGGAAGCACGGCACGAACACGAGAATCACGCAGACCGCTCGGAAGTCGACGAGCACATGAGTCATGCTCATAGCAGTCACACTGATCGCGAAGCGCAGAACGAGCACGCAGGGCATGGTGACCGCACCAGCCACGGCACGCACACCGACCACACGGGGCACAGTAACCACGCGGGGCACAGTGACCACGCGGGACACGGCAGCCACGCGGGACACGGCGACCACGTCGCTCAGTTCCGGCGACTGTTCTGGATCATGCTCGTCATCGCGATCCCCGTCATCGCCTTCAGCCCGATGTTCGGTCACCTCGTCGGCTACGACGTCCCGGAGACCGGCGTCCTCGGCTGGCTGCGTTGGCTCTCCCCGATCCTGGGCACGCTCATGTACTTCTGGGGCGGACGACCGTTCCTGACCGGTGGGCTGAGCGAGATGAAGCAGCGCAATCCGGGCATGATGCTCCTCATCGCCCTGGCCCTCACCGTCGCCTTCCTCTCCTCCTGGGGCTCCTCACTCGACATCCTCGACGCCGAACTCGACTTCTGGTGGGAGCTGGCGCTGCTCGTTGTCATCATGCTCGCCGGGCACTGGCTCGAGATGCGCTCCTTGGCACAGACCTCCTCCGCGCTCGACAGTCTCGCGGCCCTGCTGCCCGATGAGGCGGAGGCGATCGTCGACGGAGAGACCGTGATGGTCGACCCGGCCGAGCTCCACCTCGGCGATACCGTCGTCGTCCGCCCCGGTGCCGCCGTCCCCGCCGATGGTCGAGTCATCGACGGTTCGGCCAGTATGGACGAGTCCATGGTTACAGGAGAATCGACCACCGTCCGCCGTTCGATCGGCGACACCGTCGTGGCCGGCACCGTCGCCACCGATTCCGGACTGCGCATCGAGATCACCGCCACCGGCGACGACACCGCTCTGGCGGGCATCCAGAAGCTCGTCGCCGAAGCTCAGAACTCGACCTCGCGCGCCCAGCGCATCGCCGACAGGGCATCCGCGTGGCTGTTCTGGTTCGCCCTCGGTGCGGCCGTCATCACCGCACTCGTCTGGTCGCTGGTGGGCATGCCGGACTCGGCGGTCGTGCGCACCATCACTGTCCTCGTCATCGCCTGCCCCCATGCGCTCGGCCTGGCCATCCCGCTGGTCGTGTCGATCGCGACCGAACGTGCGGCGCGCACCGGCGTCCTCATCAAGGATCGGCTGGCGCTCGAGACGATGCGCACCGTGGATTCGGTGCTTTTCGACAAGACCGGCACTCTGACCATGGGTGAGCCGACCGTCACCGCCGTTTCGGCCACGACCGCAGGCGGCACCGAGGACCGGATCCTCGCACTCGCCGCGGCCGCAGAGGTCGACAGTGAGCACCCTCTGGCCCGCGCCATCGTCAAAGCCGCACAGGGCCGAGACCTCGAGGTCCCGAACGCGACGGACTTCTCCTCCTCACCTGCGGTCGGTGTCACGGCCGCGGTCAACGGCGCCGAGGTGGCCGTGGGCGGGCCGCAGCTGCTCAGCCAGCACGGAGTTGACGAGGCCCCGATCGCCGAGCAGTGGCGTGGAGAGGGAGCCATCATCCTCCACGTGCTCGCCGACGGCGACGTCATCGGGGCGCTGAAGTTGGCCGACGAGATCAGAGCCGAGTCCCGCGAGGCCGTTGATGCGCTGCACCGGCGCGGTGCGCAGGTGGTCATGATCACCGGTGACGCCGAGGCGGTGGCTCAGACCGTGGCCACGGAACTGGGCATCGACCGAGTCTTCGCCGGAGTCCACCCTGCCGACAAAGCAGCGAAGGTCGCCGAGCTCCAAGGGGAGGGCCGCAAGGTCGCCATGGTCGGCGACGGTGTCAACGATGCGCCCGCTCTGGCGGCAGCCGATGTCGGCATCGCCATCGGCGCAGGCACGGATGTGGCGATCGGCTCGGCCGGAGTGATTCTCGCCTCCGACGATCCGCGGTCGGTGCTCTCGGTCATCGAACTCTCGCGCGCCACATTCAGGAAGATGAAGCAAAACCTGTGGTGGGCCGCCGGTTACAACCTCATCTCCGTGCCGCTGGCTGCCGGTGTCCTGGCGCCCATCGGATTCGTGCTGCCGATGAGCGTGGGCGCGATTCTCATGTCGATCTCAACGATCGTCGTCGCACTCAACGCGCAGCTGCTGCGTCGCCTGGATCTGCGTCCGGACGTCTCAGCCTCTCGGCCCGAGTGAGGAGCTCTGGGCGATACCGGCGGCCAGAGGCGGTGATTACCGCGCCAGCGCCTCGTCGACGGAGCTGATGCCCGTTGCGACTGTGACCTGGGTGTTCCAGGGGTCGCTCAGGCGCACCGAACGTCCGTCATCGGCGAACTGCATGTTCCGTGCGGTGAGTCGAGCGACGAGCGCGTCGAGGTCCTCGCGACCGGGGACGGTGATCGCAACATCGCCGAGCCCGAGGCCGGCCGCACGAGGGCCTGCACCCTGGCTGTTCCAGGTGTTCATCGCTACGTGGTGGTGGTAGCCGCCCGCCGAGGCGAAGAGCACACCCGGCATCGAAGCGAAGGTCGGTTCGAAGCCGAGGGCGTCGACATAGAAGGCGCGTGCCGTGGGAACGTCGCCGACCTGCAGGTGCACGTGCCCGACCTTGCCGGGCTGCGCCGAAGTGTTCGCGACGATGTGATCGTCGAGGTGCTCGGCGAGGAAGGCGTTGGGGTCGAGGTAGATGGTATCCATGCGGACCTCGCCCTCGTCGGTGTGCAGCCACTGTGAGCGATCGCGGTCGACATAGAGTTCGATGCCGTTGCCCTCGGGGTCGGTGAAGTAGAAGGCCTCGCTGACGAGGTGATCACTCGATCCGACGAAGCGCGAGTTCGTGTTCTGTGCGGCGTGGGCGACCGTGGCCGCCAGTGAGGCCCGGTCCTCGAACAGGAAGGCGGTGTGGAAGAGGCCCGCCTGGCGCGGATCCACCGCGGGCAATCCCGGTGTCGAGACGAGTTTGACCATCGGAGTGGTACCGCGACCGAGCACGCGGTGAACCTCGCTGCCGCGGGAAGCCTCTTCGATGGGCTCCATGGCCAGAGCGTTCGAGTAGTACGTCGACATGGTCTCGAGGTCTCCGACGCGGAGCGTGACGGCATCCATGCCGGTGGCGACGTTGAGGGTGGTGTCGTTGACAGCGGCGTGCTGCTGGGAGGGAGTGGAGGTGCTGCCGGCGGAGGTCATGTCATCGTCCTTACAGTGGTGAGGTGACTGATGTAGATAATTGAACATTCAACTACCAGTGTACAGTCACATGACCACCACGACAAGAAGGTTATTCCCCCGCGTCGGAATGAGCGCGCAAGCAGCGCCGAGCAGCGGCATCGATTCAGACGGTCCGGCACCGGAGCCTTCGGGTGTGATACCACGGAGTCAACTGCTGTCCATGGAGGAGAACTCCATGACCGACTTCGAAGGAGATGAAGGCATGAACGGTGCGGAGAGCCTGCTGGAGACGCTCGGGCACAACGGAATCGAGGTCTGCTTCGCCAACCCCGGTACCTCGGAGATGCATTTCGTGGCGGCACTGGACCGGCAGCCTCACGTGCGAGGTGTCCTCGGACTCTTCGAAGGAGTCGTCACCGGAGCCGCCGACGGCTACTCGCGGATGCTCGACAAACCCGCGGCCACACTGCTGCATCTGGGCCCCGGTGCCGCCAACGGTCTGTCCAGCCTGCACAACGCTCTGCGCGCCCGAGTCTCGATGGTCAACATCATCGGTGATCACGCCGGCTACCATCGCGGGCTCGACGCGCCGCTGACCTCCGACATCGAAGGTGCGCTGCGACCATTCAGCGACTGGGTGCGCACCTCACCATCGGCGAATTCGATCGCCGAGGACGCCGCCGATGCCATCGGCTACAGCCTCTCGGGGCAGATCAGCTCCCTCATCCTTCCCGCCGACACCGCGTGGAACACGGCAGATCAGTACACACGGCCGGCAGAAGCGATCGCGCCCACCCCGCTGGCCGGCGATGCGGCCGAGATCGACGCTGCTGCCGCACGACTGAGAGATGCGGGCCCGCGCACTGCCATCCTCCTCGGCGGGCGTGCCCTGCGCTCGGCGCAGCTCGAGGCAGCCGCGCAGATCGCTGAGGCAACGGGTGCGACCTTGCTGGCCGAGACGTTCGCCGCCCGGACCGAACGCGGCGCCGGTCGGCCGACGGTGACGAAGATTCCCTATCCGGTCGAGCCATCCGTCGAACTGCTGAAGAACTTCGACGCCGTGATCTTCGTCGACGCGAAACCGCCCGTGGCCTTCTTCGCCTACCCGGACAAGCCCAGCGTCCTGACCGCCCCCGGCACCACATTCTTCACGCTCAGTCCCATCGGTGCAGACTCATTGCGGGCGCTCGAGGCTCTGCAGGATGCGGTCGGGTCGAGCCCGACAGGAAATTCCCTCGCCGAGGCGGCCGGCGGTTCACGTGACCGGTCCTCCCTGCGTGCGGAGCTGGCTACTGCTCCCGTGCCCAGCGGCGCCATCACCGCAGCAAAGCTTGCGGCTTGGCTGTCCGGTTCGATTCCGGAGAACGCCATCGTCGTCGACGAGTCCATCACCACGGGCCGCGACTTCTACGCACAGACGGCGCATTCGCAACCCCACGACTACCTCGGCGGCACAGGCGGGTCGATCGGGTGGGCGCTGCCGGTCGGTGCCGGGTCGGCGATCTCGAGCCCCGATCGGAAGGTCATCGTCTTGGAATCCGACGGATCGGGAATGTACAACCCGCAGTCTCTGTGGACTTACGCCCGCGAGCAGCTCGACATCGTCGTCCTCATCTTCGCCAACCGGAAATATCAGATTCTTCGTAATGAGATGTCCAATGTCGGCGTTCCCGACTTCGGTCCGAAGGCCGAATCTCTGCTCGACATCGGCAACCCTGCCATCGACTGGGTCTCCCTCTCCCGCGGCATGGGCGTGCCGGCGACCCGGGTGGAGACGATCGAAGACTTGGATCGTGATTTCCGTGCGGGTGTGGCTGATACCGGTCCGCGACTCATCGAGGTGCTGCTCTGATGCCGTAGAGCCCTTCATGAGTGGGTCTTGAGTCGTTCTGCTCGGGCCGATGCAGTCCGGAGACACCCGGGGCACGAAGAGCTGGCCCGGAATCGATAGGGTGGGTTTATGATGTCTGTTCCTCGGGGCGCCTCCGCTCTGATCGTGGCCTTCGCCCTTGCGCTCGGCGGCTGCAGTTCACCCGAGTCGGAGACAAGTGACATAGAGGCCGGACAGGCCGCCGAGGTGCCCAGCAGTGACTTCGACAGCACCGATGAAGTCGGTGATTTCCTCAACAACACCATCGACGACGCCCATGTCCACCGAGAATCCGAGAGCAACCCGGACTTCGCGCATGAGACGGACGCCGATCGCCTGCACGTCGAATTCCCGTCCGAGGGGATGCTGAACACCGATAAGAAGGCCACTGCCGATGCGGTCCAGGCCGCCGGCAGTGCGACGTTCGACTATGACGTGCTCATGGTCACCGGCAGCACGGACACCGGTACCTGGTCATACATCTACAGTGCCGAGACCGTGGAAGCGATGACCAAGGACGATTCCCCCGTTGAGGCGGATACGGTGTGGGAGTCGGCCGATCAGGACTTTGACTCCGTGCATCGCTGAGATGAGCAGGCGGCTCGGTTGACAGCGCTGCCTCCCTTCAGAGAACCGTGGGTCCGCGAAGCCTACCTGCAGCGGTCGATGTCGAGGTGTGCATCTGTGCCGAGGAGGCCTTCGGTCCCGTCATCTCGATTCTGCAATACGACGACTCGGCCGGGTTCGAGGAAGCCATCGACCTGGCCAACAACACAGAATTCGGGTTGGGTGGCATCGTCTTCGGCGCCGACGCTGACCGTGCCCAGGCAGTTGCCGAGCAGGTCGATTCGGTGTCGGTGGGAGTGAACTTCTTCGGCTCGAACCACAACGCGCCCTTCGGTGGCCGTCATCACTCCGGTCTCGGCGTCGAATACGGCGTCGAGGGCCTGAGCCAGTACGTCAGCTACCAGTCGATCCACCGGAAAGGCTGGTGCAAAGACCTTCGGAAGGAGGCCCTACTGTCGTCTGCTCAGCCGATGACGGCTTGTGCGATGAGATTGTCGAGGCGTCGGACGTCCAGTCCTTTGCCGATCTTGATCTTCAGATGACCTGCGCGGGTCCACAGTTCCAGCTCGGCATTGAAATCAAGCTTTCCGCTGTTCTCGCTCGACCACATGGTGATCGACGAATACGGAATCGAGTACATCTCGACCTTCTTCCCGGTCAGCCCCTGGGCATCTCGAATGATCAGCCTCTTGTTGGTGAAGACGGCCGAGTCGCGGATGGTCTTGAACGCGGTGATCGGTGTTTCACCGTTCACAAGAACGGGACCGAGGTCATCGGGAATGGGGCATTCGGCTGTGAAGGTCCATGCTGCAAGCGCCTGAAGATCTGATGTCATGACCAGATCATACTGCGAATATAGTTTAGGTTTGAATTGGAGTGTGTGCGCTCGACGACGAGTGGCGGGCACCAGTCGCATTAGGGTTGTTGTCACCGTAATGATCGACAGTCGCTTGTAGCGCCGTTGGCCGAGAACGATGGCGATGTCGTCGACTTCTGAGCGCAGCAGGTCGAGGACGCGGTCGCCCTCTTCCCAGCAGCACTGTCAGTCGGGAAAGAAGCAGATCTGCCGCAGTGGGGCGGGCATGGCTACTTCTCCACGACGACACCATCGGGATCCGCGAACACCATGGCACCGGGGCGGATCGTGGCCCCGCCGATCTCGACCGTGACGTCGAGTTCGCCCGCCCCGGTCTTGGAACTCTTGCGCGGATTGCTCGCCAGCGCTTTGATGCCGAGGCCCATTGAGGACAGCGCCACGCGGTCGCGGACCGCTCCGTTGATGACGACTCCGGCCCAGCCGTTGCTCACGGCGAGCTCGGCGATCATGTCGCCCATGAGCGCCGTCCCGATCGACCCTCCGCCGTCGATGATGAGCACGGCACCGTCACCGGGCTGGGACAGTGTCGACTTCGCCAGGGCATTGTCCTCGAAGCAGCGAACGGTGCGGGCGGGTCCGGAGAATGAGTCCTTGGCCCCGAAGTCGCCGAAGTTCAGGGCGATCGAGTTGAGTTCTGGTCCGCGTTCGTCCCAGAGATCAGCGGTCGAGACTGTCATGGTGTTTCCCTCCGTCGGATGACATTGTCAGGTGCATCGTTGTGTACTGGTCAAGGGACCCCAGACTAGGCGAACGCTCCCGCGCGGGCATAGAGTCCGGGCACTCCACCGGAGTGGATGAAGACGACGGTGTCCTCGGGGCCGAAGCGCCCCTGTCTGATCAGATCGATGAGACCGGCGGCCGCCTTGCCGGTGTAGACGGGATCGAGTAGGATTCCCTCGGTCTTCGCGAAGAGGCGCACGGCCTCGACCATCCCGGGAGTCGGCAGTGCGTACCCGGTGCCGAAGTAGTCGCCCAGACCGACGCTGCATTCACGGGGGACGGGCGGGAGCTCGAGGAGAGCCGCCACCTCGTCGACGAGGTTGACGATCTTCGGTTCCTGGTCCTTCTGCGTCCGACTGACGTTGATGCCGATCACCGGGAGCTGACTGTCGGCACCGTGGAAACCTGCGACGAGTCCTGCCTGCGTCCCTGCGGAACCGCTCGGGGCCACGATCGATGTGACGTCGAGGTCCGCCTCGGCGAATTGGGTGAGCAGCTCCTGGGCACAGTCGACATAACCCAGCGCGCCGGTGACGTTCGAACCGCCCACCGGGATGACATAGGGCTTCTTCCCCTGCGCCCTGAGGTCGTCGGCGAGCTCGTGCACCCGCGACACCAGGTCGCTGCCGTGGGGAAGGACCTCGGTCGAATCCGCGCCGAGGAGGTCGAAGAGCAGGAAATTGCCTGTGTGATCCGGGGGATTGCCACCGGCCTCCGCAGGCACCGGATTCCCATCGGCGCCGAGGTCCTCCTCGAGCACGAGATGGCATTCGAGTCCTTCGTGACGAGCCGCTGAGAGTGTGAGCCTGCAGTGATTGGACTGCACCCCGCCCACCGTGACGAGCGTATCGGCTCCCTGTGCCAGGGCTTCGGCGATGAGGAACTCGAGTTTGCGGGTCTTGTTCCCGCCCTGAGTCAGGCCCAGCTGGTCATCGCGTTTGATCCAGATCTGCGGCCCGCCCAGCTCGGCGCTCAAGGCTCCGAGATGCTCGAGCGGGGTGGGCCCCTCGGTGTAGTGGCGGCGGGGCAGTGTGTTCAGGTCGACCATATCTCCCGAGTCTACTTGCCAACTGCTGGTGCCAGGCTCAGTGAGACGGCTGCGAGCGGTCCTTGAACTGGACATGGTGAACCGCCGGGTGGTCGCCATGTGTGGCGGCTTCGTTGTCGACGTCGAAGGTCAGCAATTCACCGGTGGCCGTGTTCTTATAGACCACGGATGACGATTCCGCGGCCCCGTCTGCGGCGACGCGATCCCACTGAGTCGCATGCTCGTCACCATGCTCGGACAAGGCTTCGACGACGTCGGGTGTGGCGTACTCACCGACTGCGGCGTCGGAACCGACAGCCCACGCCCTCACGAGCTCATCCGCGTAGCCGGACGCATTCGCCGGATAGCCATCACTGTGCGCAGCGACGGCACCACTGACCTCGGCGCTGGACCCAGAATCTGTCGGAGAGTTCGTTGATGCCAGCGCGGATCCGCCAGTGATCGCGACTCCCGCGACGCCGACGACCGCAGCGACTGACAGTGCTGCTGCGCGATTGCGAATGGTGGTGTTCATAGCGTCATTGCCTCCTGCTGTGACAGTAAGTGTGAGTGACTGTCAGTGATACGTCATCGATCTCGTCGATTATCGTCGCTGCAGGTGAGCACCAACGGATAGTTGTTGAGGGAATCCACAGAGACTGTTGAGAGTCTGTGGACCTATCATTGCAGTGATGTCGCAGAATCGACATAGACGCAGAGTTTTCGTCATATAGATCGATTATGGAACGCACAAGGATGCTTTTGACTTCACGTTCGAAATGCGATCGTGATCAAGAATTTTCGTCGGACAGCCGCCTCGGCGGGGGTGTCGGCTCATTCGGGCCTGATCGATCCGGACCTGAACTCTTCGGCGTCATTCGGATCGATGTCATCATTGTCGACCTCCTCCGAATCATCGGGCTTGTCCATCCAGTCCTTCCCGTCGAGGATGCGCGCGACCATCATGGAACTGGTCTGGTCGCCGACCGAGTTGACGGTGGTGGCCGGGGGATCGATGACTGTGCCGATGATCTGGATGATCGGCAGGGCCGCGGCGGGGAAGCCGTAGAGCGTAATGATCATCAGCTCGCCGATGAACCCGCCGGCGGGGATGCCGGCCATGACCATCCCGGCCAGCAGCGCCACGGCGATGCCGATGAGGATGTTGCCGGGGGTGAAGAAGTCGCGGCCGAACACGGCGAAGAGGAACGCGATCTTGAGGATCGCGGACAGGCTCGAGCCCTCCATGTGGATCGTCGCTCCGATGGGGACGATCGTCTCCCGGATGTCGCGGGGCACGCCTATGCGCCTGCCCGCACGGAGATTGGCCGGGATCGCCGCGACCGAGGAGGACGTGCCCAGCGAGATCGCCGTCGGTTCGATGATGTTGGACCAGAACGCTCGGATCCCGCGCCTGCCGCCGGCGAGGAAGGAATAGAGCGTGAAGGCGACGACGAAGTACACGATCGCCACGGGGTAGTAGACGAGGAAGGCGCGCACATAGTCGCCGACCAGCTGTGCCCCGAGCTCACCGATCAGCGCCGCGAAGTAGGCGCCCAGGCCGATCGGAGCGTAGTACATGATGATCGACGTGAACTTCAGGAACACCTCGGTGCCGGAGGTCAGGAACGCGGCGAAGGGTTTGCCCTTCTCGCCGATGCCGCTGGTCGCGATGCCGACGATGACGGCGAAGACGATGAGGGCGAGCATGTGCTCGGCAGAGAGGATCTTCGAGAAGTCATCGACGACGAAGGTCTGGACGAGCTGATCGCCGATCGACCCGACCTCCTCGACGTCCTCCGGCTGTGTCATCTCGACCTGGACGCCCTCGGTGGCACCGGTGAACCACAGGGCGACGATCATGACCAGTGAGGAGATGATGCCGGTGATCGCGAAGACGCCGAGCATGCTGCCCATGATCTTTCCCAGGCGCTTGGCCGAGGACATGCCCGCGACCGCCGAGGAGATGGAGAAGAACACGAGCGGGACGACGAGGGTGAACATCATGTTGATGAACAGCGTTCCGAAGGGTTTGATGACCGTTGCCCGCTCGCCGAAGATCAGCCCGATGATCGCGCCGATGACGACGCCGGTGAGAATGAACAGCGGAAACCGGTAGTTGCGCAGAACGCCGCCGAACTTCGACAAGGGCCCGGGCGGATTCGGAGACTGCAGATCGGAGTCAGCGAGGGACGACATCAGTCCTGCCTTTCAGTTCGAGGGACACAGCACGATTCATTTGGAGGGGCACAGCACGGGGTCACGACAACACCGTGCACGAGCCACGAGATCGCCGTGGTGCCAGTCTCGGCACCACCGTGCGAACGCCGTGGCTACGGCGATGCTAATGCACGTGAGAGGGGGAGGTGCGCCTGTCTCAAGGACGGGCCGATCGCACGATCTGCAGGTCCCCGGCCAGGGGTTTCACCGAATGAATCCCCCTGCTACGGTGACGATACAAGCGGAATGTCCTTGTCGTTCCCCTCAAAATCGGTTTCGGAGCGACGAGGCATTCGCATTCATCCGAGGAAGGGAGAACGATGACAGTAATTTCACCGTCGACAACCACGGATCGCTACCCCACCCGCTCCGGCGAGACCACAGAAGTCCTCGACCGCCGGGGACCGATCGCATACGGCTCGGCCGACCAGGGACCGCTGGATGCGGCGACGTTGCAGCATTATGACGACAAGGGGTATATCGCCATCGACGAGCTCATCACACCTGAGGAGCTCGAACTGTTCAAGGCCGAGCTGCACCGGCTGGCCAACGATCCGAAGACCAAGGACGACGAGGCGACCATCGTCGAGGCGAAGTCGAACGAGGTCAGGTCGATCTTCGACATTCACCGCACGAACGAGATCTTCCGCAAGATCGCCAACGATCCTCGAGTCGTGGCCCGTGCCCAGCAGCTGCTGGGTTCCGAGGTCTACATCCACCAGAGCCGCATCAACTACAAGCCCGGTTTCGTCGGCAAGGAATTCTCCTGGCACTCCGACTTCGAAACCTGGCACGCCGAGGACGGCATGCCCGAACCGCGTGCCGTGAGCCTGTCGCTGTCGCTGACCGACAACTACTCGTTCAACGGGCCGCTGATGATCATGCCCGGCTCGCACCAGCGCTACATCAGCTGCGTCGGTGGAACACCCGAGGACAATTACAAGAAGTCGCTGGTCATGCAGGGGGCGGGCACGCCCGATCCGCAGACTCTGACCGACTTCGCCGATGAGTACGGCATCGATGTTCTCGAAGGCCCCGCCGGTGGTGCGGTGATGTTCGACTCGAACTGCATGCACGCCTCGAACGGCAATGTGACACCGTACTCGCGGTCGAACATCTTCATCGTCTACAACTCGGTGGAGAACGCGTGCGTCGAGCCCTTCGCCGCACCGAAGCCGCGCCCCGAGTTCGCCGGCAGCACGGATTTCACGCCTGCCGGTTCCTGACGAGGGACCGTTCCTGACGAGGGGCTGCCCTTGATGAGGGGTTGCCCTGACGAGGACGACGTCTCCTGGTACTGACCGCTGAAGCGAGAAGTCCGGCGTCCGGTGATCAGATATCACCGGACGCCGGACTTCTTCTCTGCTGCCTCATCGTGTCAGTCGTCTGAGCCGATCTCCGGAGCCATCTTCGACTCGTCGACAGCCTCATGTGAGCCATCGGGGTTGCGGTAGAGCTTCACGCCTTCATGATCGGCGGCTTCTTGGGCATCCTCCTCGACGTCTGCCTCGACGTATCCAGGAGTCGATCCGTACGAGACGTCCGGTCCGCTCGCCTTCGAAGCCACCTCGTCGAGTTTGTCGTTGATCTTCTCCGATGCCTTTCGCTGATCCTGCTTGCTCGGCCGCTCGTGTTCATCAGTCATGTCTCAACACCTCGCTCTGCTCGGCTCGTCTGTGGACTCCATGGTACTCCGGAGCCGACCGGACCGAGCTGAGATCTCCGATGCCGGAGCGGTGTCAGACGGGAATGCAACACGGGTTGTTGAAATGGGGCGTGTGCCTGGTACCGTCGGCGATCATGACCGCTTCATCCTCTGCCGAGACCTCTCTTCACCGGCCCGATTCCTCCCGACCGACGGATCGCATCGTCTCGATCGACGTCATCCGCGGCATCGCCATCGCGGGGATCCTGCTCATCAACATCACCTACTTCCTCAACAGGGCCGGCCAGGACGAGGCGGTTCACGGCGTCGATGCCGTGATTTGGCAGGTTATCGACGTCCTCGCTCTGGGGAAGTTCCACTTCGTCTTCGCCTTCCTCTTCGGCACAGGAGTCTTCATCTTCTTGTCCCGACTGACGGCGAAGGGACGCTCGACCTGGGTCTACATCCGACGCATGCTCATCCTCATCGTCGCCGGCGCGGTCAACTCCGCACTGGGAGGCATCGACGTGCTCGCCTCGTACGGCTGCCTCGCACTCGTTCTTCTCCTGCTGACGCTTGTGCCGAGGTCGGTCCTCGTCACGGTCGGCATCGCTGCGGCGATCATTCCTGACGCGTTGCACATGCTCTCGACGCTGTCATCGGTGGGCATCGAGATTCCCGGGGCACTGCTCCTGGTCTTGGAGTTCGGTCGTACGTTGGGCCATATGGTTCTCGGGTTCTGGCTGGCCGAGCGCGGGCTGTTCGCCGCGGGTACTCGCGTGCCGGTCGGTTGGATCTTCGGGATCGGCTTGGTATTGTCCCTGCCTGTCTGGATCTGGTCGTTCACTGCCGGGACCGGGACGGAAGCGGCACATGAGGTCGCTTTCCGCACGGCGATGATCCCCGGTCTCATGTACATCACCGGTCTGATTCTGCTGCTGCGCCTGCCGTTGGCGCAGAGAGGGCTGTCCTTCCTGCGTTTCTACGGGCGGATGGCCTTCAGCAACTATCTGGGCCAGACCGTCATCTGTGTGACGATCCTTCCGCTTCTCGTCGGTCCCGGCCGGCTGTCGGCCCTCGCCGCGTTGGGCTTCTGGCTCGGTGTCGTCGTCGTCCAGTGCGTGATCTCCATGCTGTGGCTGCGTTGGCTGCGCTTCGGCCCCTTGGAATGGGTGTGGCGCTGCGGAACCTATCTGGAGATCACCCCGCTTCGGGCCGACGGCGACGGTCGGAGTCTGTGAGTCGCTGCGGGACCGTATCGCTCGAGGTGGTCGCGGGTGCATGATGGACGTATGCACCGACAGCCGAGAGGAGGTGCAGCCATGTCTGAGAATCCTCAGTCCGAGGGTGGGCAGGACCAGTCCTCAACCACGCCCGCCGAGGCGAGCAGCGGTTTCGCAGGAATGTCCGAATCCGAACAGAGCCGCCACGAGCACGACGACAGGATCGTCGACGAATGGGAGGACGAGTCGTTCCCCGCCAGCGACCCGCCAGGACACTACTGATCGGCTGCCGAGCTGAGCCGCCCGCCGCTGCAGCAGACCGCGACGAACGGTCTGTCGGTGACGGTGTGGGATACGCGGTGGAGTTGGAGTCGCTCGACCGGGCACGCGAAGGCTGTGCCGACTTCGATGCGTGAGCGCACGTGACAAGACCGAGACCCCTGCCAGCGTGGGAACTCCTGCCGATGAGAATGAGGAGGCACGTCTATGACAGCGACGCCTGAGGATCCGATCGACCCGGGCCCTGATGAGGTAGCGCCACCGGGTCTGTCGTACCTGGCGACCATCGACGTCGACGTGGACGCACCGATCACGATCGGCAGCACCGTCGATGGTCTGCGCAAGGTCGTCCCCATCCGCGGCGGACGGGTCAGCGGCCCGGGGCTCAGCGGAGACGTCCTCGACGCCGGTGCCGACTTCCAGCAGTACCCCACCGATACCGTTGCCCATCTCGCCGCCGACTATGTTCTCAGGACCGATGACGGGCACCATGTCCTCGTCGAAAACCGAGCGCTGCGCACAGGCAGCAGCAGCGACCTCAGCAAGCTCATGAGCGGCGAGCATGTCGATCCGGGGAGGATCTACTTTCGGTGCGTACCCAGGTTGAGCGCCGATCGGTCGGGCCCCTACGCCTGGATGAGCGACGTTCTGTTCATCGGCAGCGGAGTGCGCAGTCCCAACGGCGTGAGGATCGACATCTTCCAGGTCCTCTGAAGCCCGTCATCTGAATCGGAGCCGACCCGCGCCCGCGAACCTCACGCCGCAGTCGTGTGTCTGACCTCCGGCCGCCGGTTCGCCTCGACGTCGACTCCGCGCATGCCCAGCAGGACCACTGCCGCCGACAGAAGCACGACACCGACGAAGACGTAGATCGCCTGCGGACTCCACCCGCCATCGAGCATCGCACCCGTGGCGGTCGGGGCGATGATCGCACCGAAGCGACCGATGCCGATTCCCCAGCCCACGCCGGTCGACCGCAGTGAAGCCGAGTAGGACTGAGGCGTGAGGACGTAGAGGCCGGCGATGCACCCATTGCTGAACATGCCCACCAGCACACCGACGACGATGACAAGAACGATCCACTGCGCCGTGAAGATGAACACGGCCATGAGGATCGCCGCGACGATGGAGAAGCACATCAGCACCGACCGGGTCGACCACCGTCCGGTGAAGAGACCGAAGACCACGGAGCCGATGGCCCCGCCCAAGGTCAGCCCGACGGTGACGATCATCGACAGGGTGTCGGTCAGCCCTGTTTCGTGCATGAGCCGCGGCGTCCACGAGTTGACGAAGTAGAAGCCGAACATGACGATGAAGAACGTTGCCCAGACGACGAAGGTGGCCCGTCGGTTGCGTGCGTTGAACAGTGACAGGAGACCCGAGTCGGCCGTCTCGTCCTGCTGGGCCGCCGAGGAGCCGGAGAGGTCGACGGGGGCGGGATGGCCCAGTCTGCGGGCGATCGTCTCGAGCTTGGGCATCGCGTTCTTCGGCTGTCGGTTATAGAGGTAGGACGGGGACTCGGGGACCAGCAGCAGCACGAGGACGAGCGATACCGCCGCCAGGCAGCCTCCGAGGACGAAGACCGAACGCCACCCATAGGTGGCGATGAGCGTGACCATCACGGACCCGCCGACGGCCGCGCCGATTCCGTACCCGGCCGTGTAGATGCTGATGACGAGACCACGTCGCTTCCGAGAGGCGTATTCTGCACAGATGACATTGGTCCCGACGAGGATGCCGCCGATCCCCAGTCCCGTGACGACGCGCCAGATGCCCAGCTGAGTCGCCGAGGTGGCGGTGGCGGAGAGGAACAGCCCGCAGGTATTGACGATGAGAGCGATCACGGTCATGTTCCGTCGCCCGATTCGATCCGCGACGGGTCCCAGGACGAGCGCGCCGATGGCCATCCCCAGCAGCGCCGCGCTCATGACGAGGCCGAGAACCGTTCCCGAGAGAGCGAACTCTTCGCTGACTTGGTTCGAGGAGAAGGAGATGGCCAGCACGTCGTAGCCGTCCAGGGCGTTGAGGAAGGTGCAGATGCCGACGATCAGCCATTGATAGCCAGACATTCGAGAGGCGTCGAGTCGTTCGCGCAGGTCCACCGCGTGCTCCGATTCTGTGATGGGGCGGCATCCGCGACGGTGCGGATACCTATGATGAGTCCAGATACCTATGACGATAGGTAAAGCGTGATGTCAGGCACATTATCAGCGCCAGGAGGCTCGGGCAATGGTTCTGCGCATTCAAGTGTCCCGAGTGACGGTGACCGAAGACTTCTTTTGCCTATGGACATAGGTAAACGGATGTGCGTAGAGTGATCTCACACACCGACCCGAGTGCTGACCCCACCGCAGCGTCGAACCCACCGCAGTGTTCACGAAAGGAACCGCCCCGTGGTCGCAAATTCTGCAACAGACGTACTCCACGACTTCTCACTTGAGATGACCGGAAAAGACGTCTCCAACCTTCAGCAGGCCGCCTCCGCCATTCCGCCGGGGACACGCGTCAACGTGACCTTCCTCGGCAATGAGAACCTGGAGATGCGCGTCGAAGCAGCCAAGGAAGTGCTCGAACTCGGGTTCGTTCCCGTCGCCCACGTCTCCGCCCGCAGACTGGCTTCGGAGGCCGATCTGAGGGAATTCCTCGACGCCTTGCAGCAGGCGGGAGCCAGCGAACACGTCTTCATCGTCGGAGGGGACCCCGCAACGCCCGAAGGGCCGTACCCCGATTCGCTCACCGTCATCCGCACGGGCATCCTTCAGGAGTACGGCGTCCGAGAGGTCGGGCTCGCCGGTTACCCCGAAGGCCACCCCGACATCAGCAGCGACACCCTCTGGGAGCACATGGCGGCCAAGAACTCGTCCTTGGCTGAGCAGGGCCTCGATCAAGTGGTGCTCACCCAATTCGGCTTCGACGCAGAGCAGGTTGCCGACTGGGTCCACGAGGTGCGCGCCCGCGGTATCGACTCCGAGATCCGCATCGGCACCCCGGGGCCGGCGGGCATCAAACGCCTCCTCGGATACGCCCGTCGATTCGGTGTGGGAACCAGTGCCGGAATCGCGAAGAAGTACGGGTTCTCGCTGACGAACCTCCTCGGCACCGCCGGTCCCGACAGATTCCTCACCGACCTGTCGGCCTACGACTCCATCATAGGAGAATCCTCGGGGGTGAAGGCGCACTTCTACACATTCGGCGGACTCACGACCACCGCCGAATGGATCCGCGACTTCAGAGTGAAGACCTGAGGAATCAGAGCCGACGAGCGCTCTCCACCTCACCATCCGACAGTCAGAGAAACGACACGAACAGAGAGGTTCCACCACCATGAGCGACAATCTCCAGCAGATCCTCGATGCCACCAACCCTGTCGAGCATCTGCGCAATTCGCAGATCGGGTCCTACATCTATCCGGTCGTACCCGCCGACTTCACCAATTGGATCAAGGAACAGAAGGCATGGCGTGAGACCGCCGTCCTCTACGACCAGTCACATCACATGGACAACGTGTTCCTCAAAGGCTCTGACGCCATCAGGCTGATATCCGACACCGCGATCAACTCGGTGGCCAACTTCGCGGTGAACAAGGCCAAGCAGTACGTGCCCACCACCTCCTCCGGCCATGTCATCGGCGACGGCATCCTCTTCCACGAGGCCGAGGATGAATACGTGTACGTGGGGCGCTCGCCCGCATCGAACTGGCTGCTCTACCACGCAGAGACCGGTGGCTACCCGAACCTCGACATCGAGGTCGACCGCCGCTCACCCTCACGGCCCTACGGCCACGCGGTCAGCCGCCGCTACTACCGCTTCCAGATCCAGGGCCCCAACGCCTGGTCGATCATCGAGAAGCTCAACGGCGGCGAACTCGAGAAGCTGCGCTTCTTCAACATGTCAACCATGACCATCGCCGGCAAGCAGGTCCGCACACTGCGCCACGGCATGGCCGGAGCCCCAGGTCTCGAAGTCTGGGGGCCCTATGAGGACCATGATCAGATCCGCGACGCCATCGTCGAGGCCGGCGCTGAGTTCGGTCTGCTGCCCGTCGGATCCCGGGCCTACCCGTCGAATACCCTGGAATCCGGTTGGATCCCCTCACCTCTGCCGGCGATCTACACCGGAGAGGCCGAGCGTGGGTACCGCGAATGGCTCGGCGCCGACAGCTACGAAGCCACGGGCACCCTGGCCGGCTCGTTCGTCTCCGACGACATCGAGGACTACTACCTGACCCCGTGGGAACTCGGCTACGGGTCGTTCGTGAAGTTCGATCACGACTTCATCGGCCGCAGCGCCCTGGAAGCCATGGACCCGGACAAGCAGCGCAGGAAGGTGACTCTGGCCTGGGATGCCGAGGACCTGGGCTCGGTGCTGACCTCACCGCTGAACGTCGATGGGCCGAATTACAAGTACTTCGACCTGCCCTTGGCGAACTACGGGTCGGCGAACTACGACTCGGTCGTCGACGCCGACGGCAATGTCGTCGGGTTCTCGATGTTCACGGGCTATTCGGCCAACGAGCGCCGAGGCCTGTCTTTGGCCACGGTCGACCCCGATGTGCCGGAGGGTGCCGAGCTCAAGGTCGTCTGGGGCGAGCCCGACGGCGGCACGTCGAAGGCTTCGGTCGAGAAGCACGAGCAGACCGAGGTCGGCGTTGTCGTCAGCCCCGTGCCGTACTCGACCGTTGCGCGTCAGACCTACCGCGGTGGGTGGCGCACCGGCCGAAACGCTTGAGAGCTGTAGTCTGAGGGGGCCCGGGCAGCAGGCCCGGGCCCCTCGCTGATTCGCATGATAGGGAACCACGATGAGTCTCCGAAGTGCTCTGCTCGCGCTGCTGCGCATCGGGCCGATGTCCGGTTACGAGCTGGCCAAGCAATTCTCCCAGTCCGTCGGCCATGTCTGGCATGCGCCGGATTCGCAGATCTATCCGGAACTGCGGAAGATGGCGACAGAAGGACTCGTCGTCGCCGAGGAGCAGACCCGTGGGACCGCCGGCAGGCGCCGTGTCTACCATGCCACCGAGGCGGGGGAGCGGGCCTTCCTCGACTGGATGAACTCTCCGCTGAAGTACCAACGCACGCGTGATGCCGCACACCTGAGGGCGGCCTATCTGGAGTCGGCGGACCAGGAGGCGATCTGCGATTTCCTTCGCGGGCACATCGAGCACTGGCAGGGCGAACTCAAGGTGTGGGAAGACGAGATCGCCACGATCGAGGCCCTCGAGTCCCCGATGCTCAACCGTCGTCTGGCGGTCACGGCCGAGGAGGACCGTGAAGTCACCATCGAGTACAAAAAGTTCGCCTATGAGGGTCTGGCCGCGCGGGCACGGAGTGAGATCGACTGGGCCCAGCGGGGTCTCAAACTCAGCAGGAGGCTTGAGCGCACAGCTGAGACAGCCTCGAGCCGGCACACCGATTAGGACACGCGAGGAATCATGGTGAAGCTGCCACCGTATTCGCCCGGCGTTGCAGCCGGCGGCGCGCACGGGTGTCGTACTGCACCAGGATGCGCAGGAACAGACCACCGGCGAGGAGCCCACCGATGAGGTCGGTGATCCAATGCCAGCCCAGGAGGAACGAGACCACCACGGAGTTCGCGGTGATCGCGACCACCACCCAGCACAGAACTCGTACGAGCTGCCTCGACGCGCCGCTGTAGTTGGCGATGAGATAGACAACCGCCCCGTAGACGAGCACCGCCTCGGAGGTGTGGCCCGAAGGGTAGCTGATCCCGCGGTCGCCGAACTCGAGCAGCCCTCCTTGGAAGAACCTCGGGTCGTGCAGAGTCGTTGCGGGCCGCGCGAGCAGGAATTTCAGGCCGCCGACTCCGATGAAGAAAGCCGCCTCGGTGGCCAAGGCGAATCCGATCGGACGCCAGGACTGGGTGCGGCGTGAGAGCACGATGGCCACGATCGCCAAAACGGGCAGACAAACCGCTTGACCTGCGATACTGTCGAGAACATTCTGGGCGAACCACACCAGATCAGGGTTGAAGAGGTAGAGCCAGCGCCGATTGAGCGTGTAGTCGAAGACCCGCATGGGGCCGGCGGCGATGATGGTCACCGCGATGAATCCGATCGCCAATGCCCAAATCGAGGTTGCCCGATACAGCCATCCCCTGCCCTCAGCCTGTGTTCGGTCACGACCGGAGGGATCACCGGTCGGAGCATCAGGCGTCCTATGCGTATCGACAGCCATCAGAGTTGATTCTAGTCGTTAAGACGTCTCGACGTGGACCCAGCTGCGTCGCGGCGCCCGCTGCGGCGTATCCTGCCGAATGATCCGAACCGTTGGCCTTGTGTCGCAGATCACGTAGAATCAAGTATGGACGTCCTCGACTTTGCTCCTGAGCGCGATCAGTTCGTTTACACCTTCGGCGGTTCGCAACCGGTCGCCACCATCCGACCGGGAACTGCCCTGCGACTGTGGTCAGAGGACGCATTCAACAATGCGATCACCTCGGCGATGGATGTGCCGAGCAGCAGACTCGACCCGAGGTTCCTCAATCCGCAGACGGGCCCGTTCTTCGTCGACGGCGCCGAACCCGGTGACACGCTCGCGATCCACATCGTCGATCTCAGCCCGGCCCGGAGCTGGGGAGCCTCGGCCACGATCCCGTTCTTCGGCGGACTGACGATGACGGACAGGACGAGCCTCCTCCACGATGCTCTGCCGGAAGCCGCGTGGATCTACGAGATCGATTCGGCAGCGCAGACTGTGGGGTTCCAGGCACGGCATGGAGATTTCGAGCTGGCGCTGCCGCTCGAACCCATGCTCGGCACCGTTGGTGTGGCCCCGGCCGGTGGAGAGGTTCATTCCTCGCTGACTCCCGAACGGTTCGGCGGAAACATGGACACGCCCGAGATGAAGGTCGGCGCCACGGCGTATTTCAGGGTCAACGTCGACGGTGCGCTGTTCTCACTCGGAGACGGGCACTACAGGCAAGGCGAAGGCGAAGCTTGTGGGACCGCCGTCGAGGGTGCCATGAACTCCACCGTGATCGTCGACCTCATCAAGGGCGGTGGCCCCGCCTGGCCCCGGCTGGAAACCGACGACCATTGGATGATCGTGGGGTCCTCGCGGCCGATGGAGGATTCGTGGAGGATCTCGCAGGTGCAGATGATCGGCTGGCTCGGCGAACTCTTCGAGCTGGAGACGATGGACGCCTATCAGCTGCTGACGCAGATTTCCCTGGTGCCGGTCGCCAACGTGGTCGACACCAACTACAGCGTCGTGACGAAGATCGCGAAATCCCTGCTTCCCGAGCGCAGTGCCTTCGGAGGTCTCCACGCGGACCTGCGCGATCGCGCCCGGTCGATGATGTAGCAGCTGGACGCTGAGAAGAAGGGGAATGCCGTGGACTTGAAGATCAGCGGGAAGACCGCGATGGTCACCGGAGGCACGCGAGGCATCGGACGCGCCATCGTCGAGGCGTTCCTTGCCGAAGGGGCCAATGCTGCCTTCTGCGCACGGAATGCGGCGGAAGTCGCCGAGGCGGAGGAGACGCTGTCCGCGAATGCGCCGGTCACCGGCACGGTCCTCGACGTTCAGGACGGTGACGCGCTGACGGCATGGGTCGAAGCCACGGTGGCGGAGTTCGGCGGCATCGACATGGTCGTCAACAGTGTCAGTGCGCTGGCGATCCCGGACACCGAGGAGAACTGGCACGAGTCATTCAACGTCGACATGATGGGGACGGTGCACCTGTCGAAGGCGACGATCCCGTACCTGGAGAGCAGCGATGTGGCCTCGCTGATCTCCATCTCCAGCGTTTCGGGTCGGGAAGCGGACTTCGCCTCCGGGCCCTACGGGACGATGAAGACCGCGATCATCGGGTACATGGCTGGACTGGCTCTCAGTCTGGCTGACAAGGGCGTCAGGGTGAATACGGTGTCGCCGGGCAACACCTATCACGAGAACGGTGTCTGGCCGGGGATCGAAACGAGTGATCCGGAACTGTTCTCGTTCGCGATGGGGCTCAACCCCACGGGAAGGATGGGAACTCCGGAGGAGACGGCCGCGAGCGTCGTCTTCCTCTCGAGTCCGCTGTCGAGTCGAACCTCGGGAGCGAACCTCCTGATCGATGGTGCACTCACCCGCGGCATCCAGTTCTGAGACCTCGGTGGAGACCTCAGCCCTCGGAATCGTCGTCCGGTTCTTCGGTCTCGCGATCCTGGTCGTCACTGCGTGTGCGTTCGTCGGCGTCTTCCCGCTTCTTCTCATGGTCGGTGGCATGTTCGACGTGGGAGGTCGGCGCCGCTTCGGCAGCCTTGTCGAGGTTCTTGGTGGCGTTGCGCATACCGTCTTCGATCGGCACGATGATCACCCTTCGCGATGGAGTGGGAAGTCATGTTGAGTCTACGCCTGGCTCGTCGCGCGCGAACAGACATGGAACGGAATACGAGCCTGATCGCAGAGATTTCAGAGGATCTCCCAACCGAGTGCGTGAGCCGACCTCCGGGCGGAATCGATGCTCATGGCTGATTTCACGCGTTGATACGACGTATCAGAATGACCTTCTCACAACCCCAGCACTCGTACAGCATTCTCCTTCATGATCAGCGGCACGGCTTCTTCCTTGATGCCCAGGGCTTCGAAGTCGTTGATCCAGCGTTCGGGGGTGATGAGTGGGAAGTCGGAGCCGAAGAGCGTCTTGGTCTTCAGCATTGACCCGATCGCCCGGGTCAGTTGTGGTGGGAAGTACTTCGGGGACCAGCCGGAGAGGTCGATGTAGACGTTGGCCTTGTGCGTGGCGATCGAGATCGAGGCATCGGCCCAGGGCACCGAGGGGTGGGCGAAGATCATCGTCAGCTCCGGCAAATCCGCGGCCACATCGTCGAGCAGCATCGGGTCTGAGTAGCGCAGCTTGATGCCGCGACCTCCGGGCAGTCCGGCGCCGATTCCCGTCTGCCCCGTGTGGAACAGTGCGACGAGCCCGTGCTGTGCGCAGGCCTCGTAGATCGGGTAGTACCTGCGTTCGCTGGGGTCGAAGTCCTGCAGGCTCGGGTGGAATTTCATGCCCCTGACCCCGTAGTTGACGGCGAGGTCCTGGATCCGGGCGACCGCCTCGGCGACGTTGTGGGGATCGACGGAGCCGAAGGGGATGAGGACGTCATTGTGCTCGGCGGCCTTCTGCGCGATCATCTCCGACGACACAGGGGGATGCCCGCCCAGCGCGGTCGTGGCGTCGACGGTGAAGATCACCGCGGCCATGTTGCGCTCCCTGTAGTAGGCGGCGAGGTCGTCGACCGTGGGTGTGCGCGGCACCGGTGCCCGGAAGTACCCCGCCGAGGCGTCGAGGAGCTCGGAATCGAGCGACGTGTGCTGGTGGTCATCGGCCTCGACATGGGTGTGCACGTCGATCGCGGTGATCGTCGAGAGGTCGATGTTGGGCTGGTAGATCATGGGTGTCCTTCTTCGATGGTGACGAGCGCAGTTCCCGGGTGCGGGCGAGGGGATGGTGTCGGGATTACGGCAGTTCGCCGTACTTGCGTTTGAGGGCGATGATTTCGAGGAGCATGTCGTCGCGCTGCTTGGCCAGCACCGCCGGGTCACGCCCGTCGAGTTCCTCGTCGACTCCGGAGATGAGCTTCTCCTTGAGATCCTCGCCGAGGTGGACCTGCTCGAGGTCGTGCATCCACACCTCCTGCGGTGGCCCCAGATGGTCGAGCACGTGCCGCATACCGCCGGCACCACCGGACAGGGACTGTTGGGCCAGCGGTCCGAGGATCGCCCACCGCAGGCCCGGCCCGGAGGAGATCGCCGTGTCGATGTCGGTCACGGACACGACTCCACGATCGACGAGCGAATACGCTTCCTGCCACATCGCGGCCTGGAGTCGGTTGGCCACATGGCCGGGCAGCTCGGCGCGCACGAGGATCGGCTTCTTCCCGATCGCCCGGTAGACCTCCAGTGCACGATCGACGACCGTCGCCGAGGTGCCCGTTGAGGGTACGACCTCGACCAGGGGGACCAGGTGGGCCGGGTTGAAGGGATGACCGACGATGATGCGTCCCGGAGCCTTCGTCGCATGTGCGTTCAATTGGCTGGGGGAGAATCCGGAGGTCGAGGAGGCGATGACCGCGGATGCAGGTGCCGCGGCGTCGATCTCTGCGAGCATCGCCTGTTTGACCTCGAGGCGTTCCGGCCCGTTCTCCTGCACGAAATCAGCATCGGCGACCGCCTCGGCGAGGCTGGGTGCGAAGGTGAGTTCGTCCGATGAAGGGGTGGTGGCCGCAGCGGCAGTCGACGAATCGCCACCCGCTGATGCGGCCGCCGCGCCCGCCTCGCCGACGAAGGTCGACACCTGCTCACGAAGTCGGGCTTCGGCGCCAGGCGCCGGATCGAAGGCCGTGACTGTGTGCCCAGCGGCGAGGAACCCGGTGGCCCAGGCGGCACCGATGACTCCGGTGCCGATGATCGCGATGGTGCTCATGCGTTCACCGTCGACTGCCGCGTCCGCGCATACTCCACATACTCATCGAGGGAACGAGGGTCCTGCAGGGCTCCGGCGCTCGCCACCGAATCGGCGGTGGCACCTTGGACGATGCGTTTGACCGGGACCTCGAGCTTCTTGCCCGTCCGCCCCAGCGGAATCCGGGTCACTGGGACCACCTCGTCGGGGGTGTGCCGGGGCGATAGCCGCTTCTTCAAAGCAGCGCGGATCCGAGTGGACAGCTCGGGTGTGAAAGTCACTCCGGGTTCGCACTGGACGAAGAGGACGAGTTCGCCCATCCCGCCGTCGGGATCCTCGAGGTGGATGACCAGGGCATCGGTCACCTCGGGGAGAGCGTCGAGGACGGTATAGAAGTCTGCGGTGCCCAGTCGGACTCCGCCGCGGTTGAGGGTGGCGTCGGAGCGGCCGGTGACGACGACCCCGCCGCCGGTGGTGAACTTCGCCCAGTCGCCGTGGCGCCAGATGCCGGGGTATTTGTCGAAGTACGCCGCCTCATACCGGGCATCACCGTTCTCGCCCCAGAAGGTCACGGGCATGGACGGTGTCGGCTGGATGATGACGAGTTCGCCCAGATCATCGAGCACCTCGTTGCCCTCCGAGTCGAAGGCGGTGGCGGCGAAGCCGAGGGAGGCTCCCGACATTTCGCCCGAATACACGGGTGACAGTGGTGAGGCTTGGAGGATGCCGGTGCATACATCGGTGCCCCCACACCCCACATTCAGCAGCACCTCGGGTCCGAACTGGTCGATCACCCATTCGTAGCCCTCGGCCGGAAGGGGTGCGCCGGCGGCGCCGAACTGGGAGATCGTCGAGAGGTCGAATTCCTCGGTGGGATTGAACCCGGCCTTGCGGGCGGACATGATCGCACCGGGTGCGACACCCATGAGTGTGGCCTCGGTGTTCGCGGCGATGCGCCAGAGTTCCTTGGGATCGGGAAAGTTGGGGTTGCCGTCGATCATGACGATCGATGATCCGACGACCAGCCCGCCGACGAGGGCGTTCCACATCATCCATGCGGTGGTGGAGAACCAGCAGAACTGGCTGCCCGGTCCCAGGTCGAAGTGGAAGCTGTGGTTCTTCAGCGTCTCGAGCAGGATGCCGCCGTGGCTGTGGACGATGGCCTTGGGCTTGCCGGTGGTGCCGGAGGAGAAGAGGATGAACAGCGGATGGTCGAAGTCGACCGGTTCGAACTCGAGGTCTTCCCCCGTCGAGGTGGCCGTGTCCGTCGCGTCCGCCGAGGTGGCCCCGAGGTCCGCATAATCCACGACGTCGACCGGGTGGTCGAGTCCAACCCCAGACGTGAACCGTTCGCGCAGCCCCTCGCCGAGGGTGAAGTCCCCGTAGTCGACGGACACGAGGTGGGTGAGACTCGGCAACGCGGCGACGACCTCGGCGAGTTCGGCACCGCGGTCGACGGTTTTGTCACCGTACATGTATCCGCCGATCGCGAGCAGCACCGTGGGTTCGACCTGGCTGAAGCGGTCGATGACGGACTGGGTGCCGAACTCAGGTGCGCAGCTGGCCCATATCGCGCCGAGACTGGCGGCGGCGAGGAACGCGACGAGCGCCTCGGGCTGGTTGGGCAGATACCCGACGACCCGGTCGCCCTTGCCGACGCCCAAGGACTTGAGTCCGGCACGAACGCGTGCGACCTCGGCACGCAGCTCGGCGAAGGTGAGTGTGAAGTCCTCTCGTGTCTGGGACACCGCGGTCACAGCCGCATCATCGGCCTGTGACTCGGCACCGAGCGAGTGCTCGGTGTAGTTCAGCGTTGCTCCGGTGAACCACTGGGCGTGAGGCATCACGCGCTCCTCGAGCACCGAGGTATACGGGCTGTGGGACTTCACCTCGAAGTACTCCCACACGGATTCCCAGAAGTCCTCGATGTCGGTGATCGACCAGGTGTAGAGATCCTCCCAGCAAGCAAACGAGCACCCGAACTTGGCATTGACCCAGGTGAGGAAGGCACCGATGCGGCTGGTCTTGATGGCGTCGGAGGGGACTTCGCGGATGACTTTTGGCATGTCGGAGTTCCTCACTTGTTGACCTTGGGGCCGGAGCCGTCGAGGAAGGACCGCATGAGGTCCTTGGCCTCGGTGCTCGACTGGGCGACGGAGGCCATGAGGGATTCCATCATGTAGCCCTCGTCGCGGCCGGATTCGACGATGCGCGGCAGGGTCTGGGTGATCGCATAGTTCGTCACCGGGGAGTTCGACGCGATCGAGGCGGCGAGCTCCTTGGCCTTGGCCAGGCCGTCGCCGACGGGCACCCGGTAGTTGACGAGGCCGATCGCCTCTGCCTCGGCGGCGTCGAACTTTCGGCCGGTGAGCATCATGTCCTGGACACGACTGAGACCGATCAGCCGGGGCACTCGCACCGAGGCGCCGCCGCCGACGAAGAGTCCGCGCTTGCCTTCGGGCAGAGCGAAATAGGCGGAGTCTTCGGCCACCCGCAGGTGGGCGGCAGTGGCGAGTTCGAGGCCACCGCCGATGACCCCGCCCTGAAGCACGGCGACGACGGGAATCTCGGATTCGGTGATCATGCCCATCGTCTTGTGCCAGCCGCGGGAATGGTGGAGGCCCGCCACGGCGTCTCGTTCGGCCATCTCGGACAGGTCGAGACCGGCGCAGAAGTGATCGCCGACGGTCGTCAGCACGATCGCCGAGACCTCGGGCGGGGTGCGGAAGAACTCGCCCAGGGCCGCCACCGTCGCGTCGTCGAGGGCATTGCGTTTGGCCGGACGGTCGAGTGTGAGGATGCCGATGTTGCCCTCGGTGGTGAAGCGCAGGGTCTCGGAGATATCGGTCGTGGACGGCTGCGAAGAGACGTCCGTGAGGTGAGAAGAGGTGGCGTTGGTCATGCGTTGTCCTTCGATGGTGCTGGTGCTGTGTTGGTCGAGTGTGCGCCGAGGCCTCCGGTGGTGCGCAGGGAGACTTTGTGGACCTTGCCTGAACCGGTGCGCGGGAGTTCGTCGACGAGGTCGAAGTACTTCGGCACCTTGTACTTGGCCAGACGAGTGAGCAGGAACTCGCGCAGCTCTTCACTCGTCGGTGGAGACGCCGCAGCGTCAGCCCCGGCCTCAGAGGCTGCAAGGATGACGAAGGCGTGCCCGACTTCGCCCCACCGGTCGTCGTTGGCTGCGACGACGGCGGCCTCGGCCACGGCGGGGTGGTCGAAGAGGGCGGATTCCACCTCGGCGGGGTAGACGTTTTCCCCACCGGAGATGAACATGTCCTTGAGCCGGTCGACGATGAAGAGGAACCCGTCGTCGTCGAGGTAGCCGATGTCACCGGTGTGGAACCAGCCGCCGGGGGAGAACGCCGCATCGGTCGCGGCCTGGTTGTTCCAGTAGCCGTTGGTGACATTGGGTCCGCGGACGACGATCTCACCCTTGACTCCGGCCGAGCACACATTGTCCGAGGCATCGCGGACCTCGACCTCGGTGAAGGGCACGGCCCGTCCCGCCGACCCTGGTTTGTCCAGGGCGTTCGCGGCAGGCAGGAAGGTGCACCCAGGGGAGGTCTCGGTGAGTCCGTAACCCTGGCAGAACATGATGTCCTTGGCCTGAAATGCTTCGATGAGGGAGACCGGAATCGGGGCGCCACCGGAGTTGACGAACCGCAGTGAGGACAGGTCGGCCGTGTTCCACCTCGGCGATTGGAGCATGTCGGCGAACATGGTCGTCACCCCGGCCATCCAGGTCAGACCTTCGTGCTCGATGGCGTCGAAGGCCCGATCCACATCCCATTTGGACTCGATGAGCATGTGGCCACCGCGCAGGTAGCTGGTCATCACCTGCTGGTCGAGGCCGATGACGTGGAACAGGGGAGCGGTGACCAGGGTGACGTCGGCGGCGGTGAGGTCCGAGTTGAGGAGGAGGTTGAAGGAGTTCCACAGCAGGTTGGCGTGTGAGAGCACCGCCCCCTTGGGCCTCCCGGTCGTTCCGGAGGTGAAGAGCAGGAACGCCGGCTCGTCACCGTCGACCTCGGCCGCAGGCACAATCGATACCGGCGCCGAGGTGGTCGTTTCCTCCCAGCGAACCGTTTCCTGGCCCGCGTCGGCCGTGAGTCCTGCCGCGGTCTCGGACATCTCGGGGGCGACGTAGAGGCGGGTCACCTCGGCGAGGGTCAGCTGGTAGTCGAGCTCGGCCGGGGCCAGGCGCCAGTTGAGCGGAATGAAGATCGCCCCCAGCCGCAGGCAGGCCAGCAGGACGACGATCGTCGCCGGGTGGTTGGGCCCGAGGTAGGCGATGCGGTCACCTCGGCGAACACCGCGAGCGCGAAGGTCAGCGGCGCAGGCCAGGGTGCGTGCGTGCATTTGGGCGTAGGAATACCGGATGCCGGCGAAGGTGATGGCGGTCTTCTCGCCGTAGTCGGTGGCCTGGCGTTCGGAGAGCCGGGCCAGGCTGGGGTGGGTGAAGGTCACTGATTGGGTCCTTCCATGGCTGCCGGTGGGGTGTCGGTCGAGGTGCCTGCCGGAGCACCGGTGGCGGGCGGAGTCTCGGCGAAGCGCTGTTCGGACAGGTTGCGTGACTTCGTCTCACCGAGTCGCCAGATGCACAGGATGCTGATGGCGGCGATGACGAGGAGGACCAGGGACAGCGGGATCGTCGACGGTGATCCGGTGGAGCTCATGATCGCGGCGAAGAGAACGGGAGAGATGCCCGCGCCGATGCCGGCGATCTGGTAGCCCAGGGAGGCACCGGTGTAGCGGTGCTCGGTGTCGAAGAGTTCCGAGTAGAGGCCGGCCAAGGGTCCGTAGATCATCGGATGGATGATGCCTTGGCCGACGACCATGCCGATGGTGATGATGACGCCGTTCTTCGTGTCGAGCATCGGGAAGAGGGCGAAGCCCCAGATGGCGATGAACACGGCTCCGGCGATGACGAGTGGGCGGCGACCGATGGTGTCGGAGAGGCGGGACCAGCCGATGATGCCGAAGATCGCGAAGAACGAGGAGAAGGACAGAGCGTTGAGGATCGTCTGCCGTTCGATGCCGATCTGGACGCCGTAGGCCACCGAGTAGGTGGTGAGCAGACCCTGGAACATGAACGCCGACAGGCCGACACCGACGGAGAACAGCAGGGTCAGCGGCTGCTTGCGCAGGGTCGCGAGGATCGGAAGCCCCTTCTTGGGTGTGCGTGACTTCGCCGCTATGAACTCTGGGGACTCGTCGACGGCGGAGCGGACGATCACGCCGATGATCAGCAGCAGGATCGAGGCGAGGAAGGGCAGTCGCCAGCCCCAGGCGATGAAGGTCTCGGGGCCCATGGCGGCCAGGGTACCGGCGATGACGAGAGCGGAGACGAGCTGGCCGGTGGGTGCGCCGGCGCTGGTGAAGCTGGCCCAGAAGCCGCGGTTCTTGGTGGCATGCTCGGCGGACATGAGCATGGCGCCTCCCCATTCGCCGCCGATGGCCACGCCCTGGATGACGCGGATGAGGATGAGGAGAACGGGAGCGATGAGACCAGCTTGGTCGTAGGTCGGCAGCAGCCCGATCGCGGTCGATGCGATGCCGATGGTGAACATGCTGACGACGAGCATGCGTTTGCGGCCGAGCTTGTCGCCGAAGTGACCGAAGATGATGCCGCCCAGTGGGCGAGCCAGGTAGCCGGTGGCGAAGGTGGCCAGGCTGGCCAGTGTGCCGATGGCCGGGGTGAGGTTCGAGAAGAAGACGTCTTTGAAGACGAGTGCCGCGCAGACGGAGTAGACGAAGAAGTCGTAATACTCGATGACGCTGCCCAGGTACGCCGAGGCGGCTGCGCGTTTGAGCATCGGTGTCGATTTCTCTGGCGATTTCGTGGAAGCCATGTGATCCTCGCTGATTGTGTGGCTCGTGTGGTCGAGTTTGCTGGTTGTTCTGTGCGATGTTCTGTGCTGGGAAGGAGCCCGATCGCCGCTGACGGGGCCGCTCTCAATACTATGCAGGAGTTTGTTGTAACGTCAACGAAATGCGATTAATTGATGTTTCGGAGTGATCCTGGGACCGTAAAGTAGGGGCATGACGGTTCACCCACAGTCACTCTTCTTTGCGCTCGCCGGCCTGCACATGCTCGATGACCCCAGGCCGCTCAGCGGTGCCTCGATCGTGTTCGTCATGGGCAAGCTCGGCGTGGGGGAGTCGGCAGCGAGGTCCGTGTTGCAGCGGATGACGGCAAAGAACTTCATCGTGCGGCACAAGGAAGGTCGGAAGACCTTCTACACTCTGTCCGATCGTGGCCGGGTGGTCCTGCGTGAGGGCCAGGAGAAGATGTTCGCCGGCTGGCAGCCGCAGGACTGGGATGGCCGGTGGACGTTTGTGCGCATCCAGGTGCCCGAGTCGAAGCGGACTCTGCGCCATCAGATGGCGTCGCGGCTGTCCTGGGCCGGCTTCGGGCAGGTCGACGGCGGGCCGTGGGTGGCTCCTGGGGAGCATGATGTCGCCACGATTCTCGGCCCGGAGCAGGCGGAGATCTCGCCGATCGTCGTCTATGGAACGCCTCAGCCGCCGACGACGGAGGCCATGCTCGTCGATGCTTTTGAGCTAAAGGATTTGGCAGAAGACTATGCGGAGTTCGGTGCGAAGTGGCGGAAGGTCAGTGCTGAGTCGTTGACGCCGGTGGATGCGCTGGTCAAGCGCGTGGAACTGCACTTCGATTGGCTGACTTTGAGCCGCACGGATCCACAGTTACCCGCAGAGCTATTGCCCGATGGGTGGCCGGGAACTGTGCAGGGCGAGCTGTTTCGAAGCATGGATGCTGGATTGCGGAAGCAGGAAAGCACCGCAATTTCAGGGTTCTTTACGGGGGAGTCGACGGAATTCTGGTGATTCCTGTGACGCCCACCTGCTGCGCCAGCCCCTCCGGCCATCACTCGATAACGGCATCGCGCATCGCAATGATGTCTGCCCGCGCCAGTGATGTCAGCAGCGCAGGATCACCCAGATCGAGCTCCTGGTCCTCCAGCGAGTAGGACACGTTCTTGAGCATCGACTTCGCACGTGCAGTCGGCTGTGTCGTGGCCCCAGCGGCAAAGGTCATCGTCTGAATCGTGCGCTGGCGAACCTCGGCGATGAACCACCGGTTGTTCTTTCCTGCGATCCAACACAGTGCGGCAATCGCCGGCGGGTGGGCGAAGCCCCGACGGAATGCTCCGGGGTTCGTCCGAGCCGTGAGATTCAGGATCCGCAGCACAGCGGTCGTCATCTCCGGGTCTCGGAAATGGGCGTCGGCGAAGCGGGCCAGGTCGGCGGCCAGTGCCTGTACTTGGGGGAGCACCTTCGGGCTGATGCCATCGGTGTTCAAGTCCTCGGCGGGCAGTGGCTCCTCATCGAGGGCGGCGAGATCGTCCTCACCGCCTGCCCGCAAACGAAGCTCTTCTCTCAGGAACTCGGCGCCTTCCGGACTGATCGTCAGCGGATCGAACCCCCGTCCAGAGTTCGGGCCGAGGCCCATGGCACCGAGCTGTTCGACAAGGTCCTGTGGAATTTCGATGTCCGGTGGCAGACCCAGAAGTTCTGCGAGTCCGGAAGCAGGCGACTCGGAAACGCTTGACCCTTGGGCCACTCGTCGGCGGTACTCGGGGAGTGCTTCATCAATCGCTTCGAGCGCCGAGGTTGTGAATTCCGGCGAGGTGCCTGAGAGTTCATTGGCGAATTGCACCAGTGCGGCAAGGACTGTGGGCATGCTGAGCATGAACTCGTCATCAGCGAGGACCTTGCGCGGGTAGAGATCGCCCATGACCATATTGACAGCGGTCGCGCCCCATCTCAGCGGTTCACCGGACCCATGGGTGAGCTGAAAGTCGAAGAGACGTTCAGCGTGCATCCCGGCATCGGACTGGATCTCTCGAGCCCAGGGCGAAGCAAGAAAATCAGCGACCAGACCGTCGAGCTCTTCTTCGGTCCACTCGTGTGGCTGTTCAAGATCACCGCCCTCAGGCAGGAGCCGCAGCATCCAGGCCAGGAGCAGTCTTACCGAGGGCCAGGTGTCGGTTTCCGTGGGCGGCATTATGTGGTCGCCGTGCTCGACGAACTCCTCGATCCGGGCGCGTGCATCCGCCAGCGTCAGTTCGATGTGCTCAGACGGTATCTCTGGATTGCCGGCGGACAGTTGCTGGATCGAGTCGATTGTGTCGTCGATCGGATAGCAGTCTTCGAGGTAGGGAACGCCCAGTCGTGTCACTGCGACGGCCATCGTGACTGGCTGCCCCGTCAGCGAGAATTCGACGAACAGCGTCTCTTCGTGGCCGAGCTCGTGGCGCAGTGAGGCGGCAGCGACAGGTGATATCGAGTCGAGACTGCGGACCCACTCGGGCAATGATGCCGATCTGGGCTTGACGGTGCGGTGGATGCGTCGTCGCAGCAGGGAATCGTCGAACATGGCGGCCCAGACGAGCAGGAGTGCGTCGGTCTCCGGAGCGGCAGAGTCCACCATCGCCGAGGTGAGAGCGAGGAACGGCTCCGAGGCCGGGTTCGACTCGACCTTGGTTGGCATCGAGAACGGGGCAGAACCATCGTCTTCGTCGACATTGGCGGTGAAGCCCATGGCACTCGCTGCCATCAGCAGGGGCACAGGACTCGGATCGGCGAGGAGCTCGGAAAGTTCGGCAAGGAACTCGGCCTCATCGCTCGGCGACTGCGGGGGCTGTGATGGCATGGTTCCACGTTAGTCCATGGGCGGTGGGGGTGCACTCGTTCTGATGGGCTGGCCGTGGATGTCGATGGGTCTGCCGCGCATGCGATTGCTACTCTGAACGGGTGGTGGCCAAGAAATTCGATCGTAGTCAGTTCTTCCGCACAACCTCAGGCTTCGACCGTGATGACCTGGAGAGGATGCTGTGGACCCTCTACTGGCGCGGCGACGCTCGGATGCGAGAACGGGTCGAAGACCTCATCGATCCGGCACAGGTGACCGTCACGGCACCTGCGCCGCCATCGCCCAAAGAAGTACGGAGGGACGTCAAGGAATTCGCTGCCCTGGCTCGTGCCGGAGCCTATCTTGCACGCGACCGTCGGGTCTCGCCCAAGGAGCGCACGCGGTGGAGGTTCACCTACAAGGACCACTTCACACAATCGTTCGCGGCTCTGACCGCCGGCTCCGGTGAGGAGATTCGCCCTGCCGTTGAGGCCGTGAGCACACTCATCACTCTCGCCTGCGAAACCGAAGGTTTCGACTACTTCCGCTCAGAGGACCCTATCGAAGCATCGAAGGTCGTGATCTCAGAGAAGGTCGACCAACTGTGGACTGGTATAGGCCGGGCCCTGGGTCCGGAAGAGCTGTGCCGACTCGCGGCTGTTCAGATCGTCCATTGGGAACGCAGATTCGGGTGGACTCGTGTCGGATTCGGTCGAACGTCAGAAAAGGAATCGACGCTCACCGAGGTGCTGCCTCATCACCTGCTGACCCCTGACATGTGGAGCAGCTTCACCGAGCACTACGTTCAGGAACTCGCCGAGGTGGGAGATAAGAATTCAGCGAGCTACGGCACGGTCTCCGCACGGACCGATGCCCTGGAGCCGCTCAACAAGTCGCTCATCGACCGTCTAAACGAGTCAGGGGAAGATGATCGCATTGATGCGCTGCTGGACAATCGGGGTCTGACCGCGAACGGCAGGAAGAGATTACGAGGCTATCAGCGGGCGCTCAACCCCAAGTGAATCTGCCGTCTGCAAAGGTCTTCGGCCGACGGGTTTGTTCGGTGAGGCGAACCGGTCTTCAGGCGTACTCGGTGTTTGAGTGGGTTGCCCAACGGGTTGTCTCCGCGAAGTTGATGATCGCCTGGACTCTTGGTGCCACCCGAGCGCTCGACGACCAGATCATCTCAACCCCGACCGGCTCGACCGCCGGCTCGATCTCCTTCACCACCAGCGGGTACCCCTCGTAGCTTGCGGTGTTCTTGAGCCTCTGCACCAGCACTCCATACCCGAGGCCACGCCCGACCAGCGTGCGCACCACCTCGTAGCTCGTCGTGGCGTGCCGGATCGTCGGCTGCAGTCCGCGATCATGGAACATGCCGAGGGTGTGCTGACTCGATGGGGGAGAGTCGAGGAGGATCATGTCGCGATCGACCAGATCCTCCAGGCGAACCGTCTCGCGTGAGACAAAGGGATCATCGGCCGCCAGAATGACATGAGCCGGCTGTGCGAAGAGCTGCGCGTGATTCGGAGCCCCCGGAATGAGCGTCTCGTAGACGAAAGCGACGTCGATCTCACCCGATTCCAGTTTCCCGGCCAGCTTGTCCTGTGTCGTCTCGACGATCTCGAGGCTCACCCGCGGATGCTGCTCACCGAATTCGGCGAGGAGCACCGGCAGGATCATCGGAGCCAGGGTCGGGTAGCAGCCGATCGTGATCGGTCCGGCCAGCTCACCATCCGTGGTCTTCAGGTCACGCTCCAGGTCGTTGGCCTCGTTGATGAGGTTCGTCGCCCGTGCTGCGATCTGTTTTCCCGCTGCGGTGAGGATCAGCCCCTGTGCCTTCTTGCGGATGCAGAGCTGCGCGCCCACCTGGTGCTCGAGCGTCGTGATCGAATCGGAGATCGCCGAGGACGAGACGTGCAACTCGGCAGCCGCGGCTGAGATCGTACCCAATCTGGCCGCGGTGACGAGATACGAGAGTTGGCGCAAGGAGAAGTTCGGGACCTGGTCAATGTGCATATTCGCGTTTCCGGACTAGTTGTCAGATTAATTCCGCTTTTCCTTTGATCGTACCCGTCGCAGACTGGACTGTGAACGCGATCACAGCATCGAGTGATCGCACAGACAGCACAGTCTCAAGGATGAGGGGAGACGACGATGACTTCTCAACTGCACGGGGACACCCACCAAGGGGCCGCCTCGGCGCCGGTGGCGGACTGGGTGACGATCCCGGAACTCTACGAAGATCCGTTCCCGATCTACGAACGCCTCCGCGCCGAAGGCGGCGTCCACTGGGTGCCCGCGGTCAACCGCTACCTCATCACCAGCTACGACGCCGTCAGCGCCACCGAACACGACCAGGAAGTGTTCTCCGCGAACGAAGAGGGCTCCCTCCAGATCCGCGCCATGGGTCACTCGATGCTCCGCCGCGACGACCCCGAGCACTACGAGCAGCGCCGGGCCTGGCAGCCCGTCCTCAAGCCCGGCTACGTCAAACGTGTGTGGACTCGCATGTACCGGGAGGTCGCCGAAGACCTGCTGACCGGGCTCATCGACAAAGGCTCCGACGTCGACCTCATCTGGGACTTCGCCGCACCCTATGCCGCAGAGACCCTCCGGCGTATGCTCGGCCTCTACAACGTCGACCAATCCGACCTGCAGCGCTGGTCGCAGACCATGATCGACGCGACCGGCAACTACGCCGACGACCCGGACGTCTGGGCCAAGGGGGAGAGGTCGTTCAATGAAGTCGACACGGCACTCGACGAGATGCTCGAATACCACCTCACCCACCGCGACGACTCACTCATCTCCGGACTGCTGTCCATGCCCGGCGAGACAATGCCGATCGAACAGATCCGCGCGAACATCAAGATGACCATCGGCGGGGGACTCAACGAACCTCGCGACGCCCTGGGCGTGGCAGCCATGGCCATGTTCAACCATCCCGAACAGCGCACCGCCGCCATGGCCAACCCCGCGCTGTGGCCCACCGTGTTCGAGGAGACCATCCGCTGGATCGCCCCCATCGGCATGTACTCCCGCCAGACCACCCAGGACACCGTGCTCGCCGGCACCCACCTGCCCGCCGGGGCGAAGCTGGGCATCTGTGTGCTCTCGGCCAACCGCGATGAGAACGTGTGGGACAACGCCGACCAGTTCAATATTCACCGCGAAGCCAAACCCCACCTCGCCTTCAGCAAAGGCGTGCACGTGTGCCTGGGCAACTGGGCCGCCCGTGCCGAAATCGCCGAGGTGGCTTTGCCACTCCTCTTCAACAGCCTTGAGGGACTGCGCATCGACGATTCCCGCGAGTCGAAGGTCGGCGGGTGGGTCTTCCGCGGCATGCTCAAACTCCCCGTCACCTGGTCGAAAGCCAGCGAGGCACCCGACTACGGGGCTGCGGCCACCGGAGGAGCCACCTCGGCGGAGGACTCCGTGGCTTCTGAAGGTATGGGACCCAAGGTTGCGGTCATCGGTGCGGGACCGTCCGGCTGCTACAGCGCCAAGGAGATCCTGCGCCAGGTGCCCGGAGCCTCCGTCGATGTCTACGACAAACTCCCCGTGCCCTATGGTCTGCTGCGCTATGGCATCGCCGCCGACCACCAGGGCACCAAATCCGTAACCACCCAGTTCGACCGCCTCTTCACCGATCCCCAGGCGAGGTTCATCGGCAACACCGAGCTGGGCACCGACGTCACCATGGACGAACTCAAATCCCACTACGACACCGTGGTCCTCGCCAGCGGACTCTCCCTCGACCGGCCACTGGACATCCCCGGCACCGACCTGCCCCAGGTCTACCGGGCAGGCACGATCACCCGACTGCTCAATGGGCATCCGGACGAAGTGGCGTCTTCCGAAGACGCCGGTGCGGGGCCCGTGCTTGGTCGCAACGTCGCCGTCGTGGGACAGGGGAACGTTGCCATCGACATCCTTCGGCTGCTCACCTGTTCGTCAGCATCTCTGGACGGCAGCGACATCGACGACAACTTGCACGGATCCCTGCAGTCCGAGATCACTCGCATCGACGTCATCGGCCGGTCCGAACCACGGGCCGCCAAGTTCGATCCCGTCATGATCCGCGAACTCGCCCGCGTACCCGGACTGTCCCACGTTCTCCACGGCGTCGACCTGTCCGCAGTCCCGGTCGGCAAGGACGCGAAACTCGACGCACTGCGTGACCTCATCGATCCCACGAACAGGGCGGAGGCCGCTGACAGGGGCACCGCCTCGGCGAAGGAACTCGAGGTGCACTGGTGGTTCACCAGCACACCCGAGGCGATCACCGGGACTGGTTCGCCGGCGGCAACCCCTTCCGGAACCGAAGCCGTCGCCGGCATAGACCTCACCCATGACGGTGAAGCCGTCCACCTCGAAGTGGACTCCGTCATCACCGCCATCGGCTTCGTCCGTGACCCGAGACAGGTTGCGAAGCAGGGCATCTGCCCCGTCTCGCCGATCCCCGCTGACGGGAAGATCAGCGACGGGCTCTTCGCCATCGGCTGGCTCAAGGGCAACGGTCGAGGCACCATTCCCGACCAGCGCACCGACGCCCGAGCCCTGGCGACCACCATCGCAGCCGAGGTGACCGCAGGGTCGATCTCGACCGGTGCACCCGGTCTCGAGCCTGATGCCAAGGCCACCGACTTCGACGGATGGCGCCGAATCGATCTCAGGGAGCGCCTCGGCGCCGGTGTCGAGCGTTGCCGGGCGAAGATCACCACACGCTCGGAGATGATGGAGGCCGCACGGGACTCGAGTCTCGACGAACAGCTCACGACCGCCTCGGCGAGTGCCGCACATGATCTGGCCCCCGGGGTGCCGGTGACGATCCTCTTCGGCACCGAATCCGGCAATGCCGAACTCGTCGCCGAGGAGCTCGGAACATACTTGGGGGAGCGTGACGACCTGAAGATCGCGGACCTCGCGTCTGCATCCACGGCCGACCTGGATCCCTCGCGGTTCTACCTGCTCGTGTGCTCGACGTATGGGGACGGTGACGTCCCGAGCTCGGCCACACGGTTCTACACACAACTGCGCGAGCAGAACACCGAACTCGACGGACTGCGCTTCGCGGTCTTCGGAATGGGCGACGCCAGCTACACCAAGACGTACTCGCGCGGGAGCGAACTGCTCACCGAAGCACTCGAGGCACGCGGGGCCACCCGGGTGGGCGAATACGGCCGCCACGACGCAGGGGGACCGGTGCCTGCGTCAGAAGCGGCGAGCGAATGGGCGGAAGGAGTGCTGACGAACCTGTCGGCCGAACTCGTCCCGGCCTGATCAACTGCACTGCTGCCCAAGCGACTGTACTGACATCGCCTCATCACGACCGGCCGAAGCACACGACAACTCGTCACATCACGACTGAACAAGGACGTTCTCATGACCGCCACACACGAAGCCACGCCACCCGCACAGAAGGCGAACCAGAGGAGGGTCGCGTTCGCCTCCCTCATCGGGACGACGATCGAATGGTACGACTACTTCACCTACTCGACCGCGGCCGCACTGGTCTTCGCCCACCTGTACTTCGCACCCGCCGGCGACGGCGTCGGACAGCTGCTGGCGTTCGCGACGATCGGAATCTCGTTCCTGTTCCGGCCGGTCGGGGCGTTCCTGTCGGGACACTTCGGGGACAAGCTCGGGCGGCGGTTCATCCTCGTCGTCACACTGGTGACGATGGGTGTCGCGACGGCACTCATCGGCCTCATCCCCACCTACGAGACCATCGGCGTGACCGCACCGATCCTCCTCATCCTGCTCCGTATCATCCAGGGACTCTCCGCCGGCGGCGAATGGGGCGGTGCCGCACTGCTGGCCGTCGAACATGCCGACGATTCCCATCGAGGCAGGGCCGGATCGTACCCGCAATTGGGTGTGCCACTGGGCATGCTGCTGTCCTCGGGTGTCATCGCGCTGATGACCGGCGTCATCTCACCCGGTGAGGCGTTCATGGAGTGGGGTTGGAGGGTGCCATTCCTGCTCTCGGTCGTGCTCATCGGAGTCGGCTACTGGGTGCGCAGATCGGTCGAGGACACCCCGGTGTTCAAGGAGATCCAGGTCGAGTCGGCCAAGCGCAAGGCCCCGATCCTCGTGCTGTTCAAGAAGCACCTGCCGCTGGTGATCGTCGCTGCCCTCATCTTCGCCGGCAACAACGCCAGCGGGTACATGACCACCGGCGGTTTCGTCACGAAGTACGCGACGACCGATGGCGTGGGCTTCTCGCAGACCGATGTGCTGCTGGCGATCACCTTCGGATCGTTCGTGTGGCTGGTCTCGACGGCCGTCTCGGGCTATTTGGCCGACCGCATCGGGCGGGTGCGCACATACGTGTGCGGCTTCGTCATCCTCATTGCCACAGCGTTCCCCCTATTCTGGCTCATCGACACCGGGTCCCTGGGGCTGATGTACCTGGCACTGGGCACCTTCTCTGTCGGACTCGGTCTGTCCTACGGTCCGCAGGCGGCCCTCTACGTCGAGCTGTTCCCCGCCTCGATCCGGTTCAGCGGTGTCGCGATCTCCTATGCGCTGGGTGCCGTGATCGGCGGCGCGTTCGCTCCCACGATTGCGCAGGCGCTGCTGCAGGCAACCGGGACCACAGCGTCGGTGTCGTTCTACCTCGTGGGGATGTCCGTGATCTCGCTGGTGGCAGTGTCGCTCGTTCGCGACCGACGCGGAATCGACCTGTCTGTGGGGAATGAGGCGGAGCAGAACGCTGGGGTCTGGCGGGTTGGGTGGGAGGAGCACCGCATTGTCGATTGACATCGGGTGGGCCTTGAGGGCTGGTCGTTGAAGGCCCGGTCATCGCGTCGTTGAGCTCGGCTACCGATCGAAACCGTACCGACGGCATTGCCCAGAGGCCGAGGCTCGCTTGCTCGAGTGAAGGAAAACACGTTGGAATCAATGAGCAGAGGACGGGCCTCGGCCCTAATTTCTTTACTGGCTCGAGCCAGAGCGCTTCCAATCGAACCGCGCTGTGAATTCTCGTCGTAACAGTGCTGGAGATGAATGCGAGTGCAAATCGGTGATCTCATGAGCGGGCGGGCCTCATGCGGGTGGGACCTCCTCGTTTATGACGGGACCATTCCCTTGGCAGTGTCGAACAGTGCGCGACGAAGTGCGATCTCCGCCGAGGACCCAACTCGTTCGTCTCGCTGGCCCACCAGGATTCGTCTCACTGGAGCCTCGTCGCCCAGCGACAAGGACCGCACCCCAGGATGTCGAAGGGTCACAGCTCCCGTCGGTGCCATGGCTACACCGATGCCGGCGCTCACCATTGCCTGTGCTTCCTGGTAGTCGTTAGCGTACATCGCTATAGAAGGACGAAAGCCTGCAGAGGTAGCGGCCCTGTCCAAGACTTCCACGACAGGATGGGCGTCGGCCCGAACGACCCAGGTCTCGTCAGCAAGGTCTTTCATCTGGACCTCAGATGCTCGTGCCAGCCGATGATTCTTCGATACGAGAATTACAAACGGTTCGCGGAACAGCTCGTCGATCGTGATGCCCTCGACAGAGATCGGGCGCCAAGGATGGTCCCACAGCAAGCTCATCTGTGTAGAGCCGCGCTCGAGTTCGGCAATCAACGTATCGATGCGAGCACTGCGAATCGACAGGTCCACTGAAGGATATTGGGACGTGAATGTCTCGATGACCAGGGGGAGGAACGATGCTGCGACCGTCGGAAACGCCCCAACTACCAATGACCCGCTCTTACCCGCCGCAAGGTCATCAAGGTCTGCCCGGGTCGCATCCATCTGCCGCAGAATCTTGCGAGCGTGATTTGCCAACATCATGCCGGCTTCGGTGGGAATGACACCCCTTGACTGTCGTTGAAGCAGCGAATGGCCCAGCTCGAGCTCAAGCCGGTGGAGCTGCTGCGACACAGCCGAGACTGTGTACGACAGTTCGTCAGCGGCGGCGGTGACTGATCCGGCCTCAACAGTTCTGACAAAAATCTCAAGTCGTTTCGCATCCAAGAGTCTCATATCTTAAGTGTAGCTACATGAGTTCTAAGAGGTTGCGCGGATAGGTGGGGAGTGTGCGTATCCTGCACCCGGCGTGTCGTAACAGACTGACACGGAGAAGCGTCAGCTTCGATGGAAGTGCAAACATCACAATCGAAGACATAAGGACAGCTTCCCCGTGCCAGCACTTCCATCTTCAGTCATCGACCCTCTCTGGAGCCAATTCAAAACTCTTCTGCCCACGATCAACGACGACCACCCCCTCGGATGCCACCGGCGACGAGTTGCCGATCGGATCGTCTTCGACAAGCTCGTCACCCGACTCGTCCTCGGCGGTGCCTACACCAAACATGCTGACGGCTTGGTCTCAGCTACAACGTTGCGATGCCGCCGCGATGAATGGATCGCCCACGGTGTGTTCGCTCGCCTGGAGCAGATCGTGCTCGAGGCCTTCGATCAAGTCATCGGCCTGGACCTGACTCACCTGAGCGTTGATGGCTGCTGTGTGAAGGCTCCCTGCGGTGGTGACAACACCGGACCGAACCCGACCGATCGTGGCAAGTCCGGACAGAAACGGTCCGTGCTCGTCGAAGGCCACGGCCTGCCGATCGGAGTTGTTCTGGCGGGTGCGAATCGCCACGATTCCCCGTTGCTGCGGCCGACCGTGGAGTGTCTGTCCCGGTTCGGGTTCTTCCTGCCCGAGCGCATTCGGATCGATCTTGATTCCGGATACGATTCGCAGGTCACCCGGAACCTGTTGTCGGAGTTCGGATGCGAATGGAGGATCTCTCCCAAGGGGGCTTTTATCGAGATCAACCACACCCGGCGGTGGACGATCGAGCGGACGAATTCCTGGCATACTCGCGGGTTCAGGCTCTTGCACGTGGTGCTCGATCGTGTTGATCGAGTCCAACACGCGTGGGCGAGTCTGGCGAATGCCGTCATTGTCCTCAAGCGGTTGCTGCAGATGTCATGGACTCAGTGTCGGTGGACTACCAGGCCCGTCAAGCGCTATGACTGGAGATGACTCCCTATCCGCGCAACCTCTAAGTCACGACGATTCGAATCCAAGAGGGCGATGGCTGATGAACCCGGTGCACTCTGCAATATGCCGATCCATGCGGGTTAAGTAGTTGTTAACTTGAATGAATAACTGGAACATTGTGCTTAAATTGCCCGATTCCTAGGCTGTCACCAAGCGACTCAGAGTGACGGGAGCAACACACAATGGATCTGCGAGCACATTGGATGCGAGGCGGGACGAGCAAATGCTGGGTTTTTGAGCACGCCGCCATACAGAAGACCGGATTTTCCGCAGATACACTCCTTCCCCGCATCTTTGGCAGCCCAGATGTTCGCCAACTGGATGGAGTGGGGGGCGCCACCTCCACCACGAGTAAGGCGATGATTCTACGCCGTAGCGAAAGTGAAGATATCGATGTGGAGTTCACATTCGCTCAAGTGGGTATTGAAGAGGCAAAGGTCGACTGGGGGAGCAACTGCGGAAACTGCTCGTCAGTTGTGGGGCTGTATGCCATTGAGCAAGGATGGGTGGCCCGGCGAAACGACGTCACTGAAGTGCGAACATTCAACACCAACACCAAGCAGACAATCATTCAATCCATTCCGACGCCAGATCGACAGTTGCCGGACCATCTGACTTCAATTGTTCCCGGAACCGTATTCCCTGGACACAGTGTGCAGCTCGGATTCCTATCGCCGGAAGGTCGTACGACGGGCAAGCTGCTTCCGACTGGTCAGGCGATTTCGCGGATAGCTACCGGCGACACCATCGCGGAGGTCAGTCTGATCGATGCCGGAGCCCCGTTGGCGCTGATTGACGCGGAGAAGTTCGGCTTTCCAGCCGAATCGTATGATGACTGGGTCGACCAAGTCAGCGCACAGCTTGAGACCATCGAGACCATCCGCCGCCAAGCCGCAGTTGAGATGGGGCTGGCGCACGATCCGCAAGATGCGGAACGCGCAATTCCGAAGATTGGTCTGGTCAGCAGATCCACGGACGAGTCCGCCGATCTCCAAATCCTGATGCTGTCCATGGGCCGGCCGCATCCGGCGATGCCGATAACCGGGAGTGTCGGGGTAAGCGTCGCGGCTCAAACTCAGGGAACCGTAGTCGCCAACAGCCTCGGGTCGCCGAGTGGTCACGAACTGAGAATCCGCATCCCCGGCGGAGTTCTTTCGACCTTCATCGACGATTCTTCACTGGGACGGACCATCGGCGTCCATCGAACGGCTCGAACACTGGCAGAAGCAAGCCTGCCGTTCGCAACTGATCAGCTCCAGGAAGCAGCACTGTCACAGAGCGAGGAGGCTTTGGAATGTCGAACGTAGTGTCAAGGCGAACAGTTTTGGGGGCCGGCTTTCTCGCGGGCCTCAGCACGATGGCTGGCTGTGCGCCAGAGCAGACAGCCTATGATCCTTCCGGCCCCGGCATCGTCGACGTCGTCATCCCTTACAGCACGGGTGGAGGCACAGATACGTGGGGTCGCTTCATCACACCCTATTTTGCCGAGCGGCAGAAAGACGTCGATCGCTACCAAATAGAGAATGTGCCGGGCGGTGAATCCATCACGGGAACAAATGCATACGTCGAGACAGGTGTCACCAATGGAAAGCAGGTGATGGTTGCCTCAGCCACCACCTATTTCCAGAGTATGCTCGGGCAGAGCACCGTGGAATTCGACTTCGCGAAAATGGACCCACTGGCCCTCAACGGTACGGGGGCTGCTGTGTGGACCAGTACCGAAAGTGGAATCAAGTCGGTTGCTGACCTCGTCAACAATCCTCGGGAACTTCGTTATGGCGGGATGTCGGCGTCTGGACTGGACTTGGTCGCTCTCCTGGCATTCGAGGCGCTCGGCTCAAACATACGTGGAGTCTTCGGGATGGAGGGGCGGGGGCCAACACGTCTGGCGGTCCAACGCGGTGAGTCAGATCTAGACATGCAGACGACGTCGTCGTTCTTGTCTCAGGTCCAGCCACTGATCGACTCTGGCGAAGCCATTCCCCTCTTTGCCATCGGGGCTCTGGAACGGGGCAAAGTCGTCAGAGATCCCAACCTCCCGGACATACCGACATTTTCCGAGATGTACGAAAGCCTCGACTCCCACAGTGAGCATCAGCGTCTCGCCTATGAAGCATTTCAGTCGTTCGTCGTGCCGGGATTCTTCTATCAAAAGGGCTTGTGGTCGAACCAAGGCACTGACGAAGACGTCATCAATACCTACGATCACCTGGTGAGCGAACTCAACAGTGACAAGGCGTTCCTCGAAGAAGCGAAAGACGCCCTCGGCGGCTACGAACTGGTGTCGGGATCAGACGCAAGAGAAGCGTTTCATAACGCTCTTCAGATCGACGATGACGTCCTTGCATATACCAAACAGATACTTGAACAGAAGTACGATGCCGTACTCAATTGATTGAAGGAGATCGCTATGCTTGAAGCTGCCGGAGCAGCCCTCGCATCCTTTGCAGATCCAATGATGCTTCTCTTCCTGGGCGTTGGCGTGGTCGTAGGCATTGTCATCGGAGTCATCCCGGGCCTTGGCGGGACCGGTGCAGTAGCAGTGCTGGTGCCATTCGTCTTCGTGCTCGAACCGAATCAGGCGATTGCCATGATCATCGGTGCTGTGGCAGTTGTACACACATCGGACGTCGTGACTTCCGTGGCGCTCGGCATTCCCGGTTCAGCAGCAGCATCCGTGTTCTTGCTTGACGGACACGAGATGGCGAAGAAGGGCCAAGGCGGGCGCGCGCTGTCTATGAGTTTCCTTTCATCGATGATCGGAGGCCTGGTCGGAATCGTTGCTTTGACATTGGTCGTGCCGATCGCCGGGCCGATCGTTCGTACGTTCGGCTCACCGGAGATCTTCGCGCTGATCGTCATGGGCGTGTTCCTGACAGCGATGTTGTCAAAAGGAAACATGATCAAAGGGCTGCTGATCTCAGCGTTCGGCCTAGCTTTGGGCCAGATCGGTGTCTCGCCGGTCTCAGCAGAATACCGCTACACGTTCGGCTCGGACTTCCTGACTGACGGCATCGGCCTTGTCGCAGCGGCCCTGGGAATCTTCGGCCTCGCAGAGATCATCGATCTGGTGGCAAAACGCGGCGCAGTCTCTGACGAGAAGATTGCTCTGGGCGGAGGCTGGGCCCAAGGAATCAAAGACATCGTCAGGTACAAAGGCGACGTGCTGCGCGGTTCTGCTGTAGGAGTCGGAGTCGGCACCCTACCGGGTGTGGGGTCGACGGCCGGGTCTTGGCTTGCCTACGGTCAAGCGCAGGCCTTCGCCAGCCGCCGCAAGAACTCACGGTTCGGCTCAGGCGATCCGCGCGGCGTCATCGCACCGTCAGCGGCCAGCAACGGAATCGAATCGGGAGCTCTCATCCCGACTCTGCTGTTCGGCGTGCCGGGCGCTGCTCCGTTCGCCCTGCTCCTGGGCGTTCTGCTCATCTTCGGCATCCAGCCCGGGCCACGAATGATCACCACTGACCTTGACGTCGTATACTTCATCGTATGGGCGTTCGCCATCGCTGGCGTCGTCGGGGCAGCGATTGCATTTGGCGTGGCTCGACCCTTGGCGAAGTTGAGTTTCATCTCCTTCCCGATTCTCGCTGCAGCCTTGATACCGATCCTGTTCATGAGTGGCTTCCAGGAACCGCTGGATCTCAACGTGTTCTATCTGATGCTCGTTCTCGGGATCATCGGTTGGGTCTGCAAGATCACCGATATTCCCCGTGCGCCGTTTCTCATCGCATTCGTGCTGGCCGAACCGCTTGAACGATATTATTTCCTGACGGTCAATGCATTTCCTTCCGGAGATTGGCTTGCTCGCCCATTTGTTCTTGTCATCCTCCTGATCATCGTCGGCGCGATTGCTATTCCGATGCTGCGCCGACTGCGCAGGAAGAAGGGCAGCAGCGATGATGCCGTGAGACTTTCGGAGCAATCCGATATGCAGGCGCCTCCGTTTGTCGACATGTTCGTATCGGTCTGCGCCCTTGCTGTGTTCATCACTTCAACGGTGATGTCTCAGGGATTCTCTGAAAGCGGCAGGCTGTTTCCGTTGTCGGTCGGCTGCGTAGGAATTCTGTTGTCGCTGTTGAGTCTGTTCCGGGACATTCAAAGGGTGAGGAACAACAGCGGGTTCGGGCGCTTCGACGATGCGTGGGTCAAGCGCCTGAAGGTCGTCGGCGTATCTGTGGCCTGGGTGCTCGTCTATATCTGGTTGGTGTTCGTTCTGGGACTGCTGGTGGGAACCGGCATCTTCTCGTTGGTCTTCCTCATCTGGGTGGCGCAGATGAAGGTATGGAAATCGATCGTCTATACAGCCTGTATCGTCGGAGCCCTATTCGCATTGACCGAATTCGCGCAGTTGGTTGCTCCTGTTGGGTATCTGCTGTAGGTCGAGTCCGGTGCGTCACATTCAACCTCACCGTCAACCTCTACCCAAACCCGCCCGCTCCACAGCCACCGCAATATGCACCCGATTGCTCGTGTCCAACTTGATGTTGATGCGGTTGAGGTGGGTCTTCACGGTGGCGGTGCTCATGAAGGTCGCGTCGGCGATCTCCTGGTTCGACAGACCTTGAGCCACGAGGACCGCGATCTCGAGCTCGCGCTCGGTGAGGTCGGCCATCAGCTCCTCGGCCTCACGCTGCCGACGTCGGTCCTGACCGGTCTTCACCTTCGTGATCAGCTGTCGCATCGACCTCGGCGAGAGGATCGGTTCGCCGACGTGCACCTTGCGGATCGCCTCGGCGAGGGCGACCGGAGCGATGTCCTTGAGCAGGTAACCCGCGGCACCGGCCTCGAGGGCACGGAAGAGGTAGTCGTCGGTGTCGAAGCTCGTCAACGCCACGACCTGGGGCGGGCGGACGCTGTTGACGAGGCGCTCGATCGCGTCGATTCCGCCGATGCCGGGCATGCGAATGTCCGTGAGCACGACATCGGGAAAATGAAGAGCCGCCTTGTCGAGGGCCTCTTCGCCGCTCGCGGCAGACCCCACAACCTCGATGTCTTCAGCGGGTTGGAGGATTCCTGCGATTCCGGTGACGACCATCGGGTCGTCATCGACGACGATGACACGGATCGGGGCGGCAGTCTGGGTCATGGTCGACACATTACCCGAGGGGTATGACATCGATAGTTCAGCGGGTTCAGCCTCGACGCTCGAACGGCGGAAGGCTCACATCGACCAGGAATGAGCCGTCACGGGAACCGATGAAGACCTCGCCGCCGAGCATCGCCACCCGTTCCCGAATGCCGACGAGCCCGGCACCCGACCCTGTCGATGACAGATGTTGCTGAGTGACCGGGGTGGAGGAACCCACGACGGGCGCCGAGGTGGGGTAGGGCGGAATTCCAGGACCCACCTCGGCGGAGGTGCTGTGGGGTGGGTGCAGACGCTGGGTCGACGGTGGAACGGGATTGGCGATGACGACCCGGGCGCCGAGATCGGCCGAGACCGTGACCCCGAGGGTCACGGGGGCACCCGGCGCATGTTTCATCGCATTCGTCAGCGACTCCTGGACGATTCGATACACTGCGCGGTCGAGGACCGTGGGCGCACTCTCGACATCCTGGATGACGATCGACGGCCGAATGATCGTGCCGGTGGCCTGCACCGAGGCGACCAGCTGCGGGATCGAACGCATCGAGGTCAGGCTCGGGGGAGTCGACTGCTCCTTCCGCGGGCCGGCATTGGCCAATGTCCCCTCACGGACTCCGCCGACAAGATGCCGCAGGTCCTCCAGGGAGGCATGGGCTTCCTTGCGAAGCGCCGAGGCGGTCGAGGCGACACCGGGGTCGTCCTTGCCGCCGACCTCGAGGGCCCCGCTGTGCAAGGAGATGACCGACAGGCGGTGGGAGAGCGTGTCGTGGAGTTCGCGGGCGAGGAGTTCGCGTTCGGAGGTGCGGGCGAGTTCGGCGGAAAGGTTCTCACTTCGCTGAGACTGCTGCTCGGCGAAGGACTCGACGGCACGCATGCGACGTGTGCGGCGCAGCAGGAACCCGAACCCGAGGCTGATCGCCAGCCCCAGGAGCCCGGCGATGACCGTGAGCATATTCATCCCGAACACGGATTCGTCGGCAGGCAGTGAGCCGTCGACCCCTGGAATCTGGTCCGGGTCCGAGAGGAAGAGAATGCCGAAGGGATTGTGCGCCGGGCTCTGCAGGCACAGGCGCACCACCCCGACCGTGATGAGAAAAGCCCCGATGGTCGTGGCGGTCATCGCCTGCCGGCGCGGCGTGCGGACGATGAGATGGAACAGGCCGATGAGCATGAGGGTTCCGTCGCCCCAGGCCGTGGCAAGCACTGCGCCGATGACGAAGGGGATCCACGGCCATCGGTGCCGCGCGAAGACGGAGAACCAGAGGAACGCGGCGAGCAGGCCGAGCAGCACGCCGAGGGTGCTGAGCATGCCGGTGTCGTCGAAGGCCGGCGGGAACGCGAGGAGTGCGAAGAACGACAGCGGAACGCCGAGGACCCACGCGACGGATCCGACGAGGATGCCGACAATGATGCGCATCGTTCGGCGCGGCCGCGAATCGCGGCGACGCTGCTGGCCCTGTGGCGGAAGAGGTTGGTCTGACACGAGAGCATCGTATCCTTCGGTGCTGACATACGTAGTCCATCGTTCGGTCAGACCGGGTCCACCGATCGGCTGGGAGAGTCTGGCCGACGGGCGGATTCGCGAAACGGCGGACTTCGACAGGCTGGGAGAGTCGAAATCCACGGCTCCGCTTGGTCCTGCAGCGATGCATCGACCGCAGTCCTCCTCGGGCTCGGAGCCCTCACCTCAAGGAGTGAAATGTCGAATTCTCAGGATCCACAGCAGTCAGGTCCGAGCTACCGTATGCCGCAGGTACCCACCGAAAACCAGGAGCCCAGGGCTCCCCAGTACTTTCCGCAGGTGCCCCAGGGACAGAAGCCGATGAAGGCGAAGAAGTCGCTGCTCAAACGGTGGTGGTTCTGGGTGATCATGATCGTCGTGCTCATCATCATCGTCTCCGCCCTCAACAGTGGCGGCGACGATGACGCAGCGACGACCTCGGCGTCACAGGAACAGTCGGACACGGCCTCGACCAGCGACGACGGTGCGGAGGAGCCGGCGGAGGAGGCCGCTCCAGTGGCCGAAGAACCAGCGGATGACGCCCCGGCGGAGGAAGCTCCTGTCGAAGAGGAGCCGGCCGAAGAGCAGGAACCCGAAGTCCCCGCTGAACACGCCTCGGCGCTCAGCCAGGCCGAGACCTACTCGAACACGATGCACATGAGCAAGGCGGGCGTCTTCGACCAGCTGACGAGCGACTACGGGGGCCAATTCTCCGAAGATGCCGCACAGTACGCCGTGGACAACGTCGACGCTGATTGGAAGGAGAACGCACTGGAATCGGCCAAGACCTATCAGGACGACATGTCGATGTCGCCCGATGCCATCCACGACCAACTGACCAGCGAATATGGTGGGCAGTTCACACAGGAGGAGGCGGACTACGCGATCGAAAACCTGAACGGCTGAAGCGCTTTCGATCTCGGGCTCGGAACATGGTGACAGTGTTCCGAGCCCGAGGTGTGTGCGGGGACGGTCAGGCGAATCGAACGTCAGTAGAGCTTCTGGGTGCCTCCGTCGGCCATGAGCGTCTGCCCGGTCATGTACCGGGCATCGGAGGACAGGAGGAAAGCGACGACTGGTGCGACGTCGACCTCCGGGTCGCCGAAGCGTGCCAGGGGGACATTGGCCACCGTCTGGGCATACTGGTCCGGTTGAGCCTGGCTCCAGGCTTCGACCCCGGGTGTCATGGCCAGGGGAGAGACGACATTGACGCGGATGCCTTCGGGTGACCACTCGTTCGCGGCCACTCTGCTGAGGCCGCGGATGGCTTCCTTCGCTGCGGCGTAGGCAGCCTGATTGCTCTGACCGCTCATGGCCGCGCCGGAACCGAAGTTGACCACTGATCCGGCGGTCGTGGCCAGTTCGTCGTGGGCTGCCTTCATGAAGTTCAGGGTCGCCTCGAACCCGGTGGAGAACGACAGCTGCCAATCTGCCTTTTCGAGTTCGAGGAGCGGCTTCTGCCGCGAGGCATGGGCATTGTTGACGAGCCCGTTGAGTCTGCCGAAGACCCTCAGCGCTTCGGACACGGCGGCTGTGGCAACCTGAGCATCGGAGACATCGCCCCTGAGGAAGTGAATCTTGTCGCCCAACTCCGACGTCAGACGGTCTCCAGCGTCTTCGTCGATATCAACGGCCACGACACGACCGCCTTCGGAGATCAGGCGTCGCGTGATTCCCAGTCCGATGCCCGATGCCCCGCCGGTGACGATGAATGCTTCGTTGTCGAGTCTCATTTCTGCCTCCCAGCTCGAATGGTCGACTCTCTGCTTATCAGGTGATGTCGCAAGAGCACCTAAAGCCACGGAGTCAACTCCCTGCTTCAGTCCCCGCGGAGCCGAACCCCAGTGTCTCGGCGCGGTCGCTGATCGCCCGTGCCGCACTGAGCGTCTGGCCGAGGAATCCTGCGCCGAACAGCTTGACGTGTGCGAGCAGAGCGAAGAAGTTGTGCACGGGAAGATCGTCGCGCCAGCCGGCGGGCATCGGATGGACCGCCTCGTAGCCGGCGAAGATGTCATCGAGGAACGGTGTCCCGAACAGTGCGAGCATAGCGAGGTCCTCGAGGCGGTGCCCACCATGGGCGGCAGGGTCGATGAGGGTGCAGCCGTCGGGCGTCCACATGAGGTTGCCGGACCAGAGGTCGCCGTGGACACGGGCCGGAGCCTCTGTGCCTGCGCCGGAGATCCCGTCGAACGCTCCGCCGGCGATGGCATTGATCGCCGAGGTGATGACTGCCTTTTCGTCCTTCGACAGCTGATCGTCGATGTCGGTCGCCATCGGCTCCAATCGAGTCTCCACCCAGAATTCGGTGAACGTGGCACACGATGCGACCTCTACCTCGAATGGAGCCTCGAGCGGACCGAACCATGCCGGTTCCGCAGGAGCCCACCCGAACGCCGGAGCACCGGAGTCGTGCAGCAGGGCGAGCCGGCGCCCGAATCCGAAGGCCGAATGCGCATCCGGGGCGACCTCGTCGACGCGATCGAGTCGCAGACTTCTCTTATCGTGACCGATGACGCCGACCACGGGCACGACATCCGGTTCGGCCAGCCATTCGAGGCCGGCAGCCTCGGCGGCGAAGAATCCGTGTGGGGCACCGGCGCGTTCTTTGATGAAATCAGCCATGGCACCAGGGTAATGGGCATGTTGCGCGGCAACTGTCGGGTTCGAGCATTGCCCCTCATCCGCTATCGTGGATCTCGTTGGAGTACCTCCGGCAGTTGGATTCCGTCGGACCTATGAGCGTGGATGGAAGGAAGCTGATCGGCAATGTCAATGGTCACGGGCGGTTCAACTGTTGACGGAACTTGCCGCCCATCCCGATCCATCCCGACATTCGGGTAATAGACTTCGAGTGCGCGAACTTTGTGCCCTTAAGCGAAAGCCTGAGACGACGGTTCGGTCTGCCAATCTTCGACTACCACACCGCGATTACGACCGCTTACAACGCTGTTGTCGGCTCTTCGTTCTATCCCACGGTCTGAGGACACTCACCATGGCAGTACGTACGCATGCAGACCCTTCAACGCTCAACTTCCTTCATGTACGCGCTCTCAAAACTGTCGTTAAGCATGATTCGTTCAGTGGTGTGACGAAAGAACTCGGCTACACCACCTCGGTGATCTCACGGCAGATCTTGAAAGTGATGGTCCTGGCGCTGCCGAATTCGATGTACTTCATCGTCTTGGGACTCCTGTTCCTACTCCTTGGTTGATTGTTCCTCCGTGCCAGGTGAACTTGCCGAGTCAAAGGTAAAAAAATATTTACTCAGAGTACATTTGCATATAGTCTGGGTGATATGAGTAACCACACCGAAGACAGCACTTCAATCGGAGAACGTCTTCGGCGCAGGAGAAAAGCCCTGCAGCTGACGCTTCAGCAAGTTTCCGATTCTGCGGGAATTACCACCGGCTACTTGTCGCAGGTCGAGCGCGGTTTGTCTTTTGGAAGCGTAAGCACTTTGCAAAATCTCTGTGAGGTGCTCAAGCTCAATGTCGGAGACCTCTTCGAGACCAGTGCGGATAGTGCTCGGCCAGTATTGCGTTTCGCGGACGCGAGCAGCCGTTCATTCGGCAACGGTGCGTCAAAGTTCAAACTCACGCCGGCAGCATTCGACCATTTGGAAGTGTTGCTCGGTGTCTTCGGGCCAGGCGGAAACACTGGTAACGCTGCATATACGCACGGAGACTCAGAAGAGCTGCTTCTGGTGATTGACGGCCATGTAGAAGTAGAGGTCGATGGCGATGTACATCGTCTCGCCCCATTGGACTCGATGACGTACAAAAGCAGTCAGCCGCACAAGGTGTCCGAGAGTACAGGCACTGCTGCAGCCACGGTCACATGGACAATGGCACCTCCAACTTACTGACTGATGCAGTCGATCACCGTCAGCATATGCACGAACTCAATGAGGAGAAATTTTGGAATCAACTCTGGGCCAGCGAGTCCCAACCAAGAAGAAGGAGATTCGTGGTGTCGGCGGAATGGCGTTCACCGAGCTATGGGAAAGGTTCTCGTTCTATGGCCTACAGAGCATCCTCGCCTTCTATCTTCTCTATGAACTGTCCGAGGGAGGGCTAGCCTTACCAGCTGCTGCTGCCGCCGGGATCACCGGCGCGTATGGTGGATCCGTCTATCTTGGACAGCTTTTGGGCGCCTGGGCGGGTGAGCGGCTGATCAGCCCTCGTTCGATGGTCCTCGGTGGCGGCATCGTCATTGCCCTTGGCCACATCACACTCGCCGTTGCACCCGGCTTCTTAGGGCTGAGCATCGGTCTGGTCATGATCATTTTCGGCACAGGTGCTTTGAAAACCAACATCACCTCGATCGTCGGCTTCATCCTTGACGCTGAACCGGCGGCAAAGAAGGACGCAGGGTTCTCGTACTTCTACATGGCCATCAACACGGGCGCGGTCCTGGGTCCACTGACGACTGGTTTCGCACAGAATCAATGGGGGTTCCACTTCGGATTCGGACTTGCCGCCTTAGGCATGATCATCGCTCTCATCCAGTACGTCTATTCATCACGATTCCTGCCAGTCCGAGCGAGCCAGGTGACTCGTCCCCTGTCCGCTAGCTCGAGGCGCAAAGCGACAGCGATCGCTCTTGTTTCACTCGCCATCGTTGCTGCTGCGTCGGCAACCGGCCTGCTCAAAGCAGAAAGACTGTCAACGATAGTCACAATTGCCTGCCTGATTGCAGCGGCCACATACTTCACAGCTATTCTGAGATCCACCAAGGTCAACGCGTTCGAACGTCAGAGGATCAGGTCCTACCTTCCACTGTTCTTGGCTTCGAGCCTGTACTTCGGGCTTCTCTTCGCAAAATTCACGGCCATCTCGCTGCTCGTCAATGACCGAGTCGATCTGACCGTCGGAAACTGGTCCTTCCCAGTCGGTTGGATCACCATGATCTCATCGGCCTCTGGAGTTGCAATGCTGCCAGTCGCAGCAGCCATCTGGAAGCGAATGGGACCACGCCAACCCAAAGCCGGTACCAAATTCGCAATCGGGCTCGTGCACATCGGATTGGGATTTGCGTATATCCTCTTGATCTCAGTAGCCCATCATGGAAGCTCGATTCCGTTCGTCTACATTGTCATCTTCATGTTCATCATGGGCAGCTCAGAGATCTTCGTCGGCCCGATCGGACTCTCATTGGCAACACAGATTGCGCCCAAGGCATTCACCGCACAGATGGTGGCAATCAATTTCCTCACCCTCGCACTGGGTTCCTCCCTGTCGGGCCTATTGGGGCAGTACTTCACCGCCGTGTCCAACGACGCCTACTTTCTCACCATCGCACTTGGCGCAGTAATCGCAGGACTGTCGCTATTCGCCGTGCGCAAACCCATCCATCAAGGACTCTATGCGGGAATTGAGGAGTGATCTCATTGCCAGGTCAGAAAATTGCGGTCATCGGTACAGGAACGATCGGGGCACAGGCCCTATGGCAATTGGCAAAGAAGAATGTCGATGTCACTGGTTATGAGCTCTACAGCCCAGGTCACTCACGTGGGGCCGCCGGAGGCGAGAGTCGTCTATTCCGCCACATGGAGGCCGAGCACATCGAGTATCTGCCTGTCACGGAGAGGGCTGACACGATATGGAATGAGCTTGAGATGGAATCGGGGCGCCGACTGCGCAATCTCACCGGAGCATTGATGATCGGTTCTGAAGCTTCGCCGTCAACAGACAACGCATTGTCAGCTGCGAACAGTCTCGGCTCCACCACCGAGATCCTAACTCGCGGGGAAGCGCAGAAACGGTACCCGCAATATGCCTTGAACGAAGATGAAATCGCAATCCTTGACAAGGGTGCAGGCACGATCTTCCCAGAGCGCACTGTGAAAGCTGCCGCGGACGCCGCCATAGGGCGAGGCGCGCGAATCGTGCGAGAGCGTCGTGTCGAAGACATTCGGCAGGAGGGTGACAAAGTCTCGATCGCGACTGACGAGGAGACAACGCTTTATGATCACGCGATTGTTGCGGCTGGTGCCTGGACGGCGACGCTGCTTCCGGAAATGGCGCAGTACCTCGCTACCCGTCGCCTTTTGTCGGGCTGGTTCCTTCCTGCCGCAGGAAGGTCGATTGATGGACTCCTGCCCTATATGCGTCTCGATCCGAACTACTCGTACGGTCTGCCGACTGCGGACGGACTTGCGATGAAGCTTGGAGTCGGATTTCCCCACCATCTGCCAGTGACATCCCCGGACTCAGCTCCGATGCGCATTGAGGACGCCGAGATCGAACCGGTGAGAGCAGTAGCCAGAGATCTGTTCCCAGATTTGGACGACTATCCGATGAGGGCTCAGGCCTACTTTGAGGCCTACACGAACACCCGCAGGGAATACATGAATTTCCACCCGACCATGCCAAGCGTGTTCGTCTGTGCCGGCTTCTCCGGAAAGGGATTCAAGAACGCACCATTCTTCGGCGAGTTGGCGGCAGACACGATTCTGGGCCGAAAGCCGTCAATTGCCGAAGCGCAGTTCATTCTTGATGTTGAACACGTTGCCAAATTGCCGGAGTCGCGAGCTGAGTGAAGATCCTGGCATAGATCTCCCTGACATATTGAGCTGCACAGTTTCGTCGTCCGTTATCTAGCAGTTTCGCTGAGTCGTGTTCATGTCGATCAGTCCAATCAGCTGCGCTCAATGAGATGAGCGAAAACGATTGAGCTGATCGCAATCGTCACTTGAACCGCAATCAACGGCAGCATCCAGCGCATCCATTTGATCCAGGGAACGCGGGCCAAGGCCAGGGCTGCCATGAAGAAGCCACTGGTGGGAAAGGCGAGGTCGCCAAGGCCGTCGGCGAGTTGGAAAGCCCGCAGTCTGCTGAGTCACGCCGATCATTTCTGCCAGCGGTGAGACGATGGGTGTTGGCGGGGCGGCCCGCCCACTGCCCGGTGGAACGATGAAGCTGACAACCCCCTGGAAGAAGAACGTCCCGACAGCCGACAGCCAAGACGGCAGATGGCCGGTCAGATCGGCGAGGCTGACGATGATCGTGTCGAGGATCTGACCGTCTTGAAAGATGACGAGGATTCCGTAGGCGACCCCGATGACTAGCGCTCCAGTGACAAGGCATCGGGCACCATTGATGAACGCCTCGGCGGTCCCATTCATCCCGTCCCGGAGACCGGCGTCGTCACGCGCCGCGAGCCAGCCGCAGCCTCCGAGGCAGCCCCTCCAACAGCGGCAGCCACAGTTCCGATGACGAGGGGAAGCTCGGGACCGCGTGGCGCAGGACGTCGACGGGCAGGCTCCCGACGATCGCGACCGTCGCCGGATGGATCAGCTCGCCGGCCTCCGGGCCGACGAACGTGGCTCCGAGGAGCAGACCGGAACGAGCGTCGACCACGATCTGTGCCGTGCCCTCGGCGTCATCGCGCAGGAGCGACGTTCCGGCGCTGCTGTTGAACGGCAACTGGGAGACCTCCACCGCGTGGCCATCCTCGCGGGCCTCGGCCTCCGTCAATCCCACGGCCGCGACCTGAGGATCGCTGTAGACGACCTGCGGTGTCGGTACGTTCTCCGGGACGGATTCGGACGGCTCGCCGGTGGCGCCGGCTCGGATCTGCGCCCCGATGACTCGGGCACGATACTTGCCCCAGTGCGTCAGCGGCACCTCGCCGCTGGCATCGCCGACGGCATGCAGCCAATCGGGCAGGCCTCCCGCGGCGATGTCCGTCTCGGTGAGACCCAGGTTCTCGAGTCCGAGATCGTTGAGCCGAGACGTTCGTCCTGTCGCCACGAGGATCTCATCGGCAGTGACAGTGGACTCGCCATCGCGACCGAGCGTCTGCACCGTGACTTGTCCGCCGTGGATCCTGCCGAGCCCAGTGTCCTTGGCTCCCGGACGGTAACAGGCTTCCACCGAGGTCTCGAGATCGACTCGGACTCCCGCGTTCTCGAGCGCCTCGGCAACATGCCGACCCGCGAACGGCTCCTGACCGGCCAGAAGACCGTCCCCGCGCACGAGCATCCGCACGCGCGTACCGAGCGCCGCCATCCAGGTCGCTGCCTCCACCGCGACCACACCGCCACCGACGATCACCAAGGTCTCGGGCACATCCCGCACGCCGGTGACGTCGCGGGACAGCCAGGGTGCGACGTCGACGAACGTCGACGGTACGACCGGCTGAGATCCCGTGGCAATGACGACGGCATGCCGAGCTTCGACGATCACTGGCTTCGGTTCGCTGATCAGGACCCGACGTTCGCCGACCAGCTGCGCATGCCCGCGTTCGACTCGCAGTCCGGCTCCTTGCGCCCAGTCGACTTGGCCCGTGTCATCGTAATGGGAAACCCACTCATCACGTCTGTTCAGAAGCGCTTCGGTCTCGATCCGTGCCCCGTCGAGGCCGTCCAGGTGCTGTGTAGCGTGCGCGGTCTCGACGGGTCGCAGCATCGTCTTGGACGGGATGCACGCATAATACGAGCATTCACCACCCAGCAGCTCCTCCTCGATGATGACCGCTTCGAGCTGCGAGTCTTCGGTTGCGTATTGGGCCGCATTCTCACCGACGGGGCCGCCGCCGATGACGATGACATCGGTCGTCACGACCTCAGGGGTGTCGTAGTTGTCGGTACTCATATCAAACCTGCGCTTCCTTCAATCGTTGGGATTGAGCTGTGCCCTCGCCGCGTCCAGGTGCTCGTCATCGCCGGTCTGCAGCGCGTAGAGCCCCAATTCCACCGGCGAGGTGGAGAAGAGTTCACCGCAGTGCTCGGCGAATTTCGGCCAGACTCTGCCGCCCTTGTCCACATAGCGTCTGATCGTTGCGTCGAAGGCCTGCGCAGAGACGCTGGAGTGGTGGAACATGAAATCGCGTGCCGGATCGCCGATGGCAGCCGTCGTCCAGTCGAGGATGCTGAGATTCTTGGCACCGTCCATGAGCTGATGTGCTGGATACACCTCACCATGGGTGACCGTCGTGAAGGTGGGCCAGAAGGTGTCGTCATCGAGCCACGCAGCCCACCGCTCACGCAGGCTCCGGGCCACATCGAACTCGGCCACGACGCGTGCGATGTCATCGCGCTTGCGCTGTCTCACCTCGGCGGGGGAGTGCTCAGCAATGCCCGAGTGGCGAACGGCAGCAGGGTCGACGGTGTGGAGCTCGGCGAGGAAATCTCCGAGCGACCGGGCATACTCGGCAGACTCGACGTCGAAGTGCCACTGCGGCCGACCCTGATCGTCGATGGTCAGGCCCGGCTCACCGGGCAGAAGCGGGTAGGCGATGAGGTCCTCGGCGTGGATGCGCCAATCGGGGACCTCAACACTCAGATGCGGGGCGATCGCGTGTAGAAAACGTCCCTCGACGGCGGCGCGGTCGGTGACATCCGGGCGACGGAGGATCCTCAGCACCCAGGACCGACCGTCGACCGCCTCGGCGATGGCGACTTGGAAATCGAGGCCGAGTTCATTGACTCGGATGGTCTCGGGAACGACGTCGAGACCATGGGACTGCGCAAGCTCGCGGATGGTCGTGGTCACCGAACTGTCGATCTGCATCTGGCCAGCCTTCCTCACGTTCACGGCAATGCGGGGTCGGTCGGTCCATCCCCATGCCACGAACGGCAGGCATGTGGTCGACCTTGTGTTCGACTCCGAACCGTCATTGCCGGTGTGCCTCAGTCTAAGGCCGCAGCCGGACTCTTCGACAGGGCCTTCCGAGAGCGCCGAGCAAGCAGAAAGGCGCCGAAGAGCAACTCCCACGCCACGACCGCGTACATGCCGATGCGCTCCCAGACACCATCGGGCAAGAGCATCCCCGGGATGGCTCGGACGTCGACTTGGAGCATGACGATGCCGAGGACGCCGATGAGACCGATCGCGATGCTGATGGCTGCGATCGGCTGCCCGGACCGCTGCATCAGGAGCGAGATGCCGATGCAGATCGCGGTGGCGTGCCCACCGAAGAACGCGAAGAGCGCGCCGAGGAGGTGGACCCAGCCGAGGCCGAGCTCATTGTTGTGCTGGCCGCCGTTGACCACGGCGATGATCACCATTCCCAGCGCATGGACAAGGCCGACGACGATGATCGGCAACCGCAGAGGCAGTGCCGGACACCGCGTGAAGCACACGGCTGCGGCGGCGAACAGCAGTCCCTGGGCGACGAAGGCGATGTTGATGACCATGTGCAGCGGTGAGTCGACGGGGCGATTGCCGAGCATCTCGACATCGGGCACACCGAGGTCGCTGATGTAATTCATCGCATAGGAATAGCCCGGGAATGCAGACGCAGTGAGAGTCTCGGCCAGGAGATAGACCACGGCGGCCACGATCCAACAGATCGCTGCCGCGGCGGTCGAGCGTGTCGCCGCGGACGCTGCAGGGTCTGTCTCGCGCATGCCGCCAATGATAGAGGGGCGCAAGCAACAACAAAAGACGACGAAAGGCCCCAACCAGTTCGACACGCCGAAACCGCTGCTCTGCAGACGCTTGTCAGGCGGGAAACGCCGTGCAACTATGAAGTCACCCTGTTGATCGGATCCAAATGATCAATGAGAACCGAACAGACAGCAAGGAGAGAACACATGAATACAACAACTATCATCTGGATAGTCGTAGCAATCGTCGTAGTTCTGATTGTCGTCGGCATCATCATCGCAGTCAGTCGCAAGGCTGCCGCCAAGAAGCGCGAACACCAGCGCCAGGAAGCAGCCCGGATCCGTCAGGAAACCGCCGAGTCCGAACCTGAGGTCCATGCTCGGGAAGCGGACGCCGAGCGTCGCAAGGCCGAAGCGAAGAAGGCCGACGCCGACGCCGAGGTGCAGGCCGCAGAGGCCAAGCGCAGGACCGCCGAGGCGGAGAAGCTGGACGCCGACGCCGCCGAGCGTGATCGTCTGGCGCAGGAAGAGCGCGCCGAGCACGAGCGCAAGATGAAGCACGCCGAAGAACTCGATCCCGATGTGGACGCACACGGAAATCGTCGTCCGGTCGCCGAAGACGCGGACGCAGGTGCCGGAACGGCAGCCGGTGCAGGAGCGGGCGCAGGAGCCGGAACGGCAGCTGGTGCGGGAGCCGGAACGGCTGCCGGCGCGGGAGCCGGTGCAGGCCCAGAGGCCGATCGGGTTGCCGACGGACGTCACGATGCCAACGGGCGCCCCGTCGACGATGGCCGGCCGGTCGAGGATGGCCGGCCGGTCGCGAATGACGGGCGGCCCGTTTCGAACGACCCTCGTGCGGTAGCGAATGATGGGCAGCCCGTGGCCGGCGACGGACGGGTCGCGAATGACGATCGCCCCGTTGCGGACGAACGCCGGGACGGACACGATCCTCGGGTCGCGGACCAACCTCCGGTCGACGACGGTCGCCCTGCAGCCGAGGGGCGTCCGGCCGCGGACGACCCACGGGTTTCCGAGCAGCGCCCAGTTTCCGAGCAGCGTCGTGTTGGCGAGCAGCCTTCGGTTTCCGAGCAGCGTCCTGTCGGCGACGGCCAGCCTGTCTCCGATCAGGGTCCGGCCGCCGACCGAGAGCCGCGAACCGCGGATGACGGAGGGCGTCGTGAGCCCGCCGATCAGCGCGATCGTCCGGTCGTCGATGATCGTGGTGCCCCTCAGGCACAGGAAGGCGACCCCCGCCTCACCGATCGCAGCTACGACCCACGGGCCGCCGGGGACCAGCGCTTCGACGACCCGAACCCACCGCGGCACTGAGGACATCTCCACACGTCGGCAGGCTCATCACCCTGTCGGCGAATCACCATCCCGAATGAAACAATCAACGAAAGGTGAGGATAATGGCTGTCATCCTCTGGATCATCGCAGCTCTGCTCGTCATTTCGGGCATCTTCACCATCTTCCGCAAGCAGATCCTCTGGGGCGTCGTGCTCATCGTCGTCGGCTGCCTGGTCGGACCGGGTGGAGTGAGCATCTTCACCTGACTGTGTGGCTCCGATCGACCATCGGAGCATAAGAGCTTGCGGCGCCCCAACCCTTCGTGGGTTGGGGCGCCGCAGTGCTGTGTTCTCCGACCGAAGTGCCGGACGAGGCGATCAGCCGTTGAGGTGTTCGATCGCGTAGTCGGCCTGTGACGATGTGAACTGCTCGCCGTACTCACTGGTCAACTGGTCATGGATCGCATCCGGCGACATCGCCATGGTGTCTTGGTACGACCGTGCCTTCTCCAGCGCGTTCTGATTCCAGTCGGCGTCGACATTGTCGATTCCGTATTGTGCCGCCTCGGCGGAGAACTGCTCCCCGTATTCGCTCGTCAGCTGGTCGTACAGGCCGGCCTTGCTCATGTGCATCATGTCCGAGTACGACTGCGCCTTAGTCAGCGCGGACGAGTACTCTGCCGGAACGCTGGGCTCCTCCTCGACGACGGGAGCTTCTTCCTCGGCGGGGGCCTCGACGGGCTCCTCTTCAACAGGCTCCTCTTCGACCGGCTCCACGGCCGCGGGCTCTTCCGTCGGCTCATCGGCGACTGGAGCTTCCTTCGCCGGCTCCTCCTCCGGAGTCTGTTCGGCAACGGCCTCTTCGATGGGCTCCTCGACAGCCGCGGGTTCGGCCTCGACGCTCGGAGCAGGATCGGCGATCTGGGTGCCTGCCGTCGGCTTCGGCGAGAACGCGCCGACGAGGATGCCCAAGGCGATCACGGCGCCGGTGACGATCCACGCAAGCTTCTTGTGCTGCTGGTAACCGGCCAGCGGCATGCCCCGCTTGTCCTTCTGCGCTCCGGACAGGGTGAGGATGAGGTCCACGAGGGTCCAGATGCCGAAACCGCCGAGGGTGATGAGCTTGAGGAATCCAGTGCCGATCTTGCCCAGGTAGAAGCGGTCGATTCCCAGACCGCCCAAGAGCCACGAGAGGAGCCATGTTGCGATGAACGATTTCTGCCCGGCGTGCTGCTGCGTCGGAACCCATGGGCCCCCGTAGGTCGTCTGAGGCATCTGCTGCTGTGTCATTATCACTTCCAGTTGTTCAGGGAGGTTTCAAGTACAGCTATAGTCTATCGTGTAATTGAAGAGTAAACTACAAATTTGAAGTGATGTCGGACACTGCCTGGCATTCGCCTCGACCGGGCATATGCTGATGTCCACCGCAACTGCCAGCATGAGAGGACTCGCCATGCCAGAGACCCGTCCACCCGTCCCTCCCTTCACCGCCGAGACCGCAGCTCAGAAGGTCCAGGGCGCCGAGGATGCGTGGAACACGCGCGACCCGCAGAAGGTCGCACTCGCATACACCCCGGATTCCGTGTGGCGCAATCGCGACGAGTTCCTCACCGGACGGGAGGCGATCGTCGAATTCCTGACCCGCAAGTGGGAGCGCGAACTCGACTACGCCCTGCGCAAGAGCCTGTGGTCGTTCACGGATGACCGGATCGCCGTTCGCTTCCAATACGAATGGCACGACGCTGACGATCAGTGGTGGCGCAGCTTTGGCAACGAGCTGTGGGAGTTCACGCCCGAAGGGCTGATGGCGCGCCGGGAGGCGAGCATCAACGATGTCCCCATCGCCGAGGCGGACCGCCGGATCTTCGGTGCCCGCCCGGTCGAGGACCGTGGAGTCGAGATCGACCTGCGCTGAGGCATCCCCAGCGGGTACTGGGGGATTGACCAGCGCCCATGTCAGTCGATGCCGATACACTGAACCGTTATGGGAGCTACTCCACGAAATATTCGACAGGGCCTCGACCGTCTTCGTGCTATAGCCCCGTGGGCGGCCGCCGGGGTCGCGGGCGCGGTCCCGCTCACGGTGGGCGTATCGCTGGCGATCGACCTGGTGCAGAAGCGCGGTCGCAAACAGCGCAAGGCTCCACGGCCCGGCACGTTCCATACCGATGTCGAAGACTCCCAGCTGAGCATCTACACCGACGGATCGACGCTCTACGACGATATGCTCGCCGAGATCGATGCCGCGACGGAGTCGATTCAGATGGAGACCTTCATCTGGAAGAACGACGAGGTGGGCCAGCAGTTCATCGACGCCTTCAATGCGGCGGCGGCCCGGGGTGTCGCCATCCACCTGATCTACGACGGCTTCGCCAATCTGAGCATCTCCCGATCCTTCTACGGCCAGCTCGACGAGCGCATCAACGTCCTGCGCGTGCCCACCGTGGCCAGGAAGTTCTGGAGGGGTCCGCTGCGCTACTCGGGCTTCAACCACTCGAAGATCCTCGTCATCGACAATGATGTCGCGTTCGTCGGCGGCTTCAACATCGGCTCGCTCTACGCGCGTCATTGGAGAGACACCCACCTCAAGGCAGCCGGACCCGGTACCTGGGGTCTGCGTCAATCGGTGGCCCAGGTGTGGAACCAATTCCACGATTCGGAGGACCAGATCCCGTGGGTGGCGCCGACGGCCTGGGAGTCCAAGCTGCGGGTCTCACCGAACCTTCCGATCCAGCTGGTCTATCCGATTCGAGCCATGTACATCAACGCCTTCGAACGAGCACAGGACCGCATCTGGCTCACGACACCGTACTTCATCCCCGATCAACAGTTGCTCAAGGCACTTATCGACGCGGCAGCCCGCGGCGTGGATGTACGGGTCATGGTGCCTCAAGAGTCCAACCACATCCTCGGCGACTATCTCTCACGGGGATTCTTCGAACAGATGCTGCGCTCCGACATCACCGTACTGCTCTACACCGCAGCGATGATCCACTCGAAGATCGCCACGGTCGACGGCACATGGTCAACGGTCGGCACTGCGAACATCGACCGGCTCTCCCTCTCGTTCAACTATGAGACCAATGTCGAGGTCATCGACCCCGACTTCGCTGAAGAGATGGAGAAGGCTTTCCTCAGCGACGCCGAGCACTGCAGAGTCCTCGAGCATGACTGGCTGGACCGTCACCCCGTGGCGCAGATCGCCGAATTCGCGCTGCGACCCATGCGCTCGTTCCTGTGAGTCGACGGTCTCGGGCCAATGAGTGGACGGCCTGGGGTCAATGAGTGGGCGGCCTAGGGTCAATGATCGGACGGCCTGGGACCAAGCGAACGACTGGCCCTGGGCCGCGAGCATCGACCGCGCTCAGGGGCGCGCCCTGTTCCGCGGCTTCGCGCCGGTCTACGGAACATCGCCCAGACCCTTGCCGAGCTGTTCCATGACGATCTGGGTCTCACGGGTCAGGAGGTCGAGGGCGAAGCGGATCGTGCGCCTGTCCTGGGCTCCGGCCCGCGTGACTGCGGCGATGTGGCGGGTCGGGGCGTGTTCGCCTGTCAGCGGAATGCGCCGCACCGGGTGCAGGTCCTGTGAACGGGAGAGGCGGGAGGCGACGCAGATGCCGAATCCGTCGTGGACGAGGGCGGTGCCGGTGTTCCAGTCGTTGGCGTAGTGGCCGATGCGGGGAGTGAAGCCGGCGCTCGCGCAGTTGGCGACGACCAGCTGGTGGTATGTGGTTCCGGGGCGGCCGAGGATCCACGTCTCATCCCTGGCGTCGGCGATGGAGACCGAGGAGCGGTCGGCCAGGTGGTGGTCGAGGGGGACCATGAGGTCGAGCGGGTCGTCGATGAGGAACTGCTGGGCGAAGCGATCGTCGGGCCCGGCCGGCGTATCCGTGGTGACGGCGACGATGCCGAGGTCGACGTCGCCGGCCAGCAGGAGGTCGTAGCACTCGCTGGGCTCGGCCTCGATGGTCTGCGTGGCCAGGTTGGGGAACTCCTCATTGAGCGCTCGCATCGTCTGCGGCAGCAGAATGCTCGCCGCAGTGGAGAACGCGCTGAGCGTGATCGAGCCGGTCACCGTCGTCGAATAGGCGTCGAGGTCGGCCAACGCCCGCTCCCATTCGGCGGACATGACATCGACATGGCCCAGCAGCGAATGCGCGGCGGGAGTCAGCCGGATATTGCGTCCGTGCTGCTCGAGGACGGCGACACCGAGCTCCGTGGCCAGCTGTTTGACCTGGTGGGAGACCGTTGAGGGCGAATAGTGCAGAGCCTCGGCGGCGGCCGTGACCGTGCTGTGTCTGGCGATCATGCTCAGCATCGTGAGTCGATTGTCAATCATGCGAGTCCATCGAACGGTAGCGTTTATTATCTTACGATAGACAACAATACTTCAAAAGTCGCATGATGGGGTCATCAGGCCATGGGCACTCAGCCGACAGCGCCGATCTGAACAGAAGGAGGTTTCTGCTTGCCCGAATACGCACGCATCAGAGGATCGAGGCGCCAGCTGTGGATCGGTGCCGCCGTGCTGTTCACCCTCTCGGCCGCGGCCAACCTCGCCAGCCCCTTGTACCCGCTCTTCCAGCAGTCCTATTCCATGTCGGATTGGACGATGACGGCGCTGTACGCGACCTACGTCATCAGCTGTCTGCCTTCGCTGCTGCTGTTCGGATCCGCGGCGGATGCCTTCGGCCGCAAGCCCGTGCTTCTGGCCTCCATCGTCTGCGTCGGCGTGGGCACCTCGCTGTTCGTCGTCGGATCGATCGGGGTCGCCGGGCTCTTCGCCGGTCGCGTGCTCACCGGAATCGGCCTGGGTCTGGGCACCGGTGCCGGCATCGCCCTCATGGTCGAGGCCTCACCGGCTTCTCGTCCGTGGCTCGGTTCGACCGTGGCCACGATGTCCTTCGTCCTCGGCACCGGTGCCGGCCCGATCATCGCCGGTGTGGTCGCCGAGGCGGCCCCCGGTTCGGTCGGCACCGACGCTTCTTCCGGCGGTGCCGGGGCTCTCACTCTGCCGTTCTGGGTGATGCTCGCACTCCTCCTCGCCACCGCTGGACTCGTGGTCACGCTGCGTCTGCACAAACCCATCACCCGGCAGCGCTGGCGGCCGACCTGGCCATCGGTGCCCGGTCCGATGCGCTCGAACTTCAACATCGCGGCCGTCACCGGACTGCTCGGCTGGGGCGCACTCGGTCTCTTCCTCGCCCTGCTGCCGTCGATGACCGAATCCGTGCTGCCCGAATCGGGCACGCTGGCCTCGGGCCTCATCGTCGGTTCTGTGCTCGTCATCTCCGCCGGCAGCCAACTTGTGGCGCCGAAGCTGCAGCCGCGCGCAGCGCAGACGATCGGCCTGACGTTCATGGGACTCGGGGCAGCACTCCTGCTCAGCTCCAATCTGCCGAGTCTGGGTGCCGCGACCGCGCTCATCCTCATGGCCGCTGCCGCCGTCGCCACGGGCGCTGGTCACGGACTCAGCTATTGGGGCGCGAACCGGGAGATCGACGTCCTCACCCCGTCTCGTCAGCGGGCCGGAATCACCGCGGCCCTCTATCTCGCGTTCTATGCCGGTGCGGGGCTGCCTGCCATCGTCGTCGGCGCGATCGCCATCGGCACCTCGCTCATCGATGCGATCATGATCTTCACCCTCGTCCTGCTGCTGGCCGTCATCGTCTTCATCCCGGTGCCCAGCCTCGCGTTGACGACGATTCGCCGGTCCCGCGCGGAGGCGGCCGCGGCCCTCGATTCGAGAGCCCGGGAGAACGCTGCACGCGCAGATGCGGCTACACGCGCAGGTGCGGAAGAGAGTTCTGCCGAGGTGGCCGAGCACTCCACCTGGGACGCACCGTCCACTTGGGACGCACCGTCCACCTGGGGGCCGCAGTCCACGTGGGAGATGCCGAACCGATTGGCCTCGAGCGGGGACTACCATTCGTACTGACGACTTCTGACCCGCGACCGAGGACCACACCGTGACACTCACACCGGAACTGACCACCCAGCTCACCGCCTGGCGACGGGACTTCCATCGGTTCGCCGAACCGGGATGGACGGAGTTCCGGACCACCTCGGCGATCATTGCAGTGCTGCGCGATCTGGGATGGGACACGGTGTACGGTCCCGAACTCCACGACGCCGAGGCCCGACTGGGTGTGCCCGACGCCGAGGTCCTGGCGGGTGAACGTGAGCGTGCCGTTGCACAGGGAGCCGATCCCGAGCTGGTGGCGGCGATGGGGGACGGGTTCACGGGTGTCTTGGGAGTGTTGGAGACCGGCAGGCCCGGCCCCGTCGTGTGCTTCCGCTTCGACATCGACTCGAACGACCTCGTCGAACTGGCCGACGACAGTCACCGCCCCCATGCCGAGGGCTTCGCGTCGGTCAACGACGGTGCCATGCACGGCTGCGGCCATGACGGTCATGCCGCCATCGGCCTGGGACTGGCCACGACGCTCGCGCGGGTCCGTGAGGAGCTGACCGGCACCGTCAAGATCATCTTCCAACCCGCCGAGGAGGGGGTGCGCGGCGCTCATTCGATCGTGGCCGCCGGCTGGTTCGACGACGTCGACCTGTTCGTCGCCACCCACCTGAAGTCCGATGACGGAAAGGGCAACGTGCTCACCGGCTCAGACGGATACCTGGCAAGCACGAAGCTCGACGTCACCTTCACGGGGCTCGGGGCTCATGCCGGGGGAGACCCGGAGAAGGGTAAGAACGCTCTGCTCGCCGCCGCCTCGGCGACGGTGAATCTGCATGCGATACCCCGGCACTCCGAGGGGGCAAGCCGGATCAACGTCGGCACGTTCCATGCCGGAGAGGGGCGCAACGTCGTGCCCAAGGCGGCGTCGCTGCGGTTGGAGACGCGCGGTGAGACGAGTTCGATCAACTCCTACGTCGAGGAACGGGCGCGCGAGGTCATCGTAGGGGCGGCCCGGATGTATGACGTCGATGCTTGCGTGACCGTGGTCGGCAAGGCGGACCAGGAGTCGCCGAGCCCGGAGCTGCTGCCCTATGTCCGCGCGTGCTTCGAGGGCGTCGACGGGGTCGCCGAGATCCGCGACACCGGTGGACTGGGCGGATCCGAGGATGCCACCGCGATGATGAAGAGGGTAAAGGAGTGCGGAGGGCTGGCCACCTATGTCCAGATCGGGATGGACACCTCGTGGGGCCACCACACCGAACGCTTCGACGTCGACGAGGACATGCTCGCGCTCGGTGTGGAGGCCGAGACGACGATTGCGCTGGGAGCGGGGCGGTTCCTGGACGGGGTGGGACGTAGGTGAGGCCGACGACAACGAATGCGCGGGCGGATGCGGCGGAGATGACGGAAACCTCATCCGATGAACTCATGTGAATGTCGAGAATCACGTGCCCCCGACCTGGTGTCGAAGGTCGTCACTTCTGCTGACGCGGCTGCCCATATCAATCACAGCAATGGCGTTGCCATGAGCGGATTCACCGGCTCGGGATAACCGAAGGCGGCGGCCGGAGGTCGTCGCTGCGCACGCTCGTGACGAGCATGACGCCGGCCGCGACTTCGGCATCGAAGTCTGGACCGGAGCCTCTACTGGACCAGAACTCGACGGTGTCCTCGCCGAGGCGGGAGCCGTGAGCAAGCGTCTGCCCTTCCAGTCCGATCCTGCAATGCGGAAGTCGATCAACGTCGGCGATACCGAATACGTCGACCCCCACCTCAGTCAATCGGCCGAACGCGGTGGCCGAGGCGATCTCCGCGGTCGTGCCCTTTGCGAGCTACATCGACCACACCGAACACGACACCCAGATCATCGTCACCGAACATGGACTGGCCGACCTGCGCGGACTCTCCCCGGTGTCACAGGCACGCACCATCATCGCCAACTGTGCGCATGCGAGCTGCCGGGACCGCCTCGGCGACTATCTGGATCGGGCGATCCCAGAGAACCCGCACGGACGCCACATCACGTCCTGGCAAGGGCCTGACGAGGTTCAGCCTTCGTCGATGCCGCACCATTCGGCGATGAAGAGCGCCATGGATTTCGTGCACTTGCGCACTGATTCGATGCTCACGCGTTCGTCGAATCCGTGGATGTCCTCGGAAACGGGACCGTAGACCAGGGTCGGTATACCGCCGTAGTTGACGAAGACTCGACCATCGAGATAGCCGGGAGTGGTGAAGCTTGTGAGTTCCGCGCCGAAGGCATCGTGGTGGGTTCGTTCGAGCAGCTCCTCGGCATCGCTGCCGGGCTCGAGGACATAGCCGTCGGCGTAGAAGCCGTTCGGTGTCAGGACCGTGTCGAAGGTCGGGCGGGATGGGGAGCCGCCGTCCGCTGACCGTCTGGCACCGGCGTCGGTCACGCATTCTTCGATCTCGGTCCAGGCTTCATCGGCGTTGGTGCCGGGATAGGTGGCGACGCGGACCTGGAGCTCGCACCAGGCCGGCACGCTCGAGGGCCAGTCGCCGCCGCGGATCTCGCCGAAGTTGACGTTGATGGGGTGATCGAGGTCCTCGAAGTACGGGTGCTCACCCTTTCTGTCGTTCCACGTCTGTTCGAGGCTGCGCAGGGCCTGCATCACGTCGAACGCGGCATCGATGGCGTTGAAGCCGCTGGCCATCTCGCGTGGATGGGTCGGGTTGCCGCTGACCCTGACGGTGAACCACAGGACGCCCACATTGGCTCTGACCAGGGCATCCTCTTCGGGTTCCGAGATGATGACGGCGTCGGCGCTGTATCCGCGCAGCAGTGCTGCCAAGGAGCCGTTTCCGGTGCATTCCTCCTCGACGACGGATTGGAGGTGGACACGGCCGGTGAGGTCGTATCCGGCCCGACGGACGGCTTCGAAAGCGAACAGGTTCGCGATGAGCCCGGCCTTCATGTCACCGGCGCCGCGGCCGTACATCCACCCCTCGCACACCTCGGCATCCCAGGGTGAGCGTGACCATTTGTCCTCCGGCCCCTGCGGCACGACGTCGATGTGGCCGTTGAGGATGAGCGACCTCCCATTGTCTCTGCTGGGGTGGTGCGTGCCGACGAGGTTGGTCATCCCGGTGTAGTCGACGGTGGAGGGGCCGTACCCGGGGTGAGCCTTGAGCCCATCGGAGTCGATGGCCCATCGGTCTACGCGGAGTCCGAGATCCTGCAGGCGGGACTCGATGAGATCCTGTGCCGGTTCCTCGTGTTCCCGTCGCGACGGTGTGCCCACGAGCGCGGCAGTTGCCGCAAGCTGCTCGTCGAATCGGGCATCGACCGCCTGAATGATTCGCTGTTTCGCATCGTCCGTGATCATGACTTCTCCTCTGCGCCACACTCGTTCTTGGTACCTGCCGCGCTCGTCTGTGATGCCCGTTGCGTTCGTCTGCGAGACCTGCCGCGCTCGTCTGCGAGAACGCGGACCGATCCCGCGTTCAATTGTTGCACCGGTCTGCTTATCGGTCAGTGCTCACTTCGTGAGCACCGTCGGCACGGCTGCGACCACCCAAGCCAGCCCCGGGCCGACGAGGCACATGAGCCCGGCATATCCGATCATCTGCTTGTAGTAGCGGTCGCGGATCGTCGAGTGCACATTGGCCAGCAGCATCGCGCCATTGGTCGAGAAGGGGCTGATGTCGACGATGGTCGCAGCGATCGCCAGCGCCGCAACGAACCCGCCCACGTGTACGTCACCGGATTCGAGGAATGGTACAGCCAAGGCGATGACGACGCCGATGATCGCCAACGACGAGGCCAGCGCCGAGACGAGTCCCGACATGTAGAAGAGCAGGAGCGCGGCCAGCAGCGGAATGCCGATCGCCGAGATCCCCGCCGAGACCCATTCTACGGTTCCGGCCTCTTGGAGCACGGCGATATAAGTGAGCACACCAGTGATGAGTATGACGACCGACCACGACACTTTGGTCATGGCGGCCTTGCCCGCCGTCGGATCGATGAACGCGAGAACGACGGAGATCGTGATCGTCACGATTCCGACGTCCCACCCGAAGATGAGCACGGACAGAGCCATGGCGATCAGCCCGACCAGAGTCGGAACCTGACTCCTGACCACCCGGTTGCCCTCGACACCCCGGGTGGGAGACTTCGTCGTCAGGAGGCCCGACCGAGGTGCTGTCGGCGAGGTAGGGGAGTCAACGGAGCCGGGTACGGAACTCTCGGACTCGGCGGACAGCCGGTCGTCCGCCTCGGCGCGCAATCCGGGTCGACGGTGGAGGACGAGGTAGACGACGAGCGCGAATATGAGGTTGAAGACCAGCGGCGCGAGGAACAGGGACACCGGGGTGGGGGTCAGCCCGTTCTTGGCCAGATAGTCGTTGATGAAGATGCCGTAGACGCTGATGGGGGAGAAGGCCCCGGCCAGTGCACCGTGGACGACGAGGAGGCCCACCATGAACTGATTGATCCGATGCTTCCGTGCGAACGACAGAGCCAGAGGCGCGATGATCGCCACAGCGAAGAGCGCACCCAGAGCGATGAGTACCGCAGTGAGTCCGAAGAAGATCCATGGCATCAGTGCTATTCGGCCGCCGACGAGTTTCACGCACCAATTGACGATGACCTCGATCACCCCGTTGTTCTGTGCGAAACCGAACAGATAGGTCAGGCCCACCAGCGTGAGGAAGAGGTCAACGGGAAAGCCGGCGAAGAACTCCTCGGGTGCCTGATGGAGGACCAGACCGCCGACGCCGGCGGCGGCGATGAAGCCGAGCAGGCCCATGTTGATGTCACGCCACGTGCCGATGACGAACATCAGCCCGAGGACGATCACACAGATCAGTTCCGCACTCATTTGGACGGTGTCTCCTTCATCCTCTGCTTGCTCACAATTGCCGTCGTCTTCGCGGCTGGGGGAGCGGATTGCGGGATGACCCACATGGTGGGTGTGCCCGCTTGTCGCGCGATGCTCAATCTAAGCCAAATTCCAATTGCTGACCGTCCCATCTCGCGATGCAGGCAGTGTTCTGAGGTGTGAAGGCGAATCTCGCGTCAGTGTCGAATGGGAGGATCGACTTATGAAAGGGGCTGGGCGGACGATGAACAGGGCGCTGATCAAGGACTGGGTCGCGCAGATGTGAGCATTGCCGACGCGACTAAAACATTAAAAGACATTCGAAAGTCTATTCAAAAGCATATGTACAATTAAGATTCGAATCATGTATAGTTGGATTATCAGTTGATCTGAATAACGCTCCACTCACTCTTCCCGACAAAGACGTACGAGGCAGGTGAACCGCAATGAAGGCCACAGGCACAGCTCATGATGCGCAGTGCGGCGATGGCGGGGGCCAGCGCCTCCGGGCCTCGAGCACGAATGCTCGCGCGGATGACGCTGAAGGCGCCTCACCTCGTTACAGTGTCCGGTTCGAATCCAGTGTCACGAAGCTCGCAAGCACGTCCGCCGAATCCGACCAGACGCAGCTGAAGGTCCTCGAGCTCAGTGCTGGAGTCATCCTCGAACATGTCATCCAGAACCACGGCTCCGATGTTCCCGAGGGCGATGACCCTTACAGATTCTCGACGATCGCCGGCACGGTCGCTCGACGTGACTACCCGTCCGACGAAGAGAGCGCCAGCGGCGTCAAACAACGGGCCACCTTTTCTGACATCGCGTGGAACTCCGGTCCTCTTGATGAATCCGACTTGGACCTGACGTGCACAGATCTCGTCAGGGTCCCCAAAACGTCAACGGCCGTGATGAGCTACGACCCGAAATTTGCCGCGAGCGTCCGGTCGCCACAAACTGAGTCAGAGCCTGAAGTCGCCGAACCTCCAGACTTCCCGGGCTTCGAACCGGGCACGGACTTCTCCCTGTGGGTTCATGACAATGTGCTTACCGAAGACATCGCTGAGATCTCGACAGCCTTCGGAACGTCCACTCCTCGCACATATCGCCGCCTGACCTCGGCGATGACGGTGATACATGGACTCCCGCGGTTCGCCGAACGCGTTCGCGACGGCGAATTCACGTATGCACATGTAGAGGTCGCCGCAGATCTGTGCCAAACGGTGGCATTGCGGTATCTTCCCACGCTCGACGACTACTTGGCTGTTCGCAGGGCAGACGTGACCAGCGAAACACTTCGGACTGCCCTGCGGAAGAAGATTCAACTCTTCGAGCCGAAGGAGGACCGGGCCGAAGTGGCCGCGCGCCGCCGCCGTGTCGACGTCGACACGTTCAAGGACGGCAGCGCATGTATGTCAATGACAGGCCCAGCGGCAGAGGTCAACGCCAGCTTTCAGCGGATCCAGGCAATGGCCAGGGCGATCCATTCAGGACAAACGAGCACCTTCAACCTGGCACCCGGCGTTGAGATCATCGACGATCGCACCATCAACAACCTCATGTTCGACATCGCGACGCGTCCCCAACCTAAGCTGGACATCAAAGTCAAGCAGATCGACCCGGTGACCGGAGTCCAGAGCACCTCTGAAGCGCCGCTTCTGGACAACGATGGGAACCCTCTCTTTGACTTCGACGACCACAGCATCGGCAGCCTCACCGACTGCGTAAGGAGAAATGCACCTGCTTCCGCGGTGGGAACGGCTTTTGCTTCTGAGTCGCTGCCGCAAGCTGAAGCCGCTGAATACTCTGTGACGGTTGGGATGCCTACAGACCAGTGGTGGCTGGCCAACCAAGCCGCAGTCGTGGTTACAGTTCCGTTCCTCACGGTCACGGCTGATTCGGAGCTTCCAGGATCTCTCGCCGATGGTTCGCCTGTGCCGGCAGAGACCGCACGGCGCATCGCCTCCCGTTCAAAGACTCTGACGAGGATACTGACGGATCCTGCCACTGGCACTCCGGTCGATGCGAAGGCCACCACGTATCGAATCCCGAACGATGTACGGAAGACGCTCATCGCACAATGGGCGATGTGCACGGCACCCGGATGTAGTCGAAGAGCAGAGAAATCAGAGATCGATCACGTCATTCCTTTTGACCATGACCACCCTGACCAGGGCGGGCTTACCCGATTCATGAATTTGCATCCACTATGTAAGAGACACCATGCGGTGAAGACTGCCCGGAACTACTCGGTGCGAATGCCGAAATCGGGTGTTGTGGAGTATGAATTCACTCATGGCGTGACAGCGACCGTCGCCGCTCCCGATCAACCGGTCGACGTTTCTCATGCGCTCGAATTCCATGCACTGAGCGGGATGCGCCCCAGGCGGTGGCGAATCCCGAAGGACAAAGTGCCTCCACCGGTATATGTTCTGGAACTGATGCCCGGTGAGTCGACCATTCGTGAACGAGAGGAAGCGAGAAGGCGTGACCAGGAGCGTGCTGAGCACGACCGACGTTTGAAGGACGGTTATGACCGGGCGAGGACAGAACGTCGACAGTTGATGCTCGAACGGGCGCGAGACTGGGAAAAGGCAGCCTTCCAGCTCTGCCTACCACCGGGGTCGAACCCGGTGACGATGAAGAGGCTTCCGAAAGGGCGACGTCGGAATCACTCGCGCTACAGGGCGAAGAAGACTGGCGACGGTCGCATCTCGCGGTTCGAAGACAGGGGCATCAAGGACGCCTGGAGAGTTCCGCGAGCACAGTGGGAACACGATCTCGCGAAGGATCCGCCACCATTCTGAAACGACGCACGCTCCAATCTGAAACGACGCACGCTCCAATCTGGATTGGCGCATAAACCAAGGCGCACACTCCGATTCTGAAGTGGCACAATCTGTCACTGACCTGGAGTGGTTCAGGTGAGATCGCGGGCTTTCAAGGGATGCATAGCTGAGTTTGCTACGGTCTCACTCATGAAGCGTGCCAGGTGACTCGATCTCTCGGGTTGTTCGGGTCCGCAGAAGGAGAATCGGAATCCGTGCTGTTCAGCAAGCTGTTCGACAGATTTCTGCCACCGGGTCGCAGACTCAACCCTGAGGCTCTGGCCTGGGTGGCAGTGATCCTCGCCGCCATCGGAATGCTCGCCGTCGAGTCCTCGATCGCGGTGGGAGTGCACGAAGCTCCTGTCGCTCTGGCATTCACCATCGCGGTCTTCCACGCCGGATCGATGCCGTTGTCGATGCTGCGTCCGCTCTTCGGCGCAATCGTCTCCGTCATCGCCTGCGGCGCCCTGCCGTTGCTCGGGCCCTATATAGCGGGGGCGCCGTGGCCGTGGATGGTGCCGATGATGATCACGCAGATCCTCATCATCCTCATCATCGGCCTCCGCGCGCATTGGGGCGTGGCTTTGGCTGCGCTGCTCGCGAGCATCGCGATCTCTGCGGCCGTTGCCGTCATCGGGTACATGCAGCATCCCGAGAGTCGGGCCGATCCTTCGATCGTCAACATCGTCGTCTTCGCCTGCATCGCCGGTGGCTTCTACGTGGCCGCGGTGATCGTCCAGCAATGGCATCTGATTCGATCGCAGCTGGTGCAGGAGAAGGAGAACACAGCCGAAGAGCATTCGAAACGCGTCGTGGTGGAAGAGAAGACCCGCATCGCCCGGGAGCTGCACGACATCGTCGCCCACAGCATGTCGATCATCAACATCCAGGCCTCGAGCGCACCATTCCGCCACCCCAACATCGATTCCGACGTGGAAAAGGAGTTCGAAGACATCTCCGTCTCCGCTCGTCACGCGCTGACAGAGATGCGTGGCCTGCTGGGCGTGCTGCGAAACGACGATTCGAGCCAAGAGCTCGCACCGCAGCCGAAATTCTCCGAGATCGAAGGCCTCGTGAAGAAGGCGCAGGCGGCCGGAGTCAACGTCACGATGGAACGCAGCGGGGAACCGCTCGACCGCAGTCTGCGCGACAGTACCGGGCTGGCCGGCTATCGGATCGTGCAGGAAGCGCTGAGCAACGCCATCCGCCACGCGACCGAATCACACATTCACATCAAGGTGGACAGCGGCGGCGCCGCCGTGTGGATCAGCGTCGTCAACAGTGCCGGAAAGGGCCCCTCGGAGGCTGCGAAGAACGAGGTCCATCGCCATCAGGGCCTCATCGGAATGAGGGAACGGGCCGCCTCTGTCGGTGGCGAGCTGCGCACCGGATGGACCAGTGACGGAGGTTTCGAAGTCGAAGCTGTGCTGCCGCTGGCGGTGGCGGATTCGCACACGTCCGATATCCGGGATACCGGGGACAACAACTCGGGGAGCCAGAACACCGGTGACTCCGAATCCGGGAGCCGGAGCGCCGTTCAAAGTGGGGCCAGAGACCATGACAGGGGCGAACACGCGCCACGCGGAGATGCCGCAAATGGTCATGACAGTACCGTCAACGCCGAGGAGGTCAACGCCGAGGAGTCCAACGCCGAGGAGGTCGGTGCCGAAGCTGGAACCTCGCACCCTGCGAAGTCGACCCCGAACCTAGACCAGTCGAATCCGAACTCAGACCAATCGAATCCAAGATCGGACCGGGCCGGCCAGAACGCTGAGAACACCGCAAACCGCGACAATACGCCGGCCCAATCACACGGTGGCGAAAGGAGCAACGCGTGATTCGGATCGTGATTGCCGATGATCAGGCGATGGTACGGGCAGGTTTCGCCGCTCTGCTGGACGCGCACCCCGATATCGAGGTGGTCGGTCAGGCACAGGACGGAGTCGAATGTGTGAGCCTCGTCGCCGAGGTGAAACCAGATATCGTCCTCATGGATGTGCGGATGCCTGAAATGGACGGCATTGAGGCCACTCGAGAAATCCTCTCGGCGGGTACCGGAGCCGGTTCCTCGAACGGATCCGAGGAACAGGATCCGTCGTTCCATGATCTGCGAGCACAGGAACTGCCGACGTCCGCTCTCCATTCACCTGACCTCCAAGAACCTGGCTTCCAATCCGCTGATCTGCAGCCATCCCCACTGCATGACCAGTATCAGCAGACCGACCGCGATCACGATCAGCAAACGCAGCGGTCGACGTTGAGCACCCTGGGCACGAACACCATCGACGGGGGCGTCCCGCGGATCATCATGCTCACGACTTTCGACATCGACGACTACGTCTTCGATGCGATCCGGGCCGGTGCCAGCGGCTTCCTCCTCAAGGATGCTCCGCCCAAGGAGCTCGCCGAGGCGGTGCGTGTGGTGGCATCGGGCGATGGGCTCCTGGCCCCGAGCGTCACCCGCCGGGTCATCGAGCACTTCGCCGCGGGACCGCAGAGTTCGAACGCCGCTGCCCTGCCGGATCTCACCGATCGGGAACGCGAGATTCTGGTGCTCGTGGCACGCGGTGAAACGAATACGGAGATCGCAGCCTCGCTGTTCATCGCCGTGCAGACGGTCAAGACTCATGTCTCGAGGATCCTTTACAAGCTCGACGCCAGAGACCGTGCGCAGGCGGTGATTGCGGCCTATGAGTCCGGACTCGTCGTGCCCCGGACACAAGTCTGAACGCTTCACCCCTACCCGAGTAGGGGGTGGAATACGGTGCTCTGGGGTGACGCCAAACAGCTGGTGGGACCTATACCGTCAGTAATATGGAATCAGTAGATGTCGTGAATAGGCCCCTGTCGACACCCGCCCTCGGGAAAGAATCCAGGGCTGAGGTGTTGCAGCGAAGGCGCGCCAATCGCGGCACCGCGCAGCAGGAATTCGCCAGCGACTTCAGTGCGCTCATGGCTCAGGTCAAAGAAGCCGGCCTGCTGGCACGGCGACCAGGCTGGAACACCCTGCGCTTCGTCCTTCTCGGGCTCTCCTACGTCGTCGCCTTTGCGATGCTCTTCCTCATCGGTGAAAGCTGGTGGCAGATGGCCACCGCGGTCGTCTTCGGGATCATCTTCACCCAGACAGCGTATGTCGCCCACGACGCGGCGCACCGTCAGATCTTCACCAGCGGCAAGGTCGGCGAGTGGGTCTCGACCATCATCGGCAATCTCTTCATCGGCCTCAGCTACGGCTGGTGGCTGAAGAAGCACAATGCTCTCCACCACGCGAATCCGAACAAGGCAGGTGTCGACGGCGACATCGCGCCGGGTGCACTGGTCTTCACCGCCGAAGACGCGCAGCAGCGCTCGGGTCTGGCGAAATGGTTCGCGGCACGGCAGGGCTGGTTCTTCTTCCCCCTGCTGACACTGGCCGGTCTGCAGCTGCACGTGAATTCGGTCAAGGCGATCATCAAGGGACAGTCATCGATCAAACGTCGTTGGATCGAAGGCGTCTTCATCACCATCCGACTCATCGGGTTCCCCCTCATCGCCATCTGGGCAGCCGGGCCACTCATCGGCATCGTCTTCACCATCGTCCAGGTCATGGTCTTCGGTGTGCACATGGGCGGTTCGTTTGCTCCCAATCACAAGGGGCAGCCGATCGTTCCCAAGGACGTCAAGATCGACTTCCTGCGCCGCCAGACTCTGATGTCACGCAATATCTCGGGCGGGCGTCCGATGGGCTTCCTCATGGGTGGCCTGAATTATCAGATCGAACACCACCTCTTCCCCAGCATGCCCAGCGTCAATCTGCACAAGGTCCAGCCGATGGTCCGCGAATACTGCCGCCAGAAGGACATCGAATATACGGAGACGACGCTCTTCGAATCTTTCGGCATCATCGTCCGCTACCTCAACCGGGTCGGCCTGGGACAGTCAGACCCCTTCGACTGCCCGGTCACCGCGCAGTTCCGCTCGCGCTGAGCCAATGCTCCAACCGGACGAGCGCGCAACCCGACGACTGTGCAAGCCGACAACTGAGCAATCCAGAGACTGAGCAACCCGGCGAGCGTGCTATCCGTAAAACTGAGCAACCCAGCGAACGGGCGACCTTACGGCCGATGATCGGAGAACCGGAGCACAACCTCGGCGGCCCGGCTTTGGGTGTCTTCCCGGGCCAGGGCCGAGTTCCTCAGGTGAGGTCGTCGTGAACGCCTGAGACCCACTCGGCATAGCGTTCGGCCGAGCTCGCAACAGCTTCACCGGCCCCTGACGCGATCGTCTGCCCGAAGTTGCCGTACATCCGGTCGAAATCGAGATCGGCCACCGAGGCGGCAATGCGCCTGACGACTCTCGCCGACAGCGGCAGGTAGTTGGGGAAGCTGCGCATGAACGTGACCCAGCCGGAGCGGGCCACCGGTCCGATCGTGTCACCGCTGAGCATGACGCCTTCACCATCATGTCCGGTCCACAGAGCCACGGCGCTTCCGGCGAAATGGCCGCCAGTGCGCTGCAGTCGAACACCGGGAACCGGCTCGGACTGCTGGTAATAGAACCAAATGTTCAGACCCTCGCGCTGGACCCATTCCGCATCGGCTCGGCAGACGAAGATCGGTGCGTCGTCGAAGGCCGCACTCCATTCGAGCTGCAGGCCGAACATGTGGGGATGACTCGCGGCGATCGCTTGGATGCCGCCGAGCTCCGCGATCGCGGCAACCACTTTGTCATCGATGTAGGGAGGGACGTCGAAGAGCACATTGCCGTGCTCGGTCTGAGCCAGATAACACGTCTGCCCGATGCCCAGCTTCGGTTCCACGCGCAGTGCGAAAAGGCCCGGTTCGCGTTCGGCGATCGAGACACTGTGCTGCTCGGACTCGAGATCTTCACGCGTCGTCCACACCTGACCCGTCGAAGGCAGCCACTGTCGTTCGTCAGCACAGATCGGGCACACATTGGGCGGAGGCGTGGACGTCTCGACACCGCACGTCCGGCAGATAGTCACATTCGTCAGGGCTGTCATCGGTGTGGACCTCCTGCACCCGAGGATAGTCCCCGAGCGCAGGTGGGGCCAGCTGCCTGCTTACAGACGTCGCGTGAAAGGTGCAATATCACTAGCCGAAACAACTGAACGGCGATGCAGTAGCCCCTGTTAGCGTCCATCACTATGGCAACAGAATCTTCGCATCAGCACACACATACACAGCTGCCCACCGATGCTGTGGGCAAAGCCGGTGTCGGCAGCGAGAACGAGCCCGCGGACCGCTACCGGACGAATCCGCGCGGCGTCGACGTGATCGAGCACACCCGCATCCCGCTCGCAGACGGTGTCGAACTTGCGGCCCGAATCTGGCTCCCGGATAACCTTGGAGACAGCGCGGTTCCAGCCGTTCTCGAATACATCCCTTACCGTAAGAACGATATGACCGCTGGCCGCGACCAGACGATCCATCCCGAGTTCGCGCGCGCTGGCTATGCCAGCATTCGCGTTGACCTGCGCGGATGTGGAGATTCAACTGGCGTCATGACCGACGAATACTCCGCAACCGAGCTCGACGACGGGCTGCAGGTCCTCAGCTGGATCGCAGCACAGTCGTGGTCGAACGGCAAGGTCGGGGTGATCGGAAAGTCCTGGGGCGGTTTCAACGGCCTGCAGCTTGCTGCGCTCCAGCCACCAGAACTGGCCGCAATCATCACTATCTGTTCCACCGACGACCGTTATGCCGACGACGTTCACTACAACGGCGGCGCAATCGTTGCGGACCAGATGCTGTCTTGGGCCTCCACGATGTGGGGGTACAACGCGCGCCCGCAGGATCCGGCGATCATGGGTGAGGGTTGGGACGAGGACTGGAAACGTCGCATCGACGAAGCCCCTGTCAACATCAACGATTGGCTCGGCCACCAACGCCGCGACGAGTACTGGAAGCACGCCTCGGTGTGCGAGACACCTGAAGCCATCCAGGTTCCGATCCTTGCAGTCGGCGGCCTCCTCGACGAATATCGCACGACCCTGTTCCGTCTCATGGAGAATGCGAACGAGCAGAGAGAGTCGAACCCGGAGTACCCACCCGTCCACGCGCTGCTGGGTCCGTGGGCACACAATTACCCACACCAGGCAGCACCGGGGCCAGGGATCGACTTCATCTCCGAAGCCGTGCGCTGGTGGGACCAGTGGATGAGCGGAATCGACAACGGAGTCAAGGAGCAGCCTCAGCTGCGGGCCTATGTCCCCGACAGCACACCTGTCCACTCGGACCGTGAGAACCGACCCGGACGGTGGATCGCAGAGAACACCTGGCCCTCACCACAGGTCGAGGACACGACTTGGAAAGCCGAGGTCTCGGCAGTGGCTGGCCCCCGACAGCTGCGAAGCACGGAGCTCATCGGCTACAACGCCGGTAACTGGCTGCAGTTCGGAGAAGCCGCAGGCATGGCCGGGGATCAGGCTGCAGACGATGCACATTCCTATACTGCGGACTGGCAGCTGCCTGACGGACTGGAGATCATCGGCACTCCGGGCATGAAGGTCACTGTCAGCTCAAACGCCGATCGTGGCGTCATTGCCGCCCGGATCTGCGATGTAGCTCCTGATGGTTCCTCAAGGCTCGTCACCATGGGTCTGTTCAACCTGACTCACCACTCAACGCACGAACATCCCGAAGCGCTGACACCGGGGGAGTGCGTCGTACTCGACTTCTCGCTCCTGTCTGTTGCCCATCGGTTCCTGCCGGGCCACCGTCTGCGGCTGAGCGTCTCATCGAGCTTTTGGCCGATTCTCTGGCCGTCACCGGAAGAGACGCTCGTCACTGTCATCGAAGACCCTCAACTCGATTTGCCGATCAGACGAGTCGTCTCGCCTGACGAGGATGCGCGTACTTCAGAGGCACTCACCGCGCACCTCGGCACACCTCCGAGCCCTCCTTTGTCGACCATTGACGCGTCCGGTGTGCCGATGACCCGCCGTCTGCAGTCAGATCTGGTGAATCGGAGCGCTACCGTGACCACAGAAGCAGAGGGCTGGCAGACGAACACGAGCGATGGTCTCTACTACTACACTCTCGAACGAGACTCCTATGAGCGGAACGAAACTGATCCGCTCTCGCCGACGGCCATCTGTGAGCGAGTGATTAGGTATCGGAGACCTGCGCTCGCTGATCCTGTCGGCGACCAGGCCCGGCTGAAACAGATGGACGCAAGCGCGCTCACCAGCGACGATCAGGGCTGGGATGTCGAGTTGCGGACGCGGAGCACGATGAGCGGCGACGCAGTCAATTTCCTCGTCACAAACGAGCTTGTCGCATACAAGGATGGAAAGCAGTTCCACTCACGAACGACCACGAAGAGCATTCCTCGCGAGCTGAACTGAGTTCTCATGCACAAACTGATTGGTCATACACTCAATCGGCGCCGAGCGCTGGGAACGCTCGGCGCCGTCGGAGCAGGAATGGCTGCGGCCGCCCTGAGCGGCTGTACTGCCACCACCGCGAATCTAGGCGGAACCAAATCCGGTGCCGCCGGCCGGAGGATCACAGTCGGGTCCAAGGGATTCGCCGAGAGCTGGATCATGGGCGAACTCTACGCTCAAGGTCTGCGAGCCCGCGGATACCAGGTGGATCTGAAGACGAACGTCGGCTCCAGTGACATCATCAACACAGCCCTGCAATCGGGTCAGATCGATATCTACCCCGAATACACCGGAGTCATTGTGGTGAATTGGGCCGGCACGGACACAGCATTGGGCACGGCTGAGGAAACCTTTGACATCGCCACGAAGTGGGAAAACGAACATGGAGTGACCACACTTCAGGCAACTCCGTTCGAGAATAAGAACGCGATCGCCGTGCGCAAAGAATTCGCCGACGAGCATGGACTCAAGAAGGTTTCCGACCTCAAAGGAATCGGCAACTTCATCTATTCGACTTACCCCGACAATGTCTCCGGGGCGATCGGGTATGAGGGAATCGTCGAAACCTACGGTCTGGACAATATGGAACTCAAGACCTTGAGCATCGGGTTGAATTATCAGGCGATCGAGCGGGGCGAGATCCAAGCGGCCGACGTGTTCACCACAGACCCGCAGCTGCTGAGGTCTGATCTTGTCGTCCTCGAGGATGACAAGAAGCTCTTCGGATTCCAAAATGTGGTGCCCCTGATCCGGGACGACGTGTTCCACGACCTTGAAGGGGATGCTCCCGAATTTCTCAATGCTCTTCATTCGCTCCTGACGATCGACGCTATCCAGGCTCTCAACGAGGCCTCTGCCATCAACAGGATCGACCCCGCCCAAGTGGCGAAGGTCTTCCTGCAAGAGAACGGACTGATGTGAGACCACAATGACACTTTCTTCCACCAATACGTCGCCGAGTCAGACTGCGAACTCGGCCATTGTCTTCGAACAGGTCACCAAGCTCTACTCTGGTCAGGCCGCTCCTGCCCTCGACTCGCTCGATATCGAAGTGAAGTCCGGTGAACTCGTGTGCCTCGTCGGGCCATCCGGCGGCGGTAAGACGACTGCCCTGCAGCTGGTCAATCGCATAGTCGACCTCACCAGCGGGGACATCCGCATCGGCGATCGCAGCATCATGGACATTCCCGCCATCGAGCTGCGCCGGACCATTGGCTACGCGATACAGCAGTCCGGATTGTTCCCGCACTACACGGTTGCGGAGAACATCGCGACCGTGCCGAATATCCTCAAATGGGACAAGGCACAGGTCAAGAAGCGGACCACCGAACTGCTGGAGCTGGTCGGATTCACCCCAGTCGACACTTGGCTCGGCAGATATCCCTCCCAGCTCTCCGGCGGTCAGCAGCAGCGAGTCGGAATTGCACGTGCGCTCGCTGCCGACCCTCCTGTCATGCTCATGGATGAACCCTTCGGGGCGCTCGACCCGATCACACGTATGGCCGTTCAGGACGAATTCCTCGAGATCCACAGAGCAGTCGGAAAGACGACTCTCTTCGTCACCCACGACATCGACGAGGCCATCAAAATGGCCGACCGCATTGCAATTCTCAAACCTGGGGGAATGCTCGCTCAGTACGGAACCCCGACCGAGGTGCTCACTCAGCCGGCGGACGATTTCGTCGCCGAATTCCTCGGGGCGGAACGCGGACTCAAACGCCTCGCCCTGACCACCGTCGGTGAGGTGCTTGCTGCCAAATCCGATTCCGAGGCGGGGTTGCAGGGTATCGACAGCCCGCGGGTCGAATCGGATATGACCCTGCGAGAAGCCCTCTCAGCGGTCTCCGCAGCCGGGGCACAAGGTGCACTTGTGATGGAACGGCGGAGCCACCTCGGCGAGGTCACCCTGCACGATCTGGTGAACCCACCTGCCAAAGCCATGAGGGCACTACCTGTGGAAGGCGCCGGATCATGAGCGGTATCGCACCTGCAGGTGACCCGGTCATCCCCGACTACGGGCAAGCCTCGGAATGCGTGATCGACAACGGTGTCTTCTGTGGTGACTGGTTCGTCGATCAATGGTCAACGGCCTTCTGGCCGCCTCTGATCGACCACATCTACATGGTCGTCATCGCAGTGGCGATCGGATTCATCATTGCCTTTGCTGCAGCATTGGTCGCCTACCGCAAGAAGTGGCTTGCGGGCCCGACCGGGATCGTTGCTACGTTCCTCTACACGCTGCCTCCGCTCGCTCTGTTCCAATTGCTCGTGCCTTTCACCGGGCTGACGCTGCTCACCGTCGAGATCGCTCTGGTGTGCTTCACCCTCGTGATCATCTTCCAAGCTGTGCTCGCCGGCCTGGCAGCTGTGCCAGATGACGTCAAGAAGTCCGCCATCGGCATGGGACTGGACCAGCGGCAGCTCATGGTCAACGTCGAACTGCCTCTCGCCCTGCCGTCGATCATCTCCGGTCTGCGCATTGCAACAGTCCTGACCGTGAGTGTGGCGACGATCGCCGCATTCGTCGTCGACAGCGGGCTGGGGTCACCGATCCTCAAAGCCGTGTCCTCGCCGTTCAATACGCAATTCATCGCGGCTGGAGCGCTTGCGATTCTCTTGGCGTTCGTCTTCGACGGGCTCCTGGTGATCGTCGGCAAAATTCTCACACCGTGGACGAGAGTGAGGGTCTGATGAATGACATTTTCGGGGCATTCCCATTCATGGCCGCCAATTTCGGAATGCTCATGGAGAAGACGGGTGAGCATCTGATCATCAGCCTCATCCCGTTGCTTGCGGCGATCCTCGTCGGCGTGCCGATCGGCATTTGGCTCGGTCATATCCACAAGGGCGAGTTCCTGGCGGTGAGCATCACCAATATCGGTCGTGCGCTGCCGAGCCTGGCGCTGATAGCGATTCTCATCGGATTCGTCGGCATCGGAATGCTCAACGCCATGATCGCTTTGTTCGTCCTCGCGTTCCCACCGATACTCAGCTACGCGTTCCAAGCGGTCAACTCTGCGGATCGTGATCTGACGAAAGCAGCGAGAGGTATGGGAATGACGCCTCTGCAGGTGCTGAACAAGGTAGAACTCCCGCTGGGTCTGCCGATGATCATCAGCGGTATTCGCACTGCGGCCGTGTTGACGGTGAGCTCCGCTACGATCGCCACCATCGCCGGCAGCGGTGGACTTGGTGACGTCATCCTCAACCAGGTGGCATACGGGATAGAGGGAGTCCTCGCCGGTGCGCTATGGGTCGCGGTTCTGGCGATACTTGTCGATCAGGCTTTCGCCCTGCTGCTGCGAATGGCGGCACCGACAGGAGTCAAGCGGCTGCGAGTGGCTGCAGTCTGAACGGCTGCAGAGGGTGAGGGTCGTCCGGTGGTGCTGCCCTCGCCCTCTGGACTTCGGCATCTGAAAAGAGCGAAGGAACTATGCGGAGTCGACGGCGTGCATTCGGATCGGCTTCACGTTCTTGGGGCGACCCTGCACCTCAGCTCACGGTTGCGCTCTTCGTCGAATGGGCTTTGAGATGACCGATGAGGATGAGAACGATGCCTAGGGCGAGCCAGCCGATGAGCACCCACCACTGCATCGCCATGGCAGCATCGGGGAAGTACGAGAGGTCGCGCAGCAGTGTCCCCGATGCTCCCGGGACGAAGAACTGTCCGATATCTCCCCACGCGCCTGGGAGGAACTCCTTCGGTGCTTGAAGCGAGGCGATCGGGTTGCCGATGAACATCGTCAGCACTGCACCGATGGCAATCCCGGCCGGTCCGATCAAGGATACGAAGCCGTTGATGAGTCCCGCAGTCGCAGCCACGGCGAGTCCCGCTGCGAGAACGTTGAGTCCGAAGTTGCCCTGCAGAATGCCGAACCACGACTGCAGGATCAAGGTGAGGGACAGTCCGCCGATCGCACCGTATGCCACGACCGCGACGGCACGCATGCGACGCGATTGGACGAGCATGCTGGTGAGCACACCACCGACGATTCCGCCGATGGTCAACGGCAACCCGGCGATTGCGAGGCCGGCACCGGTGGAGTCGTCATCGTTCAACGGCACGACGTCCGTGACCGTGACCTGGGGAACCTCCATCGCCGAGGTGTCCGGGCCTTGGGACTGTTCGCCCGGGTTGGTCTGGGCCTGGTCACCGGGATTGCCTCCGGACGCTGCCGGGGCCTGAGACGCGGACTTCAGCGCGTCCTGCATCTTCTTCATGCCGTCCTGCATGCCCGACATCGCCTGCTTGTCGATCCTCTGCTGCATCTGGGTACCGATCCCGTTGAGCTGCTGGGCGACGGCGGGGGAGGCCGCGGTCGAGGTGAGGATCTCGGGTTCGTCACCGAGGACGAAGGCGCCGTAGACCTCGCGTTCACGGATCAGCTGTTTCGCCTCGTCGCGGGAATCGACTTCCTTGAGGTCGAGCATGCCGTCGGGGGCGTTGTCAGCGATCTGATCGATCTGTTTCTGATCGCCGACTGCGGCGATCGGGAGATCTTTGGGATCGGACGTGACGGTCGGCCAGCTGAAGGCCAGCAGGATCACGCTGACGATGGCCGCGGCGAAGACTGCCGCGAGCAGGGCCTGTCCGATGCTGGGCCTACGGGCGGAGTTCTTGTCGTCGATCGATGCGTCGGCGTCCGTGGGTGCGTCTACGGCACCCTCGCCGGCCGAGTCCGAGCTGCTGAGGATTCGGGTCGTCATGACTGTCCAATCGTTGAAAACGAATACTTGTTCTTTTTACTCCTTCGAGTACGATATATTAAGAATGATCATTCGTTTTTGGGGGATTGGTGCCGAAGGTCACGGAAGAGCACAGGCAGGTCATGCGCACGCGCATTCAGGACGCTGCGCTCGCATGCTTCGCTCGCAAGGGATTCACCGGTGCGTCCATGGCCGACATCATCAAGGAAGCCGACCTGTCCGCCGGCGCAGTCTACGTCTACTATTCGTCGAAGGCTGAGCTCACGCTCGACGCCGGCAGGAGGATCATGGACCAGCGAGTGGGGCGCCTCGACGACTTCGTCCAGAGGAGGGAGGTCCCGCCGCCGAGGCAGGTCTTCTCTGAGCTCCTGAACTCGATTCTCGATGACAATCCCTTCGCCCCACTGGTGCTGCAGGTGTGGGGCGAGGCGTCGCATGCGCCTGGCTTCGCCACGATCGCTGAGAAGATCTTCGACGATCTCCTCGGGTACTTCGAGGCCTATCTGCAGGAGTACTTTCGTCGCACGGTGGGCCTCGACGAGGACCGCGCGCGGGAGCGTGCGCACACGATCTCACCGGCGATCCTCGCGATGATTCAGGGGGCGATCGTCCAGGCCGCGATATTGGGTGACGAGTCGCGGACCAAGGTGGGCGACGCCATTGCCTCTCTGCTCGCCGGTGTCGAAGGCTGAGGTCGGCGGCCTTCGAAGGCTGAGGCTGGTCGCTCTCGAGGGCTGAGGTCGGTTACCCGCGAAAGGTGAGTCCGTTTACTCGCAGGCTCCGTCCGGCGCCACGCGTTGTGGGGTTGGTCCTATGGGGTGGGCCGGTGGGATCTGTGGGCTGCGCCTGGTTGGCTTCGTGGGCTGCGCCCCGTCGGCTTCGTGGGTGAAGTTCGGTGACGGGGCGACCTTTCGGCTTGTTTGTCTGTAGATGCGAAACGGAACGTTCTGTTGCGTTTCGCTGGACGCGTGTGAAACTATTCGGATATGACACAAACCACATCGAAGGGGCGGCCGCTCGACGACGAGTTGACCGGGCGCGTACTCGACGAGGTGCGGGACGCGCTGGATGACAGTGGTTTCGTCCATCTCCGGATCGAAAGGGTCGCCGCTGCCGTTGGCTGCGGCAAGACCGCGATCTATCGCCGCTGGCCGAGCAAGGCGGAACTCGTTGCGGCGGCCATCCTCGACGGGATCGATTCGACACCGCTGCCGGACAGCGGTGACATCGTCGAAGACCTGGTCGAACACGCCTGGCAGCATCTGTCGAACTTCCGTCCGGACGGCCCACGCGGCAGCAGCAGAAACGGCGTTCTCCTGTCGCTGTTCGACGTCGAAGTCATTCCGCTGATCTCGGAACGCTATATGAAGCAGAGACACGCCAACGGCCGCGAGATCCTGGACAGGGGCATCGCACGAGGGCAGATCGGCAGCGAGCTCGACCAGGACCTCACCCTCGACGCCATCGCCGGATTCACGCTGTTCCGACTGTCCATCAAGCCCGATGCGAAGGCAGACAGCGATGCCGAGCTCAAGGACTCCTACCGCCGACTTGTGCGGTCACTGCTGCACCTCCCGAGGTGACACGACGGACGCGTCATCACAGACCGCATTCCGAACCGGACCGCGCCACCGCACACGCCGCATCATGACTGCCCGCTCCGTCGTCCGTCGATGAAAGGACCTCACTCATGTCCACCGCCTACCTGCCAGCTGCGAACACCGAATCTGAGCACTTCGTTCTGCGCGGGGCGACCCTCATCGACGGAAACGGCGGTGATCCGGTCACCGAAGCCGAGATCGAGGTCAAGGACGGTCGCATCGTCCACGTCGGTCCACAGCGGACCGCATCGGCCACCTCGGCGATGGAGGGTGTCCCGGCCGGGGACGGCGCTTCGACGGGGGACGGTACGACGGGGGAGGGGCCTCGGGTCGTCGACCTGAGGGGCAAGACGGTGATGCCCGGGTTCATCGACTCGCATGTGCACTTCGGTCTCTCGGTCGAGAACCAGGCGGCCAACCTCGCCCGCTTCGCCTCTGAGAGAATCGTCCGCAGCGCCGTCAACGCCCGGAACACGCTCATGGCCGGGGCGACCACGGCTCGCGATCTCGGGGGCACCGACCGAGGTGTTCGCGACAGCATCGAGCAGGGACTGATCCTCGGACCGCGAATCCACCTGGCCATCTCTCCGCTGTCGCCGACCGGCGGGCACACCGACTTCACGATGCCCAACGGTCTGGCCACCATGCCGCCCATGCCCGTCGACCCGATCATCGACACCGATGACGACGTCCGTCGCACCGTGCGCACCCTCATCCGATCCGGCGCCGACGTGATCAAAGTCTGTACGACCGGCGGTGTCTCGAGCCCATCGGATACCCCCGATGACATCGGCGTCCCCGAGGAGCACGTGCGGCTCATCGTCGAAGAGGCCGACAAACGAGCACACCAGCCCGTCGCGGCGCACGCACAGGGTGCCGAAGGCATCAAAGCCGCCATCCGCGGCGGTGTCCGCTCCGTCGAGCACGGGTACGGAATCGACGACGAGGGCATCGAGCTCATGCTCGGCCACGGCACCTTTCTCGTGCCGACGCTCAGCAGTGCGCTGCGTGTGCCGGATCCGCGGGACGTCCCCGGCTACCTGTACGAGAAGAAGGTCAAGTGGTCGGCGATCGCTCGGGAGCGAGTCGCCGTGGCCACGTCCGCCGGCGTCAAGGTCGCGTTGGGCACCGACTCGGGGGTGTGCCCGCACGGAGTCAACCTGCGCGAGGCGATGCATGCCGTCGAGCTCGGACTGACTCCGATGCAGGCGATCGTGTCGGGAACGAGGAACGCGGCCGAGCTGCTGCGCCTGTCCGGTGATCTGGGCACACTCGAGGAAGGCAAACTCGCCGACCTCCTCGTCGTCGACTTCGACCCGCTGGCCGACATCACGGCGTTGGCCGAACCCGACAACGTCAAGGCCGTCGTCCAGGGCGGGCACCTGGTCAAGGACTCCGCAGGCTGGTTCCAGACCGCGATCCTCGGCTCGGCGCTCGGGTGAGACGATGACCGAGCACGACCCGGCGCACCCGACAGCAACCTCGGCCGGGCGGCGTTGGGGCATTGCCACCCCGGCCGCGCGGCGTACCGGTACACCGATGCCGGCGCTGACAGAATCGAACCCAGAACAGACCATCTCCAGCACAGAAGAGGAACCACGATGACGACTGACTTCCGGACAGAGGCTCTGTCCCTGACCACCGAGCTGCGTGACCTGCGCCGCGAACTCCACCGCAATCCTGAGCTGGGGCTGGAGCTGCCCTTCACTCAGCAGAAGATCCTCGACGCTCTCGACGGTCTGCCGCTGGAGATCACGACGGGCACCGGTCTCAGCTCGGTCATCGCTGTGCTCCGCGGCGACAAACCCGGCCCCACGGTGCTGCTGCGCGGAGACATGGACGCCCTGCCCGTCACCGAGGCCACGGGACTCGACTTCGCATCGGTCAACGGGACCATGCACGCCTGCGGCCATGACCTGCACGTGACGGGTCTCGTCGGTGCTGCGAAGCTGCTGTCCGCACACCGGGCCGAACTCGCCGGAACCGTCGCCTTCATGTTCCAGCCCGGTGAAGAGGGTCAGGGCGGAGCGAAGATCATGCTCGAAGAGGGAATGTTCGAAACCATCGGTGCGACTCCGGACTCCGCCTACGCCGTCCATGTCGCGCCGGGGCCTCCCGGCACATTCGTCAGCCGCCCGGGCACTGTCATGGCCGGAGCCAACACCCTCCACGTGACCATGCACGGAAAAGGCGGGCACAGCTCACGCCCCGAGGACGCCACGGATCCCATCCGTCCGCTCATGGAATTCGGCCAGGCACTGTATTCGATGATCTCCGGATCGTTCAGCGTCTTCGACCCCATCGTCGCCGAGGTGACTCAGCTGGAGGCCGGCAACGCCGTCAACATCATCCCCGCGACAGCGAAGCTCGGTGCCTCCGTGCGCACACTCTCGGCAGAGACGACGGAGAGGTTCCCCGAAGCCGCAGTCCGACTGGCGGAGTCGATCGCAGCCGCGCACGGGTGCACCGCCGAGGTGGTGTGGACCGAACAGTACCCCGTGACCATCAATGACGACCGCGAGGCCCAGTTCGTCGCCACGACCCTGACCGAGGTTTTCGGCGCTGAGCGCTATGTGCAGGCTCCCGATCCGGTCATGGGCTCCGAGGACTTCTCCTTCGTGCTCAACGAGGTGCCTGGAACGTTCCTATTCCTGTTTGTCTCCCCGCAGGACGTCGATCCTGCCACCGCTGCGACGAACCATTCACCCGAGGTCCTCTTCGATGATGCGCACCTGCCGGACCAGGCCGCGGCGCTCGCCACCCTCGCATGGCAGCGCACCCTCAGAGGCTGAACGGGTTGAGGCTCAGTGGCGCGGGACTGATGCTTCGCGGGACTGATGCTGTTCGGGACTGAGCATTTCGGGACTGATGCCGCGCGGGGCTCTGGCTGTGCGGGGCCCGATCAGACGGTGTCGCCGTCCTCGTCGACCGAGTGGACCCGGTCCTCGCGCATGCTCACCTTGTCCACGCCGGAGAGTTCCATCAGGGGAGGGATGAGCATGTGCAGGGACGGCTTGCCCTCGAACTTCACGTCGATCTGGACCATCCGCACTCCGTCGTCGGATTCGAAGCGCTTCGAGTCGAGTATCGTGTTCGAGAAGCCCATGTTCCCGGCCACGGCGAGGATATCGCGGAGGACTCCCGATCCGTCCTTATAGGCGATGCGCAGCAGTTTGCGGTGATCGCTGTCGGGGATCCGGCGGATCAGGGGAGCGATGACGAACAGAGTCAGCAGATGCAGTGCGGTGAGCATCATGGCCAGAGTCAGCATGCCCGCTCCGCAGGCCATGCCCACCGCGGCCGTCACCCATACGGTGGCGGCGGTCGTGAGTCCGCGCACCATGTTTCGGCCCTTGAAGATCACGCCCGCACCCAGGAAGCCGATCCCCGAGACGATCTGTGCGGCGATCCGCGATGGGTCCAGGCGAGCATCGTCGCCGAGCACCTCGGCGAATCCGTACGCGGAGACCAGCGTGAATGCACAAGTGCCGATGCCCACGAGGACATGGGTGCGGTAGCCGGCGCTCTTCTGTCGGAACTGTCGTTCGAAGCCGATCAGTGAGCACAGGACGAAGCTGGCCAGGAGCAACTGGGCTTCGACAAGACCGGTCGGTGAGAAGATATCGATGTGTGAACCCATAGTCCGTCTGACTCTAACCCCGTGGCCCTCCGACCGGTAGACAGGAGGGCCACGGGGCAATGAGGATGCTCACACTGTGGAGGGGATCCACTCCCGCCGGTCCGCCGACTCAGGGCCCACAGGGCTCGGACTCTCGTCGTACGGATTCTCAGCGGCCGCCTCGGCGAACCGATGGCTCAGTCCCTCACCTGCGGTGGGTGCGGCAGTGTAGGCGGCCGAATCCTGCTGCCCTGCTGATTCCGTGGTCTCGAACGCTTCGTCCTCGACGGTGGCGGACGCCACCGCCTGTGCGGAGGACGAGCCCTCGAGAGCCTTCGCCTGCTTTCGGAGCTGCTTGCTGCGTTCCCGCTCCCGTTCGAGGTGGAGGTTGCCGAAGTCGTGCTCGGTCCGCGGCGGCTTCACGCTGTCGATGAGGAAGACCAGTGCCAGCGACACGAGACCCCAGAGCGCGAGGACCTGCAGGTGCTCGGTGACGACGTCGCCGTCGAAGTAGACGATCGAACGGATCGTCTCAACGGCCGCCGGCATCGGCAGGAACTCGTGCAGAGTGGAGAAGAACGTCGGCGTCATGTACTCGGAGATCGAGCCGTTCGAGGCGGGCATGCCGGCGAACATGAGCGTGCCGATGACAGGAATGATCGCAAGCATGCCGAGGAGTCTCTCGAAGACCATCGCGAACATGGCGATGCAGAAGATCGCGATGGTCCCGGCGCCCCACAGCTGAGCGAAATGTCCCTCGACGGCGCCGGTGATCGGACCCGCGATGAGGGCCACCACCAGGGACATGAACGGTGCGTAGACCACGGTCAGCGGCACCATCCGCTTCAGTGGACGGCTCCACGGATTGGCGTTGGCAGCGACGACGACGACCATGAAGCCGGCGAGGATCCAGCCCATCGCCACATACATGACACTCACGCCGTTCTTGTCCCGATCGGGAAGCGGGGTGAGGTTGTCGACCTCGAGATCCATGTCCTGGGCCGAGGCGACCTGGTCGAAGACCTGGGTGACGACACGATACGCTGCGCTGTTGCCCGCCTCATTGGCGATCAGCCCGAACTCCGGGTTCTTCTCAGTCGGCAGGACGAGTGCGGCGACCGCATCCCGATCCTCGACGAGGGCGCGGGCCTCGTCTTCGTTCGCCGTGGCGGTGAAGTCGAACATGTCCTCGCCCATGCTCTTCTCGAGGTCGGCGATCGTGTCCTGCGCCTGCTCGGTCGACGAGCCGACCACCGTGACCGGCATATCCTTGGGCGTGGGCGAGCCCATCGCGCCGAGCATGAACGAGATCATCATCGTCACCATCGCCAACGGGAAGATCACGAGTGAGATGTAGCGCAGCACCTTCGAGTCCGGACGGCGACCACCGTGCAGCGAGGGGATGTTGACCGACAGCGGTTCGGGGTCCGGGTTGCGCCTGTGTGAGAGGTGGTCGTAGGCCTTCGTCAGCAGCAGACCGACGACGGCTCCGATGGCCAGGACCAGGAGGTGCCCGGTGACACCGGTGCCGTTGAAGTAGAGCACCGAACGCAATGACTCACCGATGGCGGGCATCGGGAGGAATTCGTGGGTGAACCGGAAGAACGGCGGCATCGTGTAGACGGGCATGGCCATGTTCGACGACGGCATGCCGAGGACCATGAGGAAGAGGATGCCGAAGAGAACGCCCAGGGCCCCGAAGAGTCGGGTGATGAACAGCTGCACGCAGGAGATCGCGAACACACCCAACCAGGCGATGCCGAGGACGGCGACCGTGTCCTTGACGTCGACGATGTCGAGGATCGGGCAGGTCACGGTCCAGACGAGTCCGGCGATGACGGCTGCCCACGCACCGAGGATGGGGACGATGCGCTTGAACTTCAGCAGCTCGGGCGAGTTCGACCGCAGCACGCTGAAGGGCAGATAGCCGGCCATGACGATCGCCGTCATGAGGAACATCGCACCCAGGCCGGTGGGATCGTCGTCGGGCAGCGGAGCCAGATCCTGCGCGTCGACGTCGAGCCCCTCATCCTGCAGGGCCGGCATCACGAGACCGGTGACGGTCGTGGCCTGCTGTGTGCCCGCACCGCCAGCGGTGTAGAGCGTGGCCTTGCTGCCGTCGACGACGACCGCCGCCGAGGCATCCCGTTCGTAGACCATCTCACGTGCGGTGTGCCCGTCTCCGACGGTCTCGACGTCGAGAGCGTCCGGTTCGGAGCCGTCGAGTGAGAACTTCGTGTCCGTGGCGTTCGAATCCGATCCGGCCACAACGACGGGCATGTCGTTGGCGGTCGGGGAGTGCATGGTGCCGAGGTAGCCCGTGATCATCATGCCCACGAACAGGAGCGGCATGATGAAGATCGCGAGCGTGCGGCCGATCATCTCGGCCTTGGCCCGCTTGGCGGCAGCGGCGTCGTTCGTGTCCGAATCCGTGCCTGCTCCGGTGTCGGATTCCGGAGCGTCATGAGGGTCGAGCTCGCGTGCCTCTCGGCGGGTGGGTGGTGTTGGGGTGGTCACTGTCGTCCTCCTGGCAGTTCGGAAGTCGCGTGATCGCCGCTGACCACCTTGAACTCGACTACTTTAAGACACGTGACTTAGAATTGTGAAATCGAGATCGATTTGCCAAGGTGATTGCAGTGTGCGCCGAGGCGGCGTCGGAAATGAAAGACAGGGACATGGGAATCCAGAGCGACCGAGCGCGCGAGGTGCTGCTCAACGCTGCGGAGGAGCTCTTCGCCATCCACGGCATCGATGCGGTGTCCAATCGTCGCATCGTCGACCATGCCGGGGCGGCGAATCACTCCGCGATCTCGTACCACTTCGGTGGGAAGGAGGGCCTGCTGCGGGCGCTCGTCGAGCGTCATGTCGCCGAGGTGGCCCTCCGCAGGGACGGTTACGTCGCTGGTCTGGGCGAGACGCCGAGCATTCATGATTTCGTCCGCTGCAGAATGGGCCCGCTGTTCGACGTGTTCGCCGACCTGCCGCGGCCGAGCTGGCGTGCGCAGTTCCTGGCGCAGGTGGGAATCGTGCCCTCGGCGGTCGAGATCATGAAGTCCGTGATCAGCGAGTCGGCATTGCCTGACGGGCTGAGATTCATTCACGGCGAGGTCCAGGGCATCCCCGAAGGCGTCCTGCGCGGAAGAGCGTACCTGCTTGCTCACATGGTCATCGGTGTCAGCGCCGACCAGGAGAGGAAGATGAACGACGGTACGCACCAAGGCAGCTGGGATCAGGTCGGTCGGTTCCTCGTCGATGCAGCATCGGGCATGCTCGCCGGGCCTGTCACATCACCCGACGGCGCCATCCGCTATCCCTCGATGCCGTTCCTCTGAGCGGTGAGGTCGAATTCTCTGGGCGGTGAGGTCGAATTCTCTGGGCGGTGAGGTCGAAGTGACCGGCGTGTTCTGGTCGCCCGGTTCCGACGGCCGGGCGGGTGTCCGCGCGGGCGCGAGTCAGTCGCAGCCTTCCGGGCCGCAGACTGCGCCATCGCGAACGGCCTCGTCGCCACCTGTGCCTGAGGTGGCGCTGTCTGTTCCTGATCCCGGGCCGGCAAGCACCGGGAGCCTCTGGCTTTCGCCCCACGCTGTCTCGAGCGCCTGAGCGAAGGCTTCGGGCGGCTGAGCACCGGAGATTCCGTACTTGCGGTCGATGACGAAGAACGGGACACCATTGGCACCCAGGGCCTGAGCCTCGGCGATGTCGGACTTCACCTCGGCGGTGAATTCCTCGGTCGAAAGGATCCGGCGGGCTTCTGCGGCGTCGATGCCGACTCTCTGGGCCACCTCGGCGAGATAATCGACATCACCGATGTCGCGGCCCTGCTCGAAATGACCGGACAGCAGCTCTTCCTGGGCCTGGTTCAAGACCCCCTGGGTCTTGGCCAGGTGGAGGAGGCGGTGGGCGGTGAAGCTGTTGGCCACGAGTATGGAATCGAAATCGTAGTTCAGACCCTCACCGGCGGCCTGCTGAGTGACGTGATCGAACATCTGCCGAACCTGATCGGCAGGCATTCCCTTGACCTGGCTGAGGTACTCGGTCTCCGTGCCCGCATAGTGGTCGGGCAGACTCGGATCGAGTTGGTAGCTGCGCCATTCGACCTCGACGTCATCCTTGTGCTCGAAGTCGTTCAGAGCGGTCTCGAAGCGACGTTTTCCGATGAAGCACCAGGGGCAGGCGATGTCCGACCAGATTTCAATCCTCATGATCGGGCAACCCCGGGGTCGGTGCGGGTTATTCCCGGGGCTAACCGAACCGAAAGCCGTTGCCACTGGCCTCGGTGATGGCGAGGTAGAAGAAGCCGAGAAGTCCCAAGGGGATGGACGCGACCCAGACAATCAGATAGAGCCATATCTTCACACAGAACACGAGGATGACAAGAGGCAAACCAATCACTCCGAGTCCGGCGAGCGCCTCGGCCATCGGCTGAGTCGTCCTGAAGTAGATTTCTCTTGGGAGTGGATAGAGGACGAAGAGTGCGATGCCAACGAGGATGCCGACGAGATTGAGATCGTCCACGAAGCGGTTGAAGCCTGCGGCAGGGTTGAACCCGGCGGACCAATCTTCGAAGTCCACGATTGAGTAGAAGCCCACGATCGGAATCACCGCAAGAATGAGACTTGAGGCCAGCCGAGTGTATTTGCGATTCAGCCAGGCCCCGACTATGAAGCCGAGAATGCTGGCCTGTCGTGTTGTCGTACCTCGACCTTCATCTGCGCCCACGGTCGACATCATATCGGGCAACATGCCTTGATAATGTGTTTGCCGCGGTTCAAGTTGGCGAGGCGCTCGAATCCGATCAGAACAGTGCTTCCTGGGGTGGCGGTGTGAGACTCGCGGCCGGCGTCTCGTTGAGTGCAGGGCTGTTCGTCCGGTCTCCGCGCTTGGTCTTCGGGTAGTCGTCGTCGGCGGAGCCGCGGAGGTCGTACTTGTCGATGAGTGGGTTGATGCGACGGCTCAGCCAGGCTCGGTACTCCTTCGAGGCGTACGAGGACGCGGAGTACATGCGACGGTAGCGGGGGAGCAGGTCGGGACGTTCGCGTTCGAGCCATTCGAAGAACCATTCGCGGGCACCCGGGCGCAGGTGCAGTGCCCCGTAGACCACTCTGCTCGCACCTGCCTCCTTGATCGACCTGAGTGCGGCGTCGAGATGCTCCACCGAGTCGGTGAGCTTCGGCATCACCGGCATGAGGAAGACAGAGACCTTGAAGCCGAGGTTCGCGGCCGCTCTGACTGTGGCCAGCCGTGCCTTCGTCGTCGGCGTGCCGGGCTCGATCGTCTGCTGCATGGCGTCATCGTGGACGGCGATCGACATGCTGATCTCCACATCGACGTCCTCGGCGGCGCGGGCGAGCAGCGGCAGGTCGCGGCGGAGCAGGGTGCCCTTGGTCAGGACCGACATCGGAGTCCCGTGCTCGGCGAGGGCGTTGATGATGCCCGGCATGAGTGCGTAGCGGCCCTCGGCGCGCTGATAGGGATCGGTGTTCGTGCCCAGAGCAACCAGCTCGCGTGACCACTTCGGCTTCGCCACTTCAGCCGCGAGGACCTCGGGGGTGTTGACCTTGACGATGACCTTTCGGTCGAAATCCTGCCCGGTGTCGAGGTCGAGGTAGCGGTGGGTGCTGCGGGCGAAGCAGTACACGCAGGCATGAGAGCAGCCGCGGTAGGGGTTGAGCGTCCAGGTGAATGGCATCGAACTCCCCGCAGGCACCTTATTCAGTGCCGACTTCGCCAGCACCTCGTGGAAGGTGACCCCGGCGAACTCCGGCGTTCGCACACTGCGCACCAGCCCCTTGAGCCCGAAGAGCTCGGCGGGCGGCGCATCCGTGCCTGCGCCCCTTGTGTCTGCTGCGCTCGTGTCTGCTTCTCCTGTGGCTGCTTCTTCCGTGGCCGATGCCGTCGTGGCCGGATTCAGGTCGAAGACGCTCTGCTGATCCCACCTCATGATTACATTCGAACACGTGTTCTAGTTCGAGTCAAGGGTGCATCGTGAAGCCCGAGGGTGCATCGTAAAGCCGGGGGAGGCCTAGGAGGCTGTCATCGCCTTGAACTCGCTGCGGTGGAAGACGAGCGCGTCGGTGTCGGCTTCGCTGCTGGCGTCGAGGATCTCCAGCAGCGCCACGGTGTGATCGCCGGCTTCGACCTCGTTGTAGAGGCGGGTCCACAGGTGGGCAGGGCTGTCGGGAATGGTCAGTGCGCCATCGGCGGCGATCGTGGGCTCGATTCCCGCGAAGCGCTGTGCGCGGTCCTTCGATGCCAACTGCCTGGTCAGTGATGACTGCTGTGTGCCGAGGAGGGAGACTCCCAGTGCAGGGGCACTGCGCAGCAGAGGCCACGTGCTCGAACTCGCCTGCACCGCAACGCTGATCAACGGTGGGTCGAGCGAGACGCCTGCGGTCACCGTCGAGGCGACGAGACCGAGGGGGTTCCCGTCGACCTGGGCTCCGATGAGCGCGACCCCCTGCGGGAAGTGGGAGAAGGTTTCGCGGAGAGCCTCCGGTGACACTGCCGTCGCGCGCGTGATCGTCGTCATGAACTTGCCTCCGGTGGTGATCGGCTGCTGAGGGGGTGCGGCTTGTGAAATGTGCCGCTCAACGAATTTCCGCTCAACAATGCCTTGCTGGTCTCATTCGATCATCACAGATATCTCGCAAGGCCGCATCTCAATATGACAGTTCAGAGTCGCCATGAGTCTTCGTGTGACGATCAAAGTCGAACAGTGACGGGCGCTCGTCAGCAACAGCCCCACGGGCCCTAGATTGCTCAACGAAACTATGACAGCGCTGGCCATGTTCGCCAGCTCCGATCACGCAGATTCCGATCACCCAGATGAGGGAGACCCATGACGCAGTCCTCCGTAGCGGAGACGAACACCCAGGACCCACCTCGGCGGCTCCTGGACGGGAAGAAGAGGGTCCTTGCATCGGCCTTCGCCGGCACCACCATCGAGTGGTACGACTTCTACCTCTACGGCACCGCGGCGGCACTGATCTTCAACGTCCAGTTCTTCCCCAGCCACAGCGAACTCGGCAGCAGCCTGGCCGCGTTCGCGAGCCTCGCGGTCGGGTTCTTCGCCCGTCCGCTGGGTGGCATCATCGCCGGCCACCTGGGCGACCGAGTCGGACGCAAGGCGCTGCTCGTCGTCTCTCTGCTGTCCATGGGCATCGCTTCGACTCTCATCGGCCTGGTGCCGAACTTCGAGTCCATCGGCTGGTGGGCCGCGGCTGCACTTGTCGTCCTGCGGATCGTACAGGGGCTGTCGGCCGGGGCGGAGTGGGGAGGATCCGCACTGCTGTCTGTCGAACACGCTCCCGCCCGCAAACGCGGACTGTTCGGATCCTTCACCCAGATCGGATCCGCCGCCGGAATGCTGCTGGCCACCAGCGCCTTCTTCGCCGTTCAGAGCCTGCTCACCTCGGAACAGTTCGAGGCATTCGGCTGGCGCATCCCCTTCCTCGCCTCGGCACTGCTCGTGGCACTGGGACTCTGGATCCGCCTCGGCGTCTCCGATGCACCCGAATTTCAGGAGCTCAAGGCTTCCGGCAACGTTGCCAAGGCGCCTCTGCGTGATGTCCTGATCAGACACCCGCGGGTCCTCCTCGTCACGATCGGACTTCGCCTCGCGCAGAACAGCGTCTTCTATCTCATCACCGTGTACATGCTCAGCTACCTGGCAGAGAACAGAGGCGACTCGACCTCCGGAGTCACTGCCGTCATGATCGCCTCCGCCATCGGACTGTTCACCGGACCGCTGTGGGGCTGGGTCTCCGACCGGATCGGACGCAAGCGCGTGACCATCGGAGGCCTCATCGGCGTAGCCGCCTTCGGGTGGATCTTCTTCGCTTTCCTCGATGCCGGTCCGCTGGCCTTCCTGCCCATCGTCGTCATCCTGGGCATGAACCTCGCCCACGACGCCGTCTACGGACCCCAGGCGGCCTGGTTCGCCGAACAGTTCCCCATCGAGGTCCGCTACTCGGGGGTGAACATGGGGTACCAGCTGGGCACCGTCATCGGCGGCGGGATCATGCCGATGATCGCGGCTCTGCTCTACGTCGCCGGGGGCCACTCACCGTGGTTGATCTGCGGCTACCTCACGCTGCTGTGCCTGCTCTCACTCATCGCGGCAGTCGGGGCGAAGGACCCCGCGCGAGACCTGGCCGTCGACGATCGAACCGGTGAACGCCCTGCGAAGTGAACGCCCGGCCGGGTGAACGCACGGACCGACCGGCCTTGCTGCCCGACCGGCCGCAATGTCCGACCGGCCACGCTGCCCAACCGAACTCATCGCCCACCGATCACCCTGCCCGACCGATCACCCTGCCCGACCGCGAACACGCGGCCCCGCTTTTGATATCTGCACCGACAAGGAAAGAGACACCCCATGACGAAACCGATCATTCTCAACGCCTTCGACATGATGACCCCGGTCCACCAGTCACCAGGACTGTGGCGGCACCCCGAATCCCGGGTCGAGGAATTCACCCAGCTGAATTTCTGGACCGACCTCGCCAAGACACTCGAAGAGGGCGGGTTCTCCTCCCTGTTCCTCGCCGACATCCTCGGCGTGTACGACGTCTACGGAGGCAACGCCGACGTCACCAACCGCGGGGGAGTCCAGTTCCCGCTCCTCGACCCCCTCGTTGCAGTGCCCGCCATGGCCGCGGCGACGAGCACGCTGGGCTTCGGTGTGACCGCCTCGGTGACCTACGAGAAGCCTTACCTGCTGGCGAGGACGCTGACGACCCTCGACCACTTCACCGATGGGCGCGTGGCCTGGAACATCGTGACCAGCTACGTGGACTCCGCGGCCCGCAACCTGGGACTCAAGGGCCAGATCCCGCACGATGAGCGCTACGACCGGGCCGACGAGTTCATGGACGTCATGTACAAACTCCTCGAAGGCTCCATCAGCCCCGAAGCCCTGCGCGCCGACGCCGAGGCAAACACCTTCGTCGACCCCGAGCAGGTCCACGACATCAACCACGAGGGCAAGTTCTTCACCGTGCCCGGTCAGGCGCTCGCCGTTCCCGGACCGCAGGGAACCCCTCTGCTGTTCCAAGCCGGTGCCTCCAAGCGGGGGCAGGAATTCGCCCTCGACCACGCCGAGGCGATCTTCTTCTCCGGCCCCATCCCGCAGATCCTGCGCGACTGGGTCGACAAGGTCCGCGACGGCCTCGAAGAACGCGGACGGGCCCGCGACAGCGTGAAGATCTTCGCGCTCGCCACCGTCGTCGTCGACGACACCGACGAAGCCGCCGAGGCCAGGCTGGCCGACTACACGCGCTACGTCGACACCGAATCGGCCCTTTCCCTCTTCGGAGGCTGGACCGGCGTCGACCTCTCCGGCGCCAAGCCCGAAGACTCGCTGGAATACGTCGCCACCGACGCAAACCAATCCGCGCTCGCCTCCTTCACCACCATGGCGGGTGACAAGACCTGGACCATACGTGACCTCGCAGAGTTCGTCGCCATCGGCGGACGCGGACCCGTCATCACCGGTTCACCCGCCACGATCGCCGACGAATTCGAGCGCTGGATGGACGAGGCCGACATCGACGGTTTCAACATCGCCGCAGCCGTCCGCCCAGCCGACGCCGAACGCTTCGCGAAGTACGTCTCGCCCGAACTGCGCCGCCGCGGACTGCTGCCCGAGCCGGTCGAGGGCGCCACTGTCCGGGAGCAGCTCACCGGGCAGGGGCCTCGCCTGGCCGATGACCACAAGGGAGCCGGATTCCGTTTGGGTGCCGACGCCCTGGTGTGAAGTGATGCCCCGGCCGCGGGGCGGCAGCATTCTACTCGGCGTGGTTGTGGGCAGATGGTCGAAGATTCCGATTCTTTCAACCGTCTGCCCACAATCACCGGCAGAGTATCGCCCCGTCGGAGGCGTTGGGCGGCGCGAGGTCACCCGGATGCGAGGTGGCTTCTGAGCAATCGTCCGAATTGCGTCATATTGGTTCTCTTCGACACTCTCAGCACCGTCCACCCCTCGGCAGTCAACGCCTCGAGTCGTTGATTGTCTGCAGCGAACTGATCGTCGGATCGTCTGTGGTGGTCGCCCTCGTATTCGATCGCCACCTTGGACTCGGGATATCCGAGATCCGGGTGAAGAACAGCGGGGATGACCGGGCAGTCGATTTCCGGATGGATGACAGGCTCCGGGAAACCGTGACGGATCAGCCAGAGTCTCAACCAGGTCTCCCGCGGAGAATCGACGTCCTCGCGAATCAGGTCAAGGGCCTGCTCTGCAGTCCGTCTGTCCCGAATGCGGTCACGGGCAGCGACTTCACCCCTCAGCGCCGAGAGCGAGGTGAGCGGTCCGTTGGTCCACCGGCCTATGGCCGCGTCGCCGATCGCCGTGAGCTGGTCAACCGTCACGATCGGTGCAAGTTCGATGAACAGCTGTGGGACGGAGATCAGAGGCAGCTCGAAGAAGCTTGAGACTCTCAAGCCACCATAGCGGTGGACCACCACGCCACGGCGCGACTTCGAAGCGTTGAGCGACGAGGTGGTCACGTGGATACGGCCCTCGTCCATACCGGGTGGAAGCGGGAGTCCGTAGAGGCGAGCGGCGGTGACATTGCAGGCCGCGACGTCGTCGTAGAGTCGGAGCAGGGCCCGCAGATGCATCTGCTTCAGCGCCCACTCATGATCGGCCCACAGCGGAGCGATGACCTCGGTCGCGGGCTGCGTGTCGACCCACACTCCATGGTAGAGCTTGCGGTAGCGAGGATCGGTCTTCAGCCGATAGAGAGTGAGACCCAGACTCGGCGCCTGATGGCGGGTGAAAGGTACGGGGGCGGTGATGAATTGCACCGGCCGATTCCCCGTGAGCCGGTGCTGGCTCGGCGTCGCCGAGGTCGTGGATCGTCTGGAATTGCGAGTCGTCGTCATAGCCCAAGACAGTGACACTGTTCAGACGCCAACAGAACAGCTGCGCAACTTCCTGTGGACGGTGCTCTGGCATCCACAGGCCGTATGCACTCCAGTGGTGCCGCTCGCCAAGCGGCCTGTGCACCCAGGTCGAGGATCTCCTTAACCAGCCCACCGGGCGCGAAGCTCGTTCAGTGGACCGCAGCTGGCTCATCGCCGGCTCGTGGTCGTGGGCAGATGGTCGAAATATCCCCAAGAATCGACCGTAAGTGGACTATGACGGATCGTGCGGCAGCAGTGCAGCGGAAACAACGTCGGCAGCGGCGGAACCAGAGTCGCTGCCGTTCCTCTGCTGCCTGCGCTGCCTGGTGGGTGCCTGCGGTGGAGGGGGAGAAGGTTGCCTCGGCTGGAGGGGAAAGGCCGCCTGAGCTGGAAAGGGGGAAAGGCCGCCGGAGGATATGCTCAGCGCACCTGTCCATCGCATCGAGAACTTAATGGTATGCCAAATACTTCAAAGCCTCGAATGTGTTGTGAGGCACGTGACCAGCGGCGGAACACCTCGAACGATCACTGTAGCTAAGCCGAATATCGGCAGACCTCGCCATGGTGCCATTGCGCATCACATGTGACTCAAGTTACGCTGATATCGACAGAACTCGCCGCCACAGCGCTGTGATCCGAGATTTGGTATCCCAGCGATGTGCATGTCAGATTAGAGCGAACCACATGGCAACGACTGAGACCGCACACGAATCCGCGCCCAACTGGATGGGCCCCAGCCCCGAACAGTTGGCAGCGCACCGCATCAGTCCCCGGTTCTACAACGCGGACCTGGCGCCCAGCAAGAAGGAAGGCCGAAGCTGGACCGCGTACAGCGTCTTCACCCTTTGGGCCAACGACGTCCACTCCCTGGGCAACTACGGCTTCGCCCTCGGTCTCTTCGCGCTCGGCCTCGGTGCCTGGCAGATCCTCGTCGCGCTTCTCGTCGGCGCCGCTCTGCTCTTCTTCCTGCTGACCCTCTCGGGCTTCATGGGGCACAAGACGGGAGTGCCCTACCCGGTGATGAGTCGCATCGCCTTCGGCATCCACGGTGCCCAACTCGCGGCTTCCGTGCGCGGCGTCGTCGCGATCGCCTGGTTCGGCATCCAGACCTACCTGGCCTCGAGCGTGCTCAACGTCCTGCTCATCACGCTCATCCCGGGCCTGCAGACCTGGGCCGACACCGAATTCCTCGGACTCTCCGGCCTCGGCTGGTTCTCCTTCAGCCTCCTGTGGGTCATCCAGGTCGTCATCGTCAGCTACGGCATGGAGATGATCCGCAAATACGAGGCGATCGCCGGACCGATCATCCTCGTCACCTTCCTCGCACTGGCCGTCTGGATGCTCTCCCGCGTCGGCTTCTCCATCTCCTGGGCCCGCGACGGCGCCCTCTCCGGGTGGCCGATGTGGATGCACATCCTCGGCGGGGGATCTCTGTGGGTCTCGATCTACGGCACGTTCGTGCTCAACTTCTCCGACTTCACCCGCGCCGCGAAGAAGAAGGGCTCCATCGTCGTCGGCAACTTCTGGGGCATCCCGATCAATATGCTCGTCTTCGGCCTCGTCGTGATCTCGCTGGCCGGCGCCCAGTACAAGATCGACGGCACCGTCATCACCTCACCGGCAGACATCGTCCAGACGATCGGCAGCCCGATCCTGCTGGCCCTGGCGTCACTGGCGCTGCTCATCCTCACGGTCGCGGTCAACCTCATGGCGAACTTCGTCGCACCGACCTATGCGCTGACGAACCTGTTCCCGCGCCACCTCAACTTCCGCAGCGCCGCTCTCATCAGCGCGATCATCGGATTCGTCATCCTGCCGTGGAACCTCTACGACTCACCCGTCGTCATCGTCTACTTCCTCGGCGGACTCGGCGCACTGCTGGGACCCCTGTTCGGCATCATCATGGTCGACTACTGGGTGGTCCGGAAGACGAAGGTCAACGTGCCCCAGCTCTACACCGAGGCGGGCGACGGCGAGTACTTCTACCACCGGGGAGTGAACTGGCGTGCGATCGGCGCGTTCATCCCTGCCTCGGTCATCTCGCTCGTCTTCGCCCTGGTTCCCGCGTTCGCCGGTCTCTCGGAGTTCTCCTGGTTCAGCGGTGCCGGACTCGCGGCGATCATCTACTTCGTCATCGCCCGCCGGAACTTCACCTTCCGCGAGGTCGACGGCGAGGAGATCGCCGTGCCGACCACTCACTGATCGAGCGCACACACTGATCGAGACCACACCATTCTGATTGAGAGCGCACCATGAGAATTCTCGTCGTCAACGTCAACACCACGGAATCGATGACCGAGGGCATCGCCGGCGCGGCGCGGGAAGTCGCCGCGGCGGACACCGAGATCATCGGACTCACTCCCAGCTTCGGAGCGGAGTCCTGCGAAGGGAACGTCGAAAGCTATCTCGCGGCCCTGGGCGTCATGGATGCGGTGATGAAGCATCCCGGCGAGTTCGACGCCGTCATCCAGGCCGGGTACGGCGAACACGGGCGCGAGGGACTGCAGGAGCTCCTCGACGTGCCCGTCATCGACATCACGGAGGCGGGTGCTGCCCTGGCGATGTTCCTCGGCCACCGGTACTCCGTGGTGACCACCCTCGATCGCACCGTTCCGCTCATCGAGGACAGGCTGCTGCTGGCCGGGCTGAGTGCGCGCTGCGCCTCGGTGAGGGCCTCGGGAATGGCCGTGCTCGAACTCGAGAACCACCCGGATCGTGCCGTGGCCGCTATCGCGGATCAGGCCGCCGAGGCGGTCGATCGTGACCGTGCCGAAGCGATCGTCCTCGGGTGCGGGGGTATGGCGGATCTCAAGCAGATCATCGTCGATCGGTGCGAGGTGCCCGTCGTCGACGGGGTCACCGCCGCGGTGAAGCTGGCCGAATCGCTCGTGGGGCTGGGACTGAGAACCTCGAAGGTCCGCACCTATGCACCGGCTCGGCCGAAGCAGCTGAGCGGGTGGCCGTTCAACGCAGCGTGATGCAGCCGGCTGCCCAGCTAGCTCGGCGCGTCGTGATCGTCTGTGCCCGCGCCATCGACTGAATCGTCGCCGGTGCCCGAGCTCGCGTCCTCGCCGACGCCCCGCGCCAGGCGCTCCTTGTGCTTGTCGTGCTGTTCCTGACTCGTGCCGAGATGACGGGCGGCGAGATCTTTGACCTTCGCCTGATCTCGATGGGCGATCGCGTCGTAGAGCTGGGCGTGCTCGGTCGCGACGAAGTCGAGGTCGTCGTGCTGGCTCAGCTGCCAGCGCATGCGGGAGTCGAGGAGTTCACCGATCTCGACGAGGAGCCGGTTGCCCGAGAGCTCGGTGACGATGGCATGGAAATCCGCGGCAGAGCGATGGGCACCGACCGCGTCGCCTGCCTTCGACAGTTCCCTGCCTTGGGCCATCGTGGCCTCGAGCCTGGCAAGCCCCTCCCGATTGTGTCGCTGCGCGGCGAGCTCGAAGGACAGGACGTCGAAGACTGCCCGCACCTCATTGAGGTCGGCGATGTCACTGGGGGAGAATTCGCGCACGGTCGACCAAGTGTTCGGCCGATTGACCACGAGTCCTTCGGAGGCGAGCTGCTTGAGCGCCTCGCGGACGGGCACTCGGCTGACGCCCAGTTCGGTCGCGAGATTCCTCTCGACCAGCCTGCTTCCCGGCAGCCTGTCGCCGTCGATGATCTCGTCGCGCAGCACCTCGGTGACGCGCACGGTCTCGGAGCGCTTGCTGTCGCTGTCCGGGCTGTCGTTGTTCTTCACGCGGTCATTCTCCCACCAGTGTTCGTCAACGCTTCAGCCGAGCTCGCCGACACAGAGGCCGGCGGCCGGCGCATCGACGTTCAGCGCTTCATCGCCCGGCCGAGGGTGTCGAGGCCGACCGATCCCAGATTGAGGGCCTTGGTATGGAAGGCCTTGAGGTCGAAGTCGGCTCCGGCTTCGGTCTTGGCCTCGTCGCGGAACTGCTCCCACAGCCGCTGGCCGATCTTGTAGCTCGGTGCCTGTCCCGGCCAGCCGAGGTAGCGGTCGAGCTCGAACGCGAGGAAGGACCGGTCCATGGCGACATTGTCCGTGAGGAACTGCCAGGCCTTCTCCCGGTCCCAGATCCCACCGCCGAGGCTGGCCGGGGCTTCGAGTCCGAGGTGGAAGCCGATGTCGAGGACCACCCGAGCCGCACGCAGGCGTTGGGAGTCGAGCATGCCCAGATAGTCCCCCGGGTCGTCGAGGAATCCGAGGTCGGCCATGAGCTTCTCCGCGTAGAGGGCCCAGCCTTCACCGTGGCCGGAGACCCAGCACATGAGGCGACGCCAGCGGTTGAGGGTGTCGGAGACGTATGTGGCCTGGCCGACCTGCAGGTGATGGCCGGGCACGCCTTCGTGATAGACGGTGGTCTTCTCCTGCCAGGTGGCGAACTCGGTGACGCCGTCGGGCACCGACCACCACATGCGGCCCGGACGGGAGAAGTCGTCGGTGGGTCCCGTGTAGTAGATGCCGCCGGTGGCGGAGGGAGCGATCATGCATTCGATCGTGCGCACGGGCTCGGGAATGTCGAAGTGGGACTGGCCGAGCTCGGTGATCGCCTCGTCGGCGACCTTCTGCATCCACTCACGCAGCCCTTCGGCCCCGTGCAGCGTCCGCTCGGGATCCGCATTCAGTGTCTCCATGACCTCGAAGAGGTCGGCGCCGGGCTGAATCCGCTCGGCGACGCGTCGCTGCTCGGCATCGATGCGCGCGAGCTCCTCGAGTCCCCACGCATAGGTCTCGTCGAAGTCGACCTCGGCGCCGAGGAAGTTTCGGGAGTGCAGGGCGTAGGACTCGCGACCGCAGGCCTCGTTCTCGGGTGCGGCCGGCAGGATCTCCGAACCCAAGAAATCGGCGAGGCCGGAGAACGACGCACGGGCCGCCTCGGCGTGGGTGTCGAGGTCGTCGCGCAGCGCCGATGGCACTTCGGTGGCACCGGCGACGAGCAGGTCGAAGCTGCTTCCCGACTCGGCCAGCGTCCGGGCCTGCTCGATGACCTTCTCGACCTGGATGCGGGCGGAGACCTGGCCGCGGCTCTTGGCCAGTGACAGGGACTCCTGGTAGCCGGCGACGGAGTCGGGCACGGCGGCCATCGTCGTGTCGATCGTCTCCCAGTCCTCGGCGGTCTCGGTGGGCATGAGGTCGAAGACGTCGCGAATGGACTGCAGCGGGGACTCGATGACGTTGAGGCTCGAGTGATCCAGACCGGCCTCATAGTAGTCGCGGTCGACCGACAGGCGCTCGCGCATCGCATCGATGGTCACGAGATCGACGTCGTCGAGCTCGGCCGACTTCTCGGCTTCGGCGAGCTTGGCCAGGGTCTCGACGGTGAGATCGTTGGCAGCTGCCAGGCCGGCGGGGGAGAAGTCGTCGAAGCCCTTCGCCCCGTCCAATCCGAGGTAGAGGGCGAGCGAGGGGGAGAGGGCGAGTGATCTGTCGACGTATTCTTCGGCAACGGCATCGATGGCCGAGGGCGTTCTCTTCTGGGTCATGTACCTCACCCTATATGACTGAGAACACAGCCGTCGTTGACGAATCGATCGCCGATGGCCGGCCGTCCCGGCGGTGGGAGGCCCGGAGGGGCGGAGCGAGATCACAGACCGGCCTGCCTGACCCGCACGGGTCACCGTATAGCATGGACAGGTTCCCGCCCTGATCACAGCGGACCAGTCCGGGGGCTCATCATTCGACAGGAAGAGAGACTGATCTTCAGTGGCACGGGCACAGCTATGGACCAAGGACTTCATCGTCGGCATCGGTCTCAACCTGGCGATGTCGATGGTGTTCTACCTCCTCATGACGTCCATGGCCGGATATGCCGTCGCCCGGTTCGCCGCCGGAGAGGCCGCAGCCGGATTCGCGTCCTCGTCCTTCGTCGTGGGCGCGGTCGTCGCCCGTGTGCTGACCGGGAAGTACCTCGACTTCATCGGCCGCCGCAAACTGCTCATCATCACGATGGCGATCTCGATCCTCGCCTCCGTCGCCTATATGTTAGCCGACACCCTGGTGTGGCTCTTCGCCATCCGCATCATCCACGGCATCGCCTTCGGGGCCGGCAACACGGCGATCATGACGGCGATCCAGAGCGTCATCCCCTCCTCCCGCCGAGGCGAGGGCACCGGATACTTCGGTACGGCGACCACCCTGTCCACCGCCCTGGGCCCGTATCTGGGCGTGGTGCTTCCCCGTGCCTACGACTTTCCCATGCTCTTCGCGGCCTCGGCGATCATGTCGATCGTCGCCTTCAGCCTGTGCTTGATCATCAGGCTGCCCAAGCAGGAGCTCAGCGACTATCAGCGGCGCAGCAAATGGCACCTCAAGCTGTCCACCCTCGTCGACCCTGCGGGTCTGCGCATCGGCGCGATCATGCTCATCGTCGGAATCGCCTACGCCGCTGCGCTCGTGTTCCTCGCGGGCTATGCGGCCGACAGCGGGGTTCCGGCGGCAGCGTCACTGTTCTTCGTCGCCTTCGCCGTCGCCTCCCTGGTCGCACGACTGTTCGTCGGCCGCCTCCAGGACGTCCTCGGCGACAACTTCGTCATCTATCCGGTGTTCGCATTCAACCTCGTGGGCAATGTCCTGCTGGCCATGTGGCCGACCATGCCCGGGATCATCCTCGCCGGAATCTTCGTCGGCCTCGGCTTCGGCTCGCTCATGCCGTGCATGCAGGCGATCGCGGTGAAGTCCGTGGCGATGGCGCGAGTGCCGGTGGCCACCTCTTCCTTCTTCCTCCTCCTCGATGCGGGCTCGGGGATCGGGCCGATCATCCTCGGTGCCATCAAGCCGCTGACCGGCGGCAGCGGAATGTTCATGCTCTGCGCCGGGCTCGTCGTCCTCGGCGCTGTGGTCTACACATTCGTCCACGGCCGTTACCGAGGCGGCCGCCCCGGACGCGAGTTCCTCGGCTGAGGGCGTCCCGACCGGTTCCTCGTGTCGGGCGGGCACGGTAGCCTGAGCACAACGTTCCCATCACCGGCTGGTAAGGACCGACCATGAAATTCGCACTCGCGCAGATCAACTCGACCACCACGGTTGCGGACAACCTCGACAAGGTCAGGGACTACGCCCACAGGGCCGCCGAGGCGGGTGCCGAGTTCGTCGTGTTCCCCGAGGCCACGATGTCGGCCTTCGGTCCCGGACTGCGCCGGGTCGCCGAGGAGCAGGTTCAGTCGTGGAGGACCGAGATGGCGCAGGTGGCCACCGCGGCCGGCCTGAGCGTGATCGTCGGTGAGTTCGCGATCTCGGGTGAGAAGGTGATCAATCTGCTCGCCGTCTACTCGCCGAACGGTGAGCGTCGGGACTATGCGAAGATCCACCTCTATGACGCCTTCGGATTCAAGGAGTCCGACACCGTCGTCGCCGGTGAGGATCCCGTCGTCATCGATCTGGGTGGCGAAGACGTGGGGCTGACCCTGTGTTACGACATCCGGTTCCCGAAGCTGTTCGCCGAGCTCAGTCGCCGAGGTGCCAGGCTCGCCATCGTCTCCGCCGCCTGGGGAGCGGGGAAGGGCAAGGTCGAGCAGTGGCAGACCCTCGCCCGGGCACGTGCGCTCGACAGCAATATGTTCGTCGCCGCCCTCGGCCAGGCCGATCCCGAGGTCAGCGGTGTCGAGGTGCCGAAGAAGGGGCCCACTGGTGTCGGCCACAGCCTCGTCTCCGACCCATTCGGCCACGTCATCTCCTCACTCGAGGGCGACGAGGCCCTCGAGATCGTCGAGGTGGACCTGGGCGGGGCAGACAAGGCCGCCGAGGCGATTCCCGTGCTGACGAACGCGAAGCTCGGGTACTGACGAACGCGCGGCTCGGGGTGCTGAGGAAGAGTCGAGGAGATCCAGGCCCCCGGCTGGGAATGTGCCGCAGAACACGATAGTTGCACTTGAGGCAAAAATGCACCGAGTGCAATAATGTGATTATGCATTTCACATCTTCCGGCGAACCCACGCGCGCAGACTCTGCTCCGGCCGAGTCTGCCGACGCCGGCGGCGACGCCGAACAATCCGAAGGGCTGCGGGAGCGGAAGAAACGCGAACGCGGTCAGGCTCTGCGCCAGGCCACCCTCGACCTCGCGCTCGAGAACGGCTACACCAATGTCACCGTCGAAGACATCTGCGAACGCTGCGGAGTCTCACGACGCACCTTCTTCAACTACTTCTCAAGCAAAGAGGAAGCCCTGCTCGGTCGCGCCGACACCGTCTTCGACGAGGAGGATCAGCCCGATATCGCAGCCTTCGAGGCAGGTGGTCCGAACGGACGGCTCCTGGCCGATCTCCAACATCTGCTGGCCTCGGTGATTCGGACTCGCCTGGGCAAGCGCGACGAGATGCACCAGTATCACCAGCTGATGAAGCAGGACCCCTCGCTCATGCAGGCTCAGATGTCGCGCATGGGCAACAACGAGCGTCTGTTCCGGGAGATGATCCAACGTCGCCTCGATGGGGGAGCGCTGAACACCGGGACTCGAGCTGTCGATGAGAAGCCCACGGACGAGGAAGGGGTGCCGGTCTCGACCCGCGCCGAGGCTCTGGCCGCGCTGGCGATGATGTCGATCAAGGCGACGTTCATACGTCTGCGCAAGGTCGAGGGCGATCCCGCCCCGATCATCGACGAGCTGTTCGGGGAACTGCGAAACATCTTCGAGGAGGAATCCGCATGAGCTCAGCCACCGCAGCACCTGCGAAGGAACCGATCGTCCTGACCAAGAAGACGATCGTCCTCATCTTCTCGGCTCTCATGTCCGCCATGTTCCTGGCGACGCTCGACCAGACGATCGTGTCGACGGCCATGCCGACGATCGTGGGCGAACTCGACGGCGTCGAGCACCAGGCCTGGCTCGTCACCATCTATCTGCTGGCGATGACCATCGTCATGCCGCTGTACGGAAAGTTCGGCGATATGTGGGGCAGGAAGATCATCTTCCTCGTCGCGATCGCGATCTTCGTCGTCGGCTCGTTCGGATCCGGCATGTCACAGAACTTCTGGGAGCTCATCGCCTGGCGCGGCTTCCAGGGCCTGGGCGGCGGCGGTCTGATGATCCTGTCACAGGCCATCATCGCCGACATCATCCCCGCCAGCGAGCGCGGCAAGTACATGGGACCACTGGGCGGACTGTTCGCGATCTCGAGCGTGCTCGGCCCGGTCCTGGGCGGATTCTTCACCCAGCACATGGACTGGCGCTGGTGCTTCTGGATCAATGTCCCGATCGGCATCATCGCCTTCTGCATCGCCCTCTTCGCGTTGAAGCTGCCCAGCCACAGGTCGGACAAGAAGGTCGACTTCCTCGGCATCGTCTTCATGGTCATGGCCACCTCACAGCTGATCCTCGTGACCAGCTGGGGCGGGCACGACTACGACTGGAGCTCGCCGACCATCATCGGCCTCATCATCGGCACCGTGGTCTCTGCGCTCATCTTCGTCTTCGTCGAGTCCAAGGTCAGCAACCCGATCATCCCGATCGGCCTGTTCAAGAACCCGACCTTCGTCCTCTCCACCAGCATCGGTCTGCTGCTGGGACTGGGCATGTTCTCCGCCATGGCGTTCCTCCCGACGTTCATGCAGATGGCAACCGGCACAGACGTCACCGGATCCGGACTGCTCATGCTCCCGATGATGGCAGGCGTCATGCTGACCTCGATCGTCTCGGGCATCATCGTGTCGAAGACGGGCAAGTACAAGATCTATCCGCTGTTCGGCACTCTCATCGCCGGTCTGGCCCTGGCGTGGATGACGACAATGACGGCGGACACCTCGATGGTCCTCATCGGATGCATGATCTTCACGATGGGCTTCGGCCTGGGCCTGGTCATGCAGATCATCGTCCTGGTCATCCAGAACTCCGTGGCTCCGGAGATGGTGGGCACCGCGACCTCGACGAACAACTACTTCCGCGAGATCGGCGCCTCCGTGGGCACGGCGCTGTTCGGCTCGATCTTCACCTCCCGACTGGCCGACAAGGTCGGCGAGGCGATGTCGCAGGTCCCGGGCGGTGCCGGGTCGGGTGGGCCGACCACCGACTCGCTGACCCCGGAGTCCGTTTCCTCGCTGCCCGGTCCCATCCACGATCTGGTCGTCAGCGCCTATGCCGATGCCCTGGCGCCGTCGTTCTGGTACATGGTGCCGGTGTTCCTCATCGCGTTCGTCCTCGCCTGGTTCCTGCCTCAGCTCAAGCTCTCCGACGTCGCCGGAATGGTGGCTCGCGGTGAGGCCGTGTACGGCGATGACATGGGCGGGGCCGAACGCGGCGTCGTCAGCGCCTCGAGTGAGGATGCGACCACCGCAGGACACACGACCACGGCGACCGGACATTCGGCCACGGCGGATGCGGCGGTGGAATCGGAGGGATCGTCCGCCTCGGCGGTGGCCGGCAGACGAGGTTCGCAGCGATTGAGCACGGTCAGCGTCGAGGACGGGCACGGTCCGCTGACCACCCCTCATACGGGGCCGGGCGCCGACCTGGACAAGGACCAATACCGTCTGAAGTGAGGCGACGAGGAGCGGGGAAGCTCAGCGTCCCAGCGTCTGAGTCCAGGAGTGGGGGAGGGGTCTGCGGACATTGCGACGTGGGGCATTGAACCCGGCGCGATCGCGTTTGTCCGTCTCCATCTGGTCGAGCGCCGCCACCTGATCGGCTGCGTAGGCGAGTGCCACCTGGCGGATCGCCACGACTGCGGCCACGGCGGCGGCGCTGGCCATCTCATCGCTGACGGGCTGACCGTCGTGTGCTCGCACCTGCGATCGGTCTTCGACCGATGCGGTGGTGTCCGCTTCGGCACCGAACGCCTCCGCCGACACCGCATCAGCGACCGATTCGGTGTCGGCCTCCTGCACATCCTCGCTCATAGTGGGATGTTACCGTGCTTGCGCGCGGGAGCGTCAACATGCTTGTTCTTCAGCGCCCGCAGACTGCGCACGATGCGGCTGCGCGTCTCGCTCGGTTTGATGACCGCGTCGATGTAGCCCTCCTCGGCCGCCCGATACGGGTTGAGAAGCGCATCCTCGTACTCCTGGATCAGCTCCTCGCGCAGCCCCTCGACGTCTTCACCGGCCTCCTCTGCGGTCTTGAGCCTGCGCCGGTAGACGATGTTCGCAGCACCCTGGGCGCCCATCACCGCGATCTGCGCGCTGGGCCAGGCGAGGTTGATGTCGGCGCCGAGCTGCTTCGAACCCATCACGCAGTACGCGCCGCCGTAGGCCTTGCGTGTGATGAGCGTGACGAGCGGGACCGTGGCCTCTCCATAGGCGTAGATGAGCTTCGCTCCACGGCGGATGATTCCGCCGAATTCCTGGTCCGTTCCGGGCAGGAAGCCGGGCACGTCGACGAAGGTGAGGATCGGAATGTTGAAGGCATCGGCCAGGCGCACGAAGCGAGCGGCCTTCTCCGAAGCATCGATGTCCAGGGTCCCCGCCAGCTGCATCGGCTGGTTGGCGATGACGGCGACGCTGACTCCCTCGACGCGTCCGAATCCCGTGACGACGTTGGGTGCGAAGAGTTCGGAGACCTGCAGGAACTCCGCGTCGTCGAGCACGGTGGTCACGACGTCGAGGATGTCGTAGGGCTGGGACGGCGAGTCCGGCACGAGTGCGTCCAGGGCCTCGTCCTCGGCACCGGTCGACAGATCCGATTCGAACTCGTCGGCATCGGCGGGATCGAGGTTGTTCTGCGGCAGGAACGACAGCAGGTCGCGTGTGTAGTTCAGCGCGTCCTCCTCGTCGCTGGCCAGGTAGTGGGCGTTGCCGGAGACGGTGTTGTTCGTCCGTCCGCCGCCGAGCTCCTCGTGGCCGACCTCCTCGCCGGTGACGGTCTTGATGACATCGGGACCGGTGATGTACATGTGGCTGATCTGATCGACCATGACCGTGACGTCGGTCAATGCGGGAGAGTAGACGGCGCCGCCGGCCGAGGGCCCCATGATCAGCGAGATCTGCGGGATCACACCGGAGGAGGCCACGTTGAGGCGGAAGATCTCGGCGAACAGGGCGATCGAGCCCACGGCCTCCTGGATCCTGGCACCACCGGAGTCGTTGATGCCGATGATCGGGCAGCCCAACTTGAGCGCGAGCTTCTGGACCTTGACGATCTTCCGGCCGTTCGCCTCGGCCAGCGATCCGCCCAGGACGGTGAAGTCGTGGGCGAAGACGGCCACGGTCTTGCCCTCGATCGTGCCCAGACCGCAGACGACGCCGTCACCGTCGGGCCGGTTGTTCTCCATCCCGAACTGGTGGTTGTGGTGGCGCGCGAACTCATCGATCTCCTGAAACGAATCCTCGTCGAGGAGCGCTTCGATGCGTTCGCGAGCGGTCTGTTTGCCGCGCTTGTGCTGGTTCTCCACCGACTTCACATTGCCGGTGTGGGCCGCATCCCGGCGCTGGACGAAAGCGTCGATGCGCTCATCTGTTGTACGTGGGGTATCCGTCATGCCTCCACACTAACGACGGTCGGTGCGATCATTGTGCACTCCTGCCAAAAGAACCTAAAGTGGACTGGTGAACAGCCAACACAGTCCCTTCCTCATCGATGTTGATTACCTTCGCCGCAAGGCCGCGGATCGAGGCTTCGATCTCCCCACCGTCGTCTGGGACGATGTGTGCCCGTCGACGAACGACGAGTTGGCTTCGCTGGTTCGCGGACAGTCCACGCTCACCGGACCACCCGCGGATCGCTTTCGCCGTATCGCTGCTTCGGAGAGCACAGACCTCGCCGAGGTGCCTGCCGAGTTCTGCATCTGCGGCACCGATCATCAGAATGCCGGTCACGGCCGTCTGGGACGGACCTGGACGGTCCCCGCCCGACGGTCGCTGACGTTCTCGATCCTGCTCTCGCCCGGGGCCGTCTTCGACTCGTGGGGCTGGATTCCGCTGATCGCCGGTGAGGCAGTGAGGTCGGCCATCGCCGAGGCGGGTGTGCCCGCCGTACTCAAGTGGCCCAACGATGTCCTGACCGAGGACGGGAAGAAGCTGTGTGGGATCCTCGCCCGCGTCGAGGCTGTGCCGACAGGTCCGCGAATCGTCCTGGGAATGGGGATCAACACTCGGCTCCAAAGGGGTGATCTGCCTCGTGAGAGCGCCAGCTCGATCGCTGTGGAAAAGGACACGGACGGTTCAGAAGTTGCTCATGAAGACTTGTTAATCTCGGTTCTGAGCACACTGATTCCTGCCTACAGGGAGCTTGTCGGGTATGACGAAGACGATTTCAGCCGCAGCGCAGTCGGCGATGAGGTGCGTGCGAACATGGTGACGCTCGGAACTCAGGTCCGGGTGGAGCGACCCGATGGAAGCCGACTCTTCGGACGAGCCACAGGGCTCGACGCCGGCGGCGACCTCATCATCGACGATGACATCTGTGTCAGCGCCGGCGACGTCCATCACCTGCGACAGGCCGAGGAGGGCGCATCGACCGAAGCCGGAGGTCGCCGATGACAGGGATTTCGGACTTCACCGCCGAGTTCGACGTCGTCCCCGACCGGTCGCAGGCAGCCGGAGACGACAACGACAGCGCCGAGGTGCGACCCGACGGGCATCGCGCCGAGGGGAATCGTACCGAGGGCGAGCACAATGCCTCGATTGCGGCCGACACATCGGAGGAGCACAGCTCCTCTGCTGCGCGGGAATCGACGGACTCGGCCGAAGATGCCGATTCGACCGACGATCCGGACACCGCCGAGTACGTGGCGGACGCGGACGACGCACCGGCCGCGGATCACGCACAGGACGCAGGTCAAGGACACGATACCGAACGCAGACGGGATGCCGAGAACCGAGCGGACTCGGGACTCGGACCGAATTCGATTCCGATGATCACCGAGGACCGCATCGATGCCTCACCGAATGCCGCCGAGCCCCCGGCCGCCTCGGCGCCGCCCTCCGTTCCGGGGATCGAACACGGGGACGAGGATCTGCCTGCCACCTCGGCGATGAACCTCCCACGGGCCGAGGAACTGGGGACGGACGAGGCGACGTCCGCGCAGACGGCGGGAGGCGACTTCTCCGACGGACTCCACGAAGATCCGCGCACCGCGGCACTGCAGATGCTCGACGATGACGATGACGACGAGGATGAAACCGTCTACGAGACACGCAGCGCCGCCGAACGCCTCGAGGAGATACTCCTCGACGGCAAACGGGTGCTCGATCGACGTGAAGCGGCGAAGCTCGGTGGCATCTCCACGGTCTCGGCGCGCAAGATGTGGCGGGCATTGGGGATGTCGCAGACCGACGAGGCGGAGAAGGCCTACACGGTCAGCGACGCCCATGCCCTGCGAATGTGGGCGAAGCCCGTCGCCGACGGCCTCATCGATCAGAGCACCGCGCTGTCCCTGGCCCGCGCGATCGGTCAGACCACCGACCGCCTGGTCGTGTGGCAGATGGAGACCCTCGTCGACTTCCTCACCGAGGAGAAGGGTCTGACCGACCCCGAGGCCCGGCGCGATGCGCTGCGGGTCGTCGAGGACATGGTCGACCCGCTGCAGATGATGCTGACGTACTCCTGGCGGCGCAACCTCGCCGAAGTGATGGGTCGGCTCAATGTCAATGTCTCCGATGGTCTGGCAATCGACAACAGGCAGGGGTGGTACGACTCCTCGATGCCGTTGGCACGTGCGGTCGGCTTCATCGACCTCGTCTCCTACACGCGTCTGTCGCAGAAGATGGAGCCGCGGCAGCTGGCGAACCTCGTCCAGGAATTCCAGGGCATGGCCTACAACATCGTCGCGACCGGGGGCGGCCGGGTCATCAAGACCGTCGGCGATGAGGTGTTCTTCGCCGCCGAGACTCCGCTGGGCGGTGCGGAGATCGCCATGACCCTGATGGAGAAGGTGAGTGCGGCCGAGAACCTTCCGCAGGCGAGGGTCGGATTCGTCTGGGGCAGGGTCCTGTCACGTCTGGGCGACATCTTCGGCTCGAGCGTCAACCTGGCCGCCAGACTCACCGCCGTCGCCGACCCCGGAACGATCTTCACCGATGAGGACACTGCCCGTGTCCTCTCCGCTTCGGACGCCTACGTGTTCGAGCGGAGAGAATCCCTGTCTCTGCAGGGACTGGGGGAGACCGGCATCGGTGAGATGAGGCGCGGCACAGCGGCGCGGATGCAGCTCGACCTCGACGACGACGAGAGCTGAGCGAGCGGCCACACGGTCGGGGCACGTGGCACGATGACGTGGCTTGAGCAGTCCGGGCGGATGGTGTCGGGAGGCACCGGCGCTCTCACTCGGAACAGTCGGTCGAGGATTAGACACCTGCAGTGCGAGCTATTCCCAGCGAAGATATGACATGTGAAGTGGCCCGGAAGTGCGATCACCGGATTCCGGCAGGACAGCTTTTACCCCCGGTCACCCAGCGACCCGGCTACCCAGCGACCCCGTTACATGGTTACCGAGCTACCGGTTGCTCGGTCACCCGTCTGGTCAGAACAGCGCGGTGTCGTCGTCATCGTCATCATCGTGGGAAACGATGACGGCGTCGTCGGAGTCCATCTTCGACCGAGAGATCTCTTCCTTCGCCTCATCGAGCCCGTGTCCACCATCGAGATCGAGACCGTCGAGGCTCGTCGCCAGTCCCTGAGACCGCGACTCCTCGGCCTTCCCCGACGACACGGCACCTCCAGTTCCGGCACCGCTGCCGGTCCCGGTACCACCGGATGCGCCACCTTCGGTCCCGGTACCACCGGATGCGCCGTCGATCGCGGTCTCGGCCTCGCCGAGGCGCGGGAGAGCTCCGATGACGTCGATCTTCGATTCGAGGGGTGAGCCCGTGGCATCGCGTTTGGACGACTCGGCCGGCAGAGTCCTGGCACCACCGGCATGAGCCGCCGCCTGCGGAGAGTCGCCGACCCAGGCCAGGGACAGCTCGGTCTCGCCCTTGAGGAACTTATGAGCCCGCACGCCGGAGGTTGCACGACCCTTGGTCGGGAACTCGGAGAAGTCGCTGACCTTGATCGACGACGAGGGAGCACCATAGAAGTTCTCACCGCTGGCGACGGTGACCACGGCGAACGAGCCGATGCTGGTGTCGGCGTCGCCGTCCTCATCGGTCTTGGCATCCTTGGGCGTCATGCCGAAGAAGAGAGCCCGCGCATCGGCGGCGACCTTCATCCCTGCCACACCCGAGGCAGTCCAGCCCTGAGCGCGCAGGCCCGAGGCGTCGAAGGCCAGCAGCTGGGCGTTCGAAGTCACGAACACGGCCAGGGAGTCATCGATGTTCTCCGGCTGAGCAAGACCGACGACCTTGTCCTTGCCTTTGAGGGTGATCGCCTCCCATTCGCTCTTGTTCGGACGGCCGGCCACGGATACCCGCTTGACGACGCCGCCTGCGGTTCCGAGGGCGAATTCACGGTCGAGGTCGACGAGCCCCAGCACGGACTCGTTCTTCTCCAACGCCACGTAGTCGGCGATCTTGACTCCGCCCGCGACGTTCGGTCTGGTCGCGGCCGGCGGCAGGGCCGGCAGATCGACGACATCGACCACATGCAGGCGGCCCAGCGAAGTCACCGCTCCGATGTTCCCCTGAGTCGTCGACACGAGTTCGGAGCGCAGGGCGTCATGGCTCGAGCGCTTGCCGATTCGCTGCAGCGCGGTGGCGTCCGCGGTGCGCGCGATCCGCCCCGATGTCGACAGCAGGACCCGGCACGGGGAATCGGCTATCTTGAGGTCCGTCTGAGCCTTCCTGCCCTTGGCGCTCAGTTCCTTCATCGATCCTTCGATGAGGACCGTACGCCGAGGCGAGCCGATGACCTCCGCGGTCGCCTCGAGCTCGGTGGCGACGAGTTCGCGCAGTTCGGCCTCATCGGCGAGCAGGGACTCGAGGTAGTCGATCTTCTTCCGCAGTTCGTCGCGCTCGGCCTCGAGTTCGAGACGCGAGAACTTCGTCAGCCGACGCAGCTGCAGGTCGAGGATGTAGGTGGCCTGCAGCTCCGAGAGCTCGAAGACGTCCATCAGTCGAGTGCGGGCCGTGGGCGCATCATCGGAGGAGCGGATGAGCTGGATGACCTCGTCGATGTCGAGGATCGCAATGAGCAGTCCCTCGACGAGGTGGAGGCGGTCCTTGGCCTTGCGCAGCTGGAAGACGGTGCGACGTCGGACGACGTCGATGCGGTGGGCGAGGTAGACGGTGAGCAGCTCGCGCAGCCCCAGCGTTCGCGGCTGACCCTCGACGAGGCAGACGTTGTTGATGCTGAAGGACTCTTCGAGCGGGGTCTGCCGGTAGAGTTCGGCGAGCACAGCCTCCGGGTTGAACCCGTTCTTGATGCCGATGACCAGGCGCATCCCGTTCTTGCGGTCCGAATAGTCGTCGATCGAGGCGATGCCGGTGAGTTTCTTCGCTCCGACCGCGTCCTTGACCTTCGCCACGACCTTCTCCGGCCCCACGAGGTAGGGCAGTTCGGTGACGACGATGCCCTTTCGGCGGGCGCTGATGTTCTCGATCGAGACCGTGGCGCGGGTGCGGAACGTCCCGCGCCCCGACTCATAGGCATCACGGACCCCATCGAGCCCGATGATCCGCCCGCCGGTGGGCAGGTCCGGTCCTGGGACGAAGCGCATGAGCTCGGACAGGCCGGCCTCGGGATTGCGGATCAGGTGGCAGCAGGCGGCGATGACCTCACCGGGGTTGTGCGGGGCCATGTTCGTGGCCATGCCGACGGCGATGCCGGAGGTGCCGTTGATGAGCAGGTTCGGGAACGCGCTGGGCAGCACTTCGGGCTGGGTCAGGGTGTTGTCGTAGTTGCCGACGAAATCGACGACGTCCTCATCGAGGCCGGCGATCATCTGCATTGAGGCCTGGGTCAGTCTGGCCTCTGTGTAACGTGGGGCGGCAGGTCCGTCGTCGAGGGATCCGAAGTTGCCGTGGCCGTCCACGAGCGGCAGGCGCATGATGAAGCCCTGGCTCAGGCGGACCAGCGCGTCGTAGATCGCGGTGTCGCCGTGCGGGTGGAGCTTGCCCATGACATCGCCGACGATGCGGGAGGACTTCACATGTCCGCGCTCGGGGCGCAGACCCATGTCGCCCATCTGGTAGACGATGCGTCGCTGGACGGGCTTCAGTCCGTCGCGTGCATCGGGCAGTGCGCGGGAGTGGATGACCGAGACCGCATATTCGAGGAACGAACTCTCCATCTCGGATGAGACGTCGACATCGATGACTCTGCCTTCGGTCATGGAACTCCTTTTGACGCACGAATTTTCCGCTCCGGATGCTCTCTCACGCACCGAGGCGGCGCACGCGAAACGGAGAGCACCTGTCGATTCTAGCGTTCGATTTGAGTTCTACGGCTCAAGCCGGGATTTCGGGGGCGTCCGTGTCGGCTGGGGGAGTGCTGACGAACGCGTTCAGGCGCTTACGGCGGCGCTCCTGTGCCACTTGAGGAAATGAGCGATGAATACTTCGACGCTGGGCCGATCGGCGGTGCCCGCGATCAGTTCGGAGACCATCATTCCCATGATGGAGCTGTTGATCGTGCGCGCCATCTCGGCGTCGACATCGGCCAGTCGCATGACGAACTCGTCGATCTTGCGCATGTTCTTCTGCTTCGCATCCACTGCTTCGTCGGGCAGTGCGGGGTCGAGGCTGAGCATGATCATCGTGTAGAACCGGTTGCGGTCGGCAGTCAGCCAGTTCATGCAGAAGTCGACGGTGATGACGTCGACGGGCTTGCCGCTGTCGCGCAGCAGATCCGGCAGACGCTCGAGCTGCTGGGAGTTGAGTTCGCCGATGCGCTCCATGATCCCGGTGACCAGGGCGTCGCGGGTGCGGTAGACGTTCGATGTCGAGCCGACCGGCAGCTCGGCCAGGGCGTCGACGGCCCTGTGGGTGAGTCCGCGAACTCCTTGTTCGGCGACGACGGCGATCGCGGAGTCGGTGACGACGTCTCTTCGTGAAATCATTTCTTTCAGGCCTCACTCTCATGGGGCACCCGCAACGCAGGTGTCGTGGAACGGTGGATGGCCAGCGGCTGGCCACAGACTATGGCCGATGTTGTCGACCACGCACTTAAACACGAATTCATAACGTTTCGTGCCGAACGGATACAGACACTACCTGGAATGGAGAACAATTGGTATAAGACTCGCCAAACTGCCAGTCGGTTCTCACTAAACGGGCACATCTTCGTCTCCCGCTTGTCATTTCATGCGCATACGCTCACCGGAATTCACCGTCCTCGAGCTCGGTCGCCGAAGACCTCGTGCGCCGTCGGCGAGCATGTCGTATGCGGTCGGCGATCACGTCGTCCGACGGCCGCCGGCCCCTTCGCTGATCACGTCGTGCAACGGTCGCCGGGGCATCCGCTTCGCCGGTCGCACGGTCTCAGCTGAGCAGTCTGCGCGTCGTGTCGATGCGCGCGGAATCCGTGAGCAGATCTATTCGCACGCTCAGCAGGTGACCCTGTGTCACTGTGGCGACCATCGGGTGGATTTCGAGCTCGAGGATCTGCGGATGCCTCTCGACGAGCACGGAGAGACGTTCGAGCACGTCCTTGAGCGGATCGATGTTCACCGGAGGCAACCCCCGATAGCCGAACAGCCTCGGCGAGGACTTGACCGATCGGATCATGTCCTCAGCGTCCTTGTCCGTCAGCGGCGCCACACGATGTTCGACATCGCCGAGCAGCTCGGTCGTGTCACCGGCCAGAGAGAAGGACAGCAGCGGTCCCAGCAGCCGATCCTCGCCGGCACGGATGACGCAGGGGACTCCCGGAGGCGCCATGGCCTGGACGTCGACGAGGGGCTCCTCGTCATCGAGCAGGGAGCTGATGGTCTCCTGGATGGCGTGGAAGTCCTCGCGCAGCTCCTCCGGTGAGTCGATGTTCAGACGCACACCGCCCAACTCCATCCGGTGGCGCAGGGTAGAGGACACCGCCTTGAGCGCGACCGGATAGCCGATCTCCTCGGCAGCGGCCAGCCCCTCGTCCACCGAGGCGGCCGTGATGTGGGGCAGAACCTCGATCCCGTAGCACGAGAGCAGGGCACCGGCCTGATCCCGTTCGAGTCGGACCGGCTTGCCGGGCCGGGCATCGGCGAGCGCCGACTCGACGATGGTGCGCACACCCTTGTCGTCGAGGTCCTCGACATCGAGGAAATGACCATGGTCGGCCGCGCGCCAACGCGCATAGTCGGTGGCCCTGGCCAGTGACCAGACGGCGTCTTCGGGGCCGACGTAGCTGGGCACCGTGTGCGAGATCCGGGCACCTTCACCCTCGCTGAGATGCGTGGTCAGCTCGTCCTGGACGCCCTTGATGCCGAGGAAGCAGGCCACGGTCGTCTTCTGCGAACGGGCGGCCGCCTCGGCGAGGTGGGAGGCGATCTCGGTCTCCTCGGCCCCGGCCGAGGGGGTGAAGGTGACGACGACGGAGTCGATGTCCTCGCGAGCGTACATCGCCTCGACCTCGACTCGGAAGGTCTCCGCCTCGACCTCGGGATGCAGCGACATCGGCTCGGCCTCGACGTGCAGACCTTCGGCGCGGGCGCGCTGGACGACGAGGGTCGCCATCGCCGCCGAATTGCCGATGACGCCCAGGCGCCTGCCCGCCGGGAGGGGCTGGGTCGAGAACACCTGCGTGAGGTCGAAGAGCTGGTGGATCGTATCGGCCCTGATCACCCCGGCCTGCCCGAGCACCTGATCGAGGGTGTTCGGTGCCAGGGACGAGGTGCGCACGATGTGCCCGGGCGGCAGCTCCCTGCCGGTGAGGTCGGACTTGATCACGACGACCGGTTTCACACGGGAGACCCGGCGGGCGATGCGGGCGAACTTGCGCGGGTTGCCGATCGACTCGAGGTAGAGGCCGACGGTCTTCGTCGCAGGATCCTCCTCCCAGTACTGGAGGACGTCGTTGCCGGACAGGTCCGCGCGGTTGCCGGCGGAGACGAACGTGGAGATCCCGAGTCCGCGCTTCTTCGCCGCCGCCAGCAGGGCGGTGCCCAGCGCGCCCGATTGGCTGAACAGCCCGAGGGTGCCCGAGGCGGGCAGGAAAGGCGCCAGTGAGGCATTGAGCGCGATGTCCTCGGATTCGTTGACGAGGCCGAAGGAGTTCGGTCCGACCACGCGCATGCCGTAGGCACGTGCCGTCGAGACCATCTGCCGCTGCAGCTCGGCTCCGGCCTCTCCCGTCTCTGCGAATCCCGAGGAGATGACGAGGACGGCCTTGACCCCGTGCGCCGCGCACTCCTGGACGACCTCGGTGGCCGATTCAGCGGGCACCGCGATGACGGCGAGGTCGGCCGTGCCCGGCAGATCGTCGAGGCTCGGGTACGCCCGCACACCGGCGATCTGGTCCGCCTCGGGGTGGACGACCCACAGGTCGCCGGTGAACTTCGCCGAGGTGATGTTGCGGATGAGGAGATGACCGGTGGAATTGCGTTTGCGGCTGGCGCCGATGACCACCACCGAGGCGGGGTGGAGGACCGTGCGCACGCTCAGGGCCTCGGCACGGTGCTCCCGTGAGGCCTGGACCTCGATCGACCGTGCCGTCGGGTCGATGTCGAAGTTCACGGCCACGACGCCGTCGTCGAATCCACGCGAGACCTCGTAGCCGGCGGCCTGGAAGACCTGCAGCATCGAACGGTTCTGAGGCAGCACCTCGGCGGTGAATCTGGCGATGCCCAGGTCCCGGGCCGCGGCGGCCAGGTGCTCGAGGAGGATCGAGCCGATCCCTCGCCCCTGGTGGGCGTCGGCGATGTTGAAGGCGACCTCGGCGGTCGTCGAGGAGATCTTGTCGAATCTGCCGACGCCGATGATGTCCGACCCCACCAGCATGATCATGGCCACACGGTCACGGTGATCGACGGTGACGAACCGGTCGAGATCGCGTTTTGGCAGCCGTGGCAGCGGGGCGAAGAAGCGCAGATAGACGGACTCCGGCGACTGTGCCTCGTGCATCTTCGACAGCGCCTCGGCGTCGTCGGGAACGATGGGACGCAGATGGGCGGTGCCGCCGTCGCGAAGGACGACATCGGCTTCCCATTCGGCTGGATAGTTTTCCATGCTCCCAGCATAAGCGCCACGATTCGCACGCGGGGTCGAACTGGGAAGAGGCGGGCGAGTACGGCACAATGGGAGTCATGGCTCTACCCGAAGTTCTCGTACACGATCTGCAGTCGGCCGGATACTACCCACAGCTCACTCAGGGGATTCTGGCTGATTCTCTGTTCGACGAACCGGTCCTCGCTCACTTCGTCCACATCGACACCCACGTCGACATCGAATCCATCCACCGTCACGTCACGGCCTTCGTGCTCACCGAGACGCGGCTCCTGCTCGCCCACGTCGACGACGACCCCAATGTTCTGCCCGGGTCCAAGCCGCGGGCCGTGACCAGCAGCGAAGACATCGAACTCGAACGCCTCGGCACCGTCATGGTCGGACGGACCTTCGCAGACCCCGCCGCGTTCCAGCCCGGCGACAAGCCCGTCGAGGTGTCTCTGACCCTGTCATGGGGTGCCTCCCGGAGGATCGAGGCCTTCCCCGAGAGCTGCGGTGACCCGGACTGCACCGCCGATCACGGCTACGGCGGATCCATGTTCTCCGAGGACGTCATGCTGCGTGTGTCGGCCGAGGCCGAGGGCCAACCCGCGGTCGACCGCATGGCGGAGTTCGCCGGAAGGCTGCGCGCGGCCGTGTTCCAGGCCAGGCTGCGGTCGCGGCGCTGATGGCGGCCGAGCACGCCTCGCCCCTGACGGGGCCGCCCGACTACTCCGGTCCCATCCTCTCCGACGTCGTCCCGGCTGCGGCGCTCAGCCTCGGCGCGGGGGAGATCTTCGACGACACGGCACGAGAGCGTGCGCGGGCACTGGGTCTCGACCGTGACTCGCGGACCACGATCGTCGTCCTCGTCGACGGTCTGGGGGAGAGTCAGCTCAAGCAGTACAGCGGTTACACTCCCTTCTTCCGGTCCCTGGCGGCATCGCGGAGATCCCTGTCCACCGGGTTCCCCTCGACGACGGCCAACTCCCTGTCCTCCCTGGCCACGGGACGCCTGCCCGGCGGGCACGGCGTCGTCGGATACCGTGTGCTCGATCCGGCCAAGGACGCCGTGTTCAACCAGCTGACCTGGGACCTCGACGTCGATCCCGTCTCGTGGGTGCCCGATGCGACCCTGTTCGAACGTCTCAGCGACGCCGAGGTCGACGTCGTCAGCCTCGGCGAGGCGAAGTTCGCCGGGCGCGGACTCAACCGGGCCTCCCTGCGCGGCGGCCGGTTCCGGGCCTCGAAGACGCTCGAACAGCGCTGCGCCCAGGCCATCGAAGAGGCGAAGGCCCCCGGCCGGCGGCTCGTCTACCTCTACTGGGGCAACCTCGACAAGACCGGGCACGTTCACGGTTCGAACTCATCGCAGTGGACCGAAGAGCTCGAACACGTCGACCTGGCACTGTCGCGGCTGGCCGACGACCTGCCAAGCGATTCGACGATGATCGTCACCGCCGACCACGGGATGGTCGACATCGACCACAGCCTGCGCCTCGACCTCGCCGATCACCCTGCACTGCGGACGGGTGTGCGCCACGTCGGCGGCGAACCGCGGGCACTGCATGTCTATGCCGCTGAGGGCGCCGAGGCGGACGTCCGCTCGGCCTGGACCGAGACCGTGGGCGAGCGGGCACTGGTCCTCAGCCGCAGCGAAGCCATCACACGCGGGTACTTCGGCCCCGTCGACCCGCGGTTCCGGGACCGCATCGGCGATCTCATGGTCATCTGCCGCGACGGATTCGCCGTCGTCGATTCGGACAACGAATCGCCCTCGGCGATCGCGCTCATCGGACACCACGGGTCGACGACGGAGCGCGAGCTGCAGATTCCCCTGCTGGTGGTGTGAGCCGGCCGGCGGTCACCGCACTTGCGCAACGACGACATCTCAGGAGAATCCGATGACCGTGATCGACTGGACCGAGGGCGGTGCTCGGCGATCGGCGATCTGGCATTCGGAGAACCGGACACCGGCACCGACACAGGTGGCGGTGGTCAGCGACGACATCACCGCCGATGCCGCGTTCCGCCTGGCACGCTCGGGCACGGCACTGCTGTGGCGTGGTGACTACCACAACGGACGCCAGCTGCTGCAGGCGATGGATCGCCGTCTCAAACGGCAGGGGACCCGTGGCCGCAGGAGCCGACGAGGCGGATCCGGGCGCGACGGGTCCAAACGCGGATCCGGGCGCGACGGGTCCGGACCCGACAGTGCCGCGGGGACGTTCGAGGCGCAGCGTCGCTTCAACGCCGAACGCTCACGCGTGCTCGGCTGCCTGATCGTCGAACTCGGCGACGACTACCGGCTCGACCTGCGTCGCGCTCCCGCTGTCGGGCCGGCCTGCGAAGCCGCCTACGGTCCGTCCTCGGGGCCGATGTGCGTGTCGCTGACGGAGCTGAGCGGGGTGCTCAGCGCCTACCAGTGGCAGCTGAAGGGCGTGGCCGTTCCCGCGCTGGGCGAGGACATCCACCCGCGCTACGGCGTGTTCTCTCCGATTCGCGGCGAATACGTCGACCTCGTCGCACGGGCGCCCCTTGGAGGGAATGTCCCCGAAACGGCTTTCGACCTCGGTACGGGCACCGGAGTTCTCGCGGCCGTGCTCCTGCGCCGCGGCATCGGACACGTCGTGGCCACCGACATCAATCCGCGAGCTCTCACGTGCGCACGTGAGAACCTCGACAGGCTCGGTCACGGCACCGCCGCCGAGGTGCTCGAGGCCGATCTGTTCCCTCCGACCGGGCGCGCCGAGCTCATCGTGTGCAACCCGCCATGGCTGCCTGCGCGCCCGAACTCGGCACTCGAGGCCGGCATCTACGACCCCGAATCCGATGTCCTCCACCGTTTCATCGACGGACTGTCCGAGCGCTTCACCCCCTCCGGGGAGGGCTGGCTGATCCTGTCCGACCTGGCCGAACACCTGGGCCTGAGGACGCGCGAGGGGCTGATGGAGCGCATCGCGGACGCCGGTCTTCGCGTCCACGACCGCCACGAGACGACACCGCGCCATCCCCGCGCCTCGGACGCCGCCGACGAGCTCCATCGGGCCCGTGGCGCCGAAGTGACCACGCTGTGGCGTCTGCGCCTCGCCGACTGAACATGGGACTCGCCTGCCCAGACGTCAGCGGCGGGAGATAGGATGGCGAACGTGACTTTTCCTCGTATCGGTGTCATTGGCGGAGGCCAACTGGCACGTATGCTTGCCCCTGCCGCAGAAGCCCTCGGCATCAGGTTCTCGGTCCTCGCCGAGACCGCGGATGCCCCGGCCACCCAGGTCATCAGTGAGGTGACCGTCGGTGACTACACGGACTTCGCCACCCTCAAGGCCTTCGCCGAGACGGTGGACGTGGTGACCTTCGACCATGAGCACGTTCCCCCTGAACATCTTCGAGCCCTCGCCGAGGCGGGCCACGCGATCCGTCCGGGACCGCAGGCCCTCATCTTCGCCCAGGACAAGATCCTCATGCGCCGACGGATGGACGACCTCGGACTGCCGAACCCCGCGTGGGCGGAGATCACCTCCCGCAGTGACATCGAGGGCTTCGCCGAGCGAGTCGGGTATCCCTTCATCCTCAAGACACCGCGCGGCGGCTACGACGGCAAGGGCGTGCGCGTGATCGACGACGTCGACGAGGCCGCCGCCTGGCTCGACGAGGTCGGGCAGCTGCTCGCCGAGGAGAAGGTCGACTTCACCCGCGAACTCGCCGTCATGGTCGGCCGGTCACCGATGGGCCAGACCGCTGTGTGGCCCGTCGTCGAGACCTGGCAGCAGGACGGGGTGTGCAAGGAAGCCATCGCACCGGCCCCGGGACTGGCCGCGGAGAAGGCCACCGAGATCACCGAAGCGATCCTCAAGGTCGCCGGCGCTCTCGAGGTCACCGGGGTCATGGCGATGGAGCTGTTCGAGACTCCCGAGGGCTTCCTCATCAACGAATTCGCCATGCGCCCCCACAACACCGGGCACTGGACCCAGGACGGTGCCGTGACCAGCCAGTTCGAACAGCACCTGCGCGCGGTCCTCGACCTTCCCCTGGGCAGCCCCGCCGCCCGTGAGGACGTGTCCGCGATGGTCAACGTCCTCGGCGCCGAGCACGAAGACCTCTACCACCCCTATCTGCACGTGATGGCCCACGATCCCGCAGTCAAGGTCCATCTCTACGGCAAGGGCGTGCGGCCGGGCCGGAAGGTCGGCCACGTCAACGCCTACGGCCAGGATGTCGACCTCGTGCTCGCCCGCGCGCGTCACGCCGCTGACTACATCGCCGGTGTCGATCCCGACCCACATCCGAAGCTGCCGTCTCCGGCCGATCTCGACGCGAACGCGAATTCAGCCACCGATCCCGCCTGAGGGCGAACCCATCGACGAAAGGGCAGGATATGCCCCCGACATCCGACGACACCCCAACGAACAGGGACGACCCGAGGACCGCCTCGGCGAACGACTCCGGTCACGATCGGGCGGCGACATCGACGAAACCGGTCGGCATCGTCATGGGCTCGGACTCGGACTGGCCGACCATGAGGGCCGCGGCCGAGGCCCTGGCGGAGCTGGGCATCGACTCCACCGCCGAGGTCGTCTCCGCCCATCGCATGCCCGAGGACATGGTCGATTGGGCCAAGACCGCCGCAGATCGTGGTCTGCGCGTGATCATCGCCGGCGCAGGGGGAGCGGCCCATCTGCCCGGGATGATCGCGTCGATGACGTCGCTTCCCGTCATCGGCGTGCCGGTTCCGCTGAAGTACCTCGACGGCATGGACTCGCTGCTGTCGATCGTGCAGATGCCCGGAGGGGTTCCCGTGGCCACGGTCTCGATCGGCGGAGCCAAGAACGCGGGGCTGCTCGCCGCCCGGATCCTCGGGGCCGGTGACACCGATGCGGCGGCGGCGATCCGCGGTCGGCTCGACGAGCATCGGAAGGGGCTGCGGCAGGTCGCTCTCGACAAAGGGCAGGCTCTCCAGCGATAATGGATCGACTTAACGATTGATCAGTTTAGGAGAATGATGTTCGACCTCTACCAGCCCAGCGAAGAGCACGAAGAGATCCGCGCCGCCGTGCGCAACGTCGTCGAGAAGAAGATCACCCCCTTCGCCGCCGAGGTCGACGCCGATTCCCGCTACCCGCAGGAAGCCCACGACGCCCTGGTCGAAACCGACTTCTTCGCCGCCCACATCCCCGAAGAGCACGGAGGCATGGGCGCTGATGCGCTGGCAGTGGCGATCATCATCGAAGAGGTCGCCCGCGGATGCGCATCCTCCTCGCTCATCCCGGCCGTGAACAAGCTCGGCAGCATGCCGGTCCAGCTCGGCGGCAGCGAAGAGATCAAGGCGAAGTACTTCCCCTCCGTCGCCCGCGGAGAGGCGGGGTTCTCCTACGGACTCTCGGAACGCGAAGCCGGCTCCGACACGGCGGCGATGAAGACTCGCGCCGTGGCCGACGGCGACGATTGGATCCTCAACGGCGTCAAGACCTGGATCACGAACGCCGGCGTCTCCGACTACTACACGGTCATGGCCGTGACGAACCCCGAGGGCGCCCGCGGACGCAACATCTCCGCGTTCGTCGTCGAGAAGTCCGATGAGGGCTTCACCTTCGGAGAGAAGGAGCGCAAGCTCGGCATCAAGGGCTCACCGACGCGCGAGCTCCTCTTCGACAATGTCCGCCTGTCGGGCGATCGCATCATCGGCAGCCCCGGTGAGGGCCTGAAGATCGCGCTGCGGACCCTCGACCACACCCGAGTCACGATCGCGGCTCAGGCCGTCGGCATCGCCCAAGGCGCGCTCGACTACGCACTCGGCTACGTCAAGGAGCGCGAGCAGTTCGGCAAGAGCATCGCCGAGAACCAGGCCATCCAATTCATGCTCGCCGATATGGGCATGAAACTCGAAGCCGCACGTCAGCTGACCTACACCGCCGCTGCCAAGAGCGAACGCTTCGACGACGACCTCACGTACTTCGGTGCCGCGGCGAAGGCCTATGCCTCGGACGCGGCCATGGAGATCACGACCGACGCCGTGCAGCTGCTCGGCGGAGCCGGTTATGTCGTCGATCATCCTGTTGAGCGGATGATGCGTGATGCCAAGATCACGCAGATCTACGAGGGCACCAACCAGATCCAGCGCATGGTGATGGGCCGCAAGCTCATCGGCTGAGGCCTTCGTCGCGGCGGTGAAGGGTTCCTGCCCTGGTGCGGGAGCCGATGACCGCTGAGACGGAAACGGGCCGAAGGCCGTCTCCTGCGGGCGGCGGCTTCTTCCTGCGCCGGGTTCTCTGCGCCGGGGCCCCGGCGCAGGGGGCCACCTCGGCGGGGACATGCCCGACACCCCGCGCGGGGTCTGTGATCGAGCGATGCGACATGCGCAGTTCGAATGTGCCGGGATCCCGGGTCCGCACGCGCCACAATGGATGAACACAGTGGACTCTCCAGAAGGTTTGGCACAGTGGACTGTGTCGCCGCAGGCTTCACGGGCCAGCGGGTGGCCCGAACAGCAACGAGCGCGAGGTAAAGGTAAGTCAGTGGCCGAAACGAGATACGTCGACCCCATTCATCACCCGTCGTATGCTTCACAGCCGACGCGGGATGTGCGGGCGTGGGTTCTCCTCCTGGTCACCGTGTTCATTCCCGGTGCCGTGCAGCTGCTGTTCCGCGCCCGGCGCTGGGCCAAGGTCTCACTGTCGATCACGGCCTTCACCTGGATCCTCGCGATCGTCGCCGCGATCATGATCCTCATCGACAGGCAGTTCCTCTTCACGATCGGGACGAACCCGTTCCTGCTGACCTTCCTCACGATCTGGCTGCCGGTCATCGGCGTCAACTGGATCGTGTGCCTGTTCGACTCGCTGCGGCGGATCAAGCTCGTCACACTCTCCTCAAGGGCCCGCAAGCGCTTCGTCGCCGCCTTCAGTGTACTTGTGCTCGTCGTCGTGGGGCCGCTGGCCTGGGGGACGACGCTGCTCGACTCCCAGCGCGGCCTGATGAGCGATCTCTTCGCCTCCGGGAAGGCAGCACAGCCCGTCGACGGCCGCTACAACATCCTGCTCATGGGCTCCGACGCCGGCAAAGGACGCACCGGCATCCGTCCCGATTCGCTGTCTTTGGTCTCGATCGACGCGGACACCGGTAAGCCAGTCATCGTCGGCCTCCCGCGCAATATGCAGAACGTCCCGTTCCCCGACGACTCCCCGCTGCACAAGCACTATCCGCAGGGGTTCAACTGCGGCAACGAATGCCTGCTCAATGCCGTCTTCCAACAGGGCGAGAGGCACAAGGACGAGTTCGAGAACCCGAAGCGTGCGGGCGAACAGGCGACGATGGATGCCGTCTCGGCCATCACCGGTGTGGAGGTCCAGTACTTCGCCATGATCAATCTCAAGGGGTTCGAGAAGCTCATCGATTCCCTCGGGGGGATTACTCTGGTCTCGGGCAAGCGAGTCCCGATCTCCTCGAAGGTCGACCCCACGACCGGTGAGCATGGACCGGTCAAGGGCTGGATCGAACCGGGCGAGCAGACGCTCGACGGCTATCACGCCCTGTGGTTCGCCCGCTCCCGCGAGTTCTCCAGCGATTATGAGCGCATGGTCCGGCAGCGCTGCGTGCAGACCGCGATGGTCAAACAGCTGGATCCTGCCACCGTCCTCACCCGGTATCAGAGCATCGCCAAGGCCACGCCCGGGGCGGTTTCGACCGACATTCCCTCCTCCGAAGTGGATATGTTCGTCGACCTGGCTCTGAAGGTGAAATCGCAGAAGATCGTGTCGCTTGACCTGACTCCGCCGAACGTGACACCATCACATCCTGACTTCGACGCCGCCAGAAGCCTGGTTGCGGACAAGATCGAAGAATCATCCCAGGCCTCTGAGTCGGACACGACCTCCCAATCTGCCGCAGGCGGGGTGTCCGGTGCCGGTGTCGATGCGGGTCTCGATCTCGGAAGCGATTCCACCACGGACCTCAGCGCCCAAGGCGGCACCGGAGGCGGGGACGATGACAGCCGACCGAGTGAAGAGAAGGCGATCTGCTACGTGCCCTGAGTCGGCCAGCACGGACTGCGCCGTCTTCCCGGACCGTGCGAAACGGAGATCGACGATGATTTTCGCGAAAAAGTTTCCCTCGGTGTGTCCCTTGCCAACACTGGGAACCACACCGGTGTAATTCGTTTATTTTCTGATTTGGCTAGTCTGACACGCCGAATATGTGTAACAATTTTGAGATGTTGGGGTTACCCACCGTTCTGCCAACGGTGCAGCTGACCCCAGGGCCTGAACTTCCCTGTCTTCCTCGAAAAGGCTGTAACGATGAAACACTTATTGCCCACAGTCGCGGGCTGCGCTTCTGTCGCACTCGCCGGCTCCCTAGCGGTCACGGCACCGACTGCCTTCGCGGCATCGACTGATCCGGAAGTGACCCAGAAGGAGCTGAGCGTGAGCGAGGAGGGACTCAATGTCCCCGGCGCGCGCGAATCCAGTGAGTCCAACGCCAATGCCGTCAACCAGAGCGCGACGAGCAATCTGCCGAACGTCTTCAAGTCGCAGACCGCACTCGCCGCAACACAGGTGCCGGATACGATCAACGTGAGTACGGGCGCAGACGCGGCAGGAGCCGCCTCAGGGGCGATCAATCCCGTCTCTGCGGACCTGTCCTCATCTGCGGGTGGAAACGGCGCCTCCGCCGCACAGAGCTCGACCCCTTCGGCTGATGCTTCGGCGCCGGCAGACGCATCATCGGAGGAGAAGGACTCTTCTTCTCAGGAGGAGTCGTCGACCGGTGACGAGAAGTCCGAGGAGAAGTCCCAGGACTCGGAATCGTCGAAGGGCGACGATGACATCTCCGGCTCGGTCCGCCAGAAGACCGAGGATGGCGTCAACATCGCCCTCATCTCCGATGTCCTCGACGTTCCGACGAAGAACCCGAGCCTGATCGGCTTCACGTTCTCCCAATCGAAGTCGAACATGCGGATCCAGGTCCGCGTCAAGAGCGACTCGGATTGGGGAAACTGGCAGACTCTCGATGAGGAGAAGCCGGACAAGGGGACGAACGAAGGTTCTGAACCGTTCACGGTCAACCAGGCCTCGGGTGTGCAGATGCGCATTCTGGGCGACAAGGCGCCCAGCGACGCCGAACTCGTCCTCGTCGATCCGAAGCAGAACCCCGAGGACGCCGCCGCTGTGGCCGACAACGACCCGGTCGAGATCGAGCCGCAGAGTTCCACTGCCTCTGACGGCGCCGCGGACGAGGCCGACTCGAGCACCTCCACGGCGAGCACCGAGACCGCGGCCGCCGCCGGCCAGGCCGAGATCAGCAATCAGAACTACGTTCCGGGATCGTCCTCGGTGAACAACGTCGCGAAGTACAAGGACGTGCCCAAGCCGAAGATCGGCTCACGCTCCTCCTGGGGTGCCAAGGCCTACAACGGCAGCCCGGACTACGCCAGCAGCGTGAAGAAGGCGGTCGTGCACCACACCGCCGGTTCGAACAGCTACTCGGCCGAAGACGTCCCGTCGATCCTGCGCGGCATCCAGTCGTACCACCAATCGGGCCGCGGCTGGGACGACATCGGCTACAACGTCATCGCCGATAAGTACGGCCGTCTCTGGCACGCTCGCGGCGGCGATATCAAAAAGGCCGTCATCGGCGCCCACGTGGCCGGCCACAACACCGGAACGTTCGGAATCTCGGTCATCGGCTCCTACGATTCGAAGGCACCGCCGAAGAAGACTCGTGACGCGGTAGCCTCAGCCATCGCCTGGAAGCTGTCGCTGGACAACGTCAAGCCCAGCAAGTCGACCGTCGTCGCCCACCGCGACCTGGCGAGCACGAGCTGCCCCGGTGATGCCTTCTACGCCAAGATGGGTGAGATCCGCTCGACTGTCACCGACATCATGAAGTCCGGCGATCTGCCGTCCGACAAGAAGAAGGACGACGACAAGAAGGACGACAAGAAGAAGGACGACGACAAGAAGGACAAGCCGAAGCCGAAGACCGCGATCGAGAAGTACGCCGCCGATCACAAAAAGGAACTCGGCAAGGCCACCGGCAAGGAACACGATGTGAAGGGCGTCGAAGGCGCACGGGCCCAGGCTTATGAGAAGGGCAACGTCTACTGGTCCAAGAAGACCGGGGCGTACCACCTGACAGGAGCGATCAAGAACTCGTACAAGGGTGACGTCGTCACTCAGCTGGGTCTGCCCACCGCCCAGGCGAAGGACGGTCTGAAGGACGGGGGAGCGGCGCAGTCGTTCCAGAAGGGCAAGATCTACTGGTCGAAGGACACCGGTGCTCACTACACCACCGGCACGCTCCTGGACTACTGGGGTGACAAGGGGACCATCGGCGGGCACCTCGGCTATCCCGAGTCCGACCCGGTCTACAAGGACGGACGGGGTGAGCAGCGGTTCGAAGGTGCCCGCCTCGTCTGGGCCGAGGGCTACGGAACCACGGAGTTCTCGCCCGAGGGCACCATCTCCGGGAGCGTTGTCGACGACAACGCCCCGGGGGGCTCCGGCGGCGGCAACGACTCCGATGACGCCGAGGACTCCGGTGGGGCCGACGGTTCGGCCCCACCGGGGGACAGCGCCACCGACGGTGGGTCGGCTGCAGACTCCGGGGAAGGTTCTGCAGACGACGAGAAATCCAAGGGTGACGACGAAGAGTCCACGGATGATGACAAGTCGAAGGACGACGATAAGTCGAAGAGCGACAAGGACAAGTCCGAAGACGACAAGAAGGACGAGGACAAGTCCAAGGATGACAAGTCGAAGGGCGACGATAAGTCGAAGAGCGATGAGGACAAGTCCAAAGACGATAAGAAGGACGACAAGAAGGACGAGCCGTCCAAGGCCGAGAAGATCCAAGCTCAGCGTGACTCCATCATCAAGGAGGCGAAGTCCCACCTCGGCGTGAAGTACGTCTGGGGCGGCACCTCACCGACGAAGGGCTGGGACTGCTCCGGCTACACCCAGTACGTCTACGCCAAGAACGGCATCGAGCTGCCCCGCACAACCAGCCAGCAGCGCAATGCCGGTACGGTCATCCCGGTCGAGGACGCCAAGCCAGGCGACTTGATCTGGATTCCCGGCCACATCGGCATCATTTCCGAGACAGAGGGCAAGATGTACGACGCCGGATCGAGTCGGACGAACACGACGGAGCGCAGCTACAGCTGGATGCTCGATCGTGGAGCGAAGGTGATTCGCGTCGTCGGCTGACGACAGCCACGGTGACAGCGCCGCCGGTGATGCCCGGTGGACAGGCCCAGTGCCTCGCGATCGGTTCTGATCAGGACCGACCGCGAGGCATTTTCTGATCTCGGCTCATCCACCTGCCGATTCGAACGGCCGGGCGATTGGCAGTGAACAACAGGTGTCCTGGCCTGAACAGTCGGTGAAGCCGATCGTGCAGAGCCTGTCTCGCCACGCTGATCGCGCTAATGTGGAAGAACACGCACGGCCACCGCGCGTGATCATCCGAAGAGTCCAGCAGAAGGGGACCACGACAGTGCGCAGATTGCACAACACGGTCAAGAACTTTGCTTGGGGCAGCACGGACGCGATCCCGGCGATCCTCGGCACCGTACCCGACGGCACCCCGTGCGCCGAACTCTGGCTCGGGGCTCACCCGCTCAGCCCCTCTCACCTGGACTCCGGGCAGTTCGAAGCGGCGCAGTCGGCTCACCGCGTTGAACGGCGGGGAGCAGCGTCATCGCTGAATGTGAAGACGGACAGCAGCTCGACCACCGGTCCGAACCTCATCGAATACATCTCCGGTGATCCCACCGGTCTGCTGGGCCCCGATTCCGTGGCAGAATTCGGGCCCCGCCTGCCGTTCCTCCTCAAGGTCCTCTCCGCGCAGAGAGCGCTCTCGATCCAGGTCCATCCCGACCCGGAGCAGGCCGCCGCCGGCTTCGCACACGAAGAATCTGCGGGCCCGGACCTCGACGCACCGACACGCAACTACAAGGATCCCTCGGCCAAACCCGAGCTGATCTACGCTCTCACACAGTTCCATGCGTTGACCGGATTTCGACCCCGCAAGGCCGTGAGAGCAACCTTCGAACGTCTCCTGTCGCTGTCGCTGTCACCGGCGTCCTTGGATTTCCTTGGTGGAGTGATCTCTGCTCTGAAGCCACTGTCCGAGTCGAAGGCCTTCTCACGCGTCGTCGAGCTCGTCCTCAGCGATCCACGAGCGTCGGGATTCGTCGACGAGGCCGCGGCCCAGGCCCTGGCAGAGCTGCCCGAAGGTCATGTCAGCCGCGTGGGATCCGCGGTCGACCCGGCGGAGACCTTCCAGGAACTCGCCGCCGACTACCCGTCGGATCCGGGCGTGCTCGTGGCCTTGATGCTCAATCGCGTCCACCTGCAGCCAGGTGAGGCGCTGGCGATGGAGTCCGGCGTTCTGCACGCTTACCTCTACGGCACCGGAATCGAGGTCATGGCCTCGAGCGACAACGTCTTGCGCGGGGGCCTGACGGACAAGCACATCGACATTCCCGAACTCGGCAAGGTCGCGAAGTTCACTTCCGCAAAACCTCGTATGGTTGAGCCCGACCAGGACGGGGTCCTGCTCGGAGCAACCGAGGACTTCGCGCTGCAGTCTCTGCGCTGTCCACGGCTGCAACAGGTCGAGCGCCGAGGCGCGAGCATCGCCCTGTGCACCTCCGGCACCATCACGCTGACGTCGTTGGGTTCAACGGTCACGCTCACACGTGGGCAGAGCGTGTTCATCGCGGCAAACGAGCCGACGGTGACTGCAGACGGCCATGGCGACCTGTTCGTGGCCACCACCGGGCTGGAAAGATCGCTGCCCCTCGCCTGAGCATCGGGACGCAACGGCTACTTGCTCCGCACCGTCGGCAGCACTTTAGATTGCTGCTGGGGTGCTTTTCGCAGCCGACTGTAGGGATGCTGAGCTGTGTGGTTCAAGTGGCTTGCGATGTGTTGTGGGATCATCAGTGTCAGCTGCGTTGGCCGACGAAGCATTCCTGCCTGCGAGACCGCGCCTGACTGCGAGTACCCGCCTGCACAGTCGAGTACCCGCCTGCACAGTCCTACACACGAGTGAGGCCGCTCCGGGCTGAACCCCTCGACGGGGATCGGCCCGGAACGGCCTCATTCGAAACTCTGCCCGCCCGGCGACGCTCTCAGGAACGACGTCGAAGCGCTCGGGCCCGCAGGCGGTTCAGACGTCGGCGACGCTATCGGGAACGTCGGCGAAGCGCTCATGCCACCGGTGACGCGCTCAGGCCCGCAGGTGACTCGGACCCGCCGGCTATTCAGGCGCGGCGGTTCAGGCGGCGTCGACGGCGATGGTGGGGACGTCGTCGGGGACGTTGACCTCGGCGCCGGTCTTGTCCTTGACTTCGTCGACGGTGACACCGGGAGCCAACTCGACGAGGGTGAAGGAGTCTCCGGTGACGTCGAGCACGGCGATGTCGGTGACGACGCGGCTGACGACGGCCTTGCCGGTCAGCGGCAGATCACAGCTGGAGAGCAGCTTGTGCGATCCGTCCTTGGCGACATGGTCCATGATGACGATGACGCGCTGGGCACCGTGGACCAGGTCCATGGCACCGCCCATGCCCTTGACCATCTTGCCGGGGATCATCCAGTTCGCGATGTCGCCGTTCGTGGCGACCTGCATCGCGCCGAGGATCGCGGCATTGATCTTGCCGCCGCGGATCATGCCGAAGCTCGCCGCGGAGTCGAAGTAGGAGGCGCCGGGGTTCATCGTGACGATCTCTTTGCCGGCGTTGATGAGATCGGGGTCGATCTCGTCCTCGGTGGGGTAGGGGCCGACGCCCAGCAGCCCGTTCTCCGACTGCAGGACGAGGTGGACTCCCTTGGGCAGGTAGTTCGGCACGAGTGTCGGCATGCCGATGCCCAGGTTGACGTAGCTGCCGTCCTCGAGCTCCTGGGCTGCGCGGGCCGCCATCTGGTTTCTTGTCAATGACATATTCGGCTCTCCTCAGGCTTCGCGAACGGTGCGTTTTTCGATGGGCTTGTCGGCGACCTGCTCGGCGGTCAGCGGGACGACGCGGTGGACGAAGATGCCCGGGATGTGGACGTCGTCGGGGTCGATCTCACCGGGTTCGACGAGCTTCTCCACCTCGGCGATGGTGGTCCGTGCCGACTGCGCTGCCGGAGGGTTGAAGTTCCTGGCCGAGGAGTTGAATACGAGGTTGCCGTGACGGTCTCCGACGGCCGCGCGCACGAGCGCGTAGTCGGGCGCCAGCGACTTCTCGAGGACGTACTCCTCCTCTTCGCCGAAGGTGTCGAAGACCTTGGTCTCCTTGGCCGGGGATTCCTTGACCACATTGCCCTCGGTGTCGTACTTCCACGGCATGCCGCCCTCGGCGATCTGGGTGCCGGCACCGGTGATGGTGTAGAACGCAGGGATTCCGGCTCCACCGGCGCGCAGCTTCTCCGCCAGGGTGCCCTGCGGCGTCAGTTCGACCTCGAGTTCGCCGGACAGGTACTGCCGTGCGAATTCCTTGTTCTCGCCGACGTAGGAGGCGATGATGCGACGCAGCCGGTTGTCCGCAAGCAGGAGTCCCAGGCCGCGCCCGTCGACTCCGGCGTTGTTCGAGATCACCTCGAGGTCCTTGGCGCCCTGTTCCTGGATCGCTCGGATGAGGAACTCAGGCACGCCGACGACACCGAAGCCGCCGACGGCGATCGATGATCCATCTGCAATATCGGCTACCGCCGCAGCGGGGGTATCAACTACTTTGTCCATGAGCCCAGTCTGCCACGGACCTCGCCGAGGCTGCTCGCCAGGTCCGCAATACGGGCCTCGTCCATCCCGTTGGCCAGCAGAACCTCGCCCCCGCCGAGGAGGTGGCACAGGAACGCCGACCACTGGTCCGACCGCGGAGTGGAGTTCGAGACGAGGATGCCCGAGTTCGCACCGGATCCCGGCTGCGTCCACGCGATCTCCGCATCGCCGACGAGGAGCGTGCCGGTCGACTGCAGCCGCCGAGGCGTCACGTCCGGATAGGCGCGGATCGCCGAGTTGACGTCGATGAAGTCCTCATCGACGGGCGTGCTCAGGGCCAGAGCGGGCGGGTTGTAGACGAAGACCTCTTCGGCCGCGGCCAGCCGCTCATCGTCTTCATGCCCCAGCGGCACGAGGGCATGGAAATCGCCCTCCGGAGCTTGGGCCTCGGCACCGGCTCCGCCGTCGTGACCGGACCCTGCGCCGTCGGCTGCCTCGACTTCGTGACGGGACCCTGCGCCGCCGGTGCCGAGGACGACGCGGCCGTCGGCGAGGAGGACGCTGAGGATCGCGACGAGTTCGCGCCAGTGCAACCCGGACGGCATCGGCACGAAGAGAGTGAAGTCGGGCCCCAGATCGTAGTCGCCGAAGAGGCCGACGCCCTTGTTGACCCAGTTGGCCACGACGGGTCCGGTGAGATCGAGGCTGTCGTAGTCGGGACCACGCCAGAAGAGGACGGGGCCCGCGGTGTGGCTGATGGTGGAGAGATCCACGTGATGACCTGCTTTCTCGAGGGTGGGAAGTGGTTCGACATCGGTGCGCCGACCGGGTGTCAGTGGCTGAGGAGACCGATGCTGATGCGGACTCCGCGGGGGAAGGCGCCGAGCTCCCCGTCGGCCCACTCCCACTCCGTCGTGGCGCTGAGATCCTCGGCGAAGAGTGCGGTGTGCAGGCGTTCGACGAGTGAGCCGAGACCGACCATCGCCTCGAGCAGGGGCGGGCCGTCGGACTGGGCGGTGGCCGGTGAGTCCGAGGGGCTGAGGGTGATTCGAGAGCCCGCACCCTCGATGCGCATCCGCCAGGCGACCTGCCCGGGCGTGCGCGAGCGCCCCGCGCGGACGACGCGGATGGCGCGGGAGACGCGTTCGAGGATGTCATCGCTGTTGTCCCCGGCCGCGGCCCGACCCGGCAGTTCGGTGACGCCGAGTCCTCTGTGGATCGCCTCGGCGTGCCCGTAGCGGAACCAGTCCTCGCCGAGGTCGCGGCTGAGTGCCTTGGCACCTGACCGGCCGTTGTCCAGATACCCGCCGGCACCCCGCACGAGGGCCATCGGCAGCCCGCGTGCCGCGCCCTTGACGAGGTCGGCTGCCGCCGCGATCTCATCGGCGATCGCGCGTACGGTCACCGACTGCACCCGCCCGTCGTCATCGGGTCGGCCGCGTTGGTCGTCGAGGCCGGAGAAGCCGGAGACGCCGAGGGCGAAATCACCGACGCCCACCCTCCACGGACGCGAGATCGTATCGGAGACGACGAGTCCGATGCGCACCGCGAACGCCTCTTCGACCCTGGCCCGCAGCCGATCGGCCGAGCGGTCGCTGTCCAGGGGATGGAGGACGACGGCCCCGCTCGAATTCGACTGGTCGAGACCGGCCGCCGCCTGCACGGTCCCGGCGTGGGTGCGGACGACCTGAACCGTCTTTCCCGAGGCATAGGTCCGCTCCGCCACGAGGTGGGTCGAAGAGTCTTTGACCAGATTCTCGAATTCGATCCGGTCCTGGACTCTGCGCAGGCGTCCGTCGGCCTTCGACACCACCTTCGAGGCGATGACGAGGATGTCGCCGTCCTTGAGGTCGATGCGATTCCGGCGCAGAGCATTGACAAGGATCGCTGCCAGGTCGGAGCCGGCCGAGATGTCCTCCTCCACGGGAGGCGCGTAGACGGTGAGGAGTCGATCGTTCATGATCGATGCCGCATCGGACTCGAGCACCCGCGGCGCCCGAGATCAGGCCGGCGGTGGGGCGAACGGGCAGCGATCGTGAGTGATTCGACTCTCATGCCTCCATAATCCCACCGACGGCGAATGATTTCGAAATTCTCCAGAAATGCTCAGCTGCCTACCACAGGTTGTGTCCGTCCCAAATAGTGGTCGCTACATGTGGTGTTCTCGGCGCGTGTGTATGTGAAGGTGTGTTCGAATAACCCTCAGGCACCTTCTGCGGTACTCCACAAGGGCTTGACGGGGCGGTAATGACACGCGTGTAATTTATACTTATAGGGGAACGCACTCAGCGCGAATCCACGGATTCGAGCATCCGCCACGCTGATACCGTCAGCACGAGCTTCGGCGCCGGGACCACCCCGAGGAGCCGGTCTCATCGAGACCGGGACACTCCTCGAACGGTACCGGAAGACGAGCTCGCAGTGGTAGATGGGCTGAGCGTGAGAAAGGGGGAAACCGTGCAAAGCGCACAGAGCAAAAGGCAGGAGAGGGAAGACTTCTCCACAGCGCCCGGAGTCACTTCTCGAAGTGCCGAGGACTGGTTCGTCGAACCAGGGGCGCGAACACCGGACACTCTGCCGGATCCATTGGCGATCGATCCGAGTGATCTGACACCGCTTCCCACGGACAACTCCGCAGTCTCGCCGCTCTCGCTGCTCCTCGGGGCCGCAGAGGACGGCGAACTGTCCTGGCAGGACCAAGCGCTGTGCGCTCAGACCGACCCGGAGGCGTTCTTCCCTGAGAAGGGCGGATCGACTCGCGAGGCCAAACGGGTCTGCGCATCGTGCGACGTGCGCTCGGACTGCCTCGAATACGCATTGGCGAACGACGAGCGCTTCGGAATCTGGGGCGGCATGTCTGAACGTGAACGCCGTCGACTCAAGAAACGGGTCGTGTGAAGCCTGCCGTCACCGTTGTCGTCGCCTCGGGCGACGACAGCAGCAGGGTCGAGCTCGAAACAGCTCTGAACAGGACCTACCCCGAGATCCCGGTCGTGGATCTCGGGGGTCTTGCCGTCACGGAGGCACTCGCCCTTCCCGCGGTGGCCGGCAGCACCCATCTGTGGTTCCTCACCCCCGATTCGCGTCCCGGACCCGAATGCCTCGAGGAACTGCTCGACGCTATCGGCGCGACCGAATCGATCGCCGCAGTCGGACCCAAGATCATGCATTCGGACCGCATCGTCTCCGCCGGTGTCACCACAACCTCGGCGGGGGCCAGGCTCAACCCGGTCGCGGACGGGGAGATCGACCAGGGTCAGCGCGACGGTCAGTCGGAGACGCTGGGACTCGACCTGCCCGGCATGCTCATCGCCACCGCCGAACTCGAGAAGATCGGGGCACCGTCCCGCGTCCTCGGCGTCGCCTACCGTGGTCTCGAATACTCCCGCAGGCTGCGTGACCTGGGCCGGCGAGTCGTCCTCGCCCCAGGTGCCGAACTCACGATCTCCGCCGCCTCGGCGACGCAGCTGGGTTCGTCGCCGCTGCCACCGCGATCGAAGTCACAGATCCGGACCGAACAGCGCTACCGGCTCAGCCTCGCCCGCCCGAGATTCGCCGGCCTCTTCTGCCTGCTCCTGCTCACCCAGCTGAAGAACACCCTGGCCGGGCTGCTGTCGAACAACGTCCGCTCCGCCTCCTGGTACTTCACGGCTCTGCTCGGCCTGGCCTCCGACGCCCGGACCACCTCACGACTGAGGCGGGCCAACGCCCGGCGCAGCCGCCGGGCCAAGCGAAGCACGGACTCCCATGTGGCCGCGCTCTACGCCGACCCCGAAGAACTCGCCATCCAGCGCCGGAGCATGAACTCCGCCGAGGAGGCCCGCCGTGCCCACTCCGAAGGCGCCTCAGCGGCGGAGCACAACGGCGAAACCGAACTCAATCCGGTCGGTGACACGGAAGAGGCCATCGACTCCTTCTCCCGGCTCGAGGTCACCGGCGGCTCCGGAGTCTTCCACAACCCCCTGACCTACCTCCTCGTCGCGGCCGCCGCACTCAGCGGCTTCGTCTCCTTCCGCCTCTTCGGCCCCGGCCACCTCGTCGGCGGGGCCCTGGGATCGACGGACGTCTCGGCCGGCGAACTCTTCGCACGACTGCTCAGCCAGAACCTCGACGTCTCCACCGGCGCCGCGGTCCCCGCCGACCCCTATCAGCTGGTCCTCGCGATCCTCAGCCTGCCGTTCCTGGGTCACGTCGACATCATGGTCCGGGCGCTGATCCTGGGCGCACCGATCCTCGCCATCATCTCCGCCTATGCCGCAGCCGGCACGCTCGTGAGGCGCAGATGGGTCCGCGGTCTGGCAGGACTGCTGTGGATCGCCGCCCCGCTCTTCGTCACCGCACTGGCGACCGGTCGCCTCGGCGTCATCCTCGTCTGGATCGCCGCTCCGCTCTTCGTGCTCGCGCTGCGTCGCAGCCTGCGCACCGGATCGATTGCGGCGGCGGCGACCGCAGGACTGCTGCTGTTCGTCCTGATCTCGGGCACACCGCTGCTGCTGCCGCTGGGCATCATCCTGACAATCGTGCTCGTGATGACCGGCCGCGGCCCGCGCCATCTGTGGCTGCTGGCCCCAACGCTCTTCCTGGCCTGGCCGTGGCTGGCCGGACTCGTGACCGAGCCGGGAGCGATCTTCGTCATGCCCGGCCAGACACTGACCCCGCCCGCGCCCGAGACCTACCTCCTGGCGGTCGGATTCCCCGCACCGATCGACATGAGCTGGCTGGCCGAGCTGCTGTCCGGCCTCGGCGTCACCGGAATCAGCCCCGGACTGCTGCAGCTGTGGGCACCGATCCTCGTCCTGCCGATGCTCGTCCTCGCGTTCCTCACACTCATCGAAGCCCGCCTGGGACTGGCCCGCCTGACATGGGCCGTCGGCCTCTACCTGGCCGGACTCCTGCTCGCCACCGCACAGGTCCTCACCCCGGCCCAGACCGGGCCCTTCCACCTCATCGGCTCCTACCCCGCCGCGGGCCTGACCCTGCTCAGCCTCGGCGCGATCATGCTGCTCACGCTCGGCGCCGACACCACCACGAGGCGAACGGGGAGGTCCCGGAGGCTGCCCATGCGCGTCCTGATCGGGCTCGTCACCGTCGCCGCCATCGGACTCATCGTCGTCTCGGCAGGACCGAGCACCACCTCGGCCGACACCGTGAAGACGCAGGAACACGGCAGCGTTCCGGCTCTGGCCGCCGACCGCGCCGCCGGAGACGCCCAGGCACGCACACTGCGCCTCGACGTCGTCGACGGCGAAGTCCGGGCCCGACTCGTCTCCTCCGCCGACGGGACGATCATCGGCACCTCGACGATCAGGTCCGCCGAGGCCGTGGGCGGCTGGCCATGGGAGCGGCGCCCGCTGCCCATCGGCGAGGACCAGACTCTCATCGCACAGGCCGCGGCGGCGCTGTCGGCCGACGACGCCGGTGACGTGCGGTCCATCCTCGGTGAGCTCGGCGCGGACTTCGTCCTCGTCGACGCGGACGCGAAGAATCTGACGAGCTCCGTGGCCGCCGCCGACGGAGTCGTCGAAGTCGGTCCGACCGAATCGGGTGGGCTGTGGCAGGTCGACACCCCCTACAGCGGGCGGTTCCTCGTCCGCGAGCCCGACGGCACGCTGAGCACCGCACCGATGCACGGCACCACCGCCGAGGTGGCCCCCGGCGCCGATGGCCGCACCCTGATCGTGGCCGACAGCGCCGACGACATCACCGCCGCCATCGACGGCGAGGACCTGCCCGAACCGAAGGAGCGCGCCTTCGGATGGGCGTCCGAATTCGACCTGCCCACAAACGGCGGACAGGTCGAGCTCACCTACGGTTCCGACCTGTACGCCCCGGGCGTCGTGACCGGCTGGATCCTCGGGCTCCTGGCCGTCATCGTCGCGATTCCCTTCGGATCCCAGCGCCAAGGCACACGGTCCGCGACAGCAACACGGTCAGAATCCGATCACACAGCACAGGACGCACCTGCGACGTCAGAGGAGTCGAAGCCATGAGACACCTGCGCAGCATCGTGACGTTCGCGGCGATAGCCGTGCCGGGCGTCCTCGTGGCCACGACGTCCTTCCTGACCCCGCTGACTCCGGGGACACTCGACCGCAGCCCCGAACAGATCCGGATGCCCACGGCGGACACCCGCGCGATCTGCCCCGGACCTCTCCTGACCGATGACGAGGCCGAGGGCACCGACGCGGAGTTCGTCGACGACTCGAACGTGTCCACCCGCGTCGTCTCCGCCTCCGCCCCGATCAGCGCCGCCGACGGTTCGGTCTCCGCCGCCAGGCTGCAGGTCGCCGATCTGGGCGGATCCGCGAACTTCGACAACTCCAGCTCCGACGGTTTCGTCTCCGGTGACGACCCGATCGACAAGACCAAACTCATCACCGGATTCGCCCGCCCCGGGGCACCTGCGCTGACGACCGGCGTCGAAACCGTCGAGGGCACATCCGGCGACCTCACCGGACTTGCGACCCTGACCTGCGGTTCCGCTGCCAGCAGCTTTCGCATCCTCGCGGGCTCAGGAGCCGCCGGATCGAACTCACAGCTGCTGCTGAGCAACCCCGGCGATGTCCCCGTCCAAGCCCAGGTCGCCGTCATGACCCCCTCCGGTGAACGCGGCGAGCCGACGGAGGTGAGCATCAAGGCCGGCCAGCAGCGGGCCATTCGCCTCGCGGGACTGGCCTCCGGAGCCGAGGCGCTGGCCGTCGACGTCAACGCCGAAGGGGGAGTCGTGGCCGGCTCCGTGCAGGAGACCGTGCTCGACGGTCTGACCCCCAAGGGCATCGACCTGGCTACCAGCGGGGCCGACGCCGATTCGCAGCAGGTCGTCACGGGACTCGACGGCAAGGACGCGCGCCTGCGTGTGGCCAACCCGGGCGACGACCTGGCCGAAGTCTCGCTCAAGGCCTACGGACCCGACGGCGAGATCGACATTCCCCGCTCATCGATGACCGTTGTCGCCCACGGAGTCGCCGAAGCCGAGCTCGGCGACCTCGATGCCACCAGCGTCGTCGTCGACTCGGACCAGAACATCCAAGCCAGCGCCTTCATCGGCCAAGACGGTGAGAAGGGCAGCGCGGACTTCGGCAGCATCAATGCCACCGACACCCTCGCCGACTCTCAGGTCATGGCTCTGCCGCGCACCGGGACCGGCAAGCTCTACCTCTCACCCGGGCAGGGACAGGTGCAGGTGAGAGGCATGCTCGACGACGGTTCGCTCACCGACCCGCAGGCGATCGATCTCAACCCCACCGGGACCACCGAATTCAGCCCGGCCGAGATCTCCCCGGACGCGGTCCGCGCGATCGTCATCAGCGGTGCCGACGCCTCGGGGTCCCAGTCCGACGGAGTCCACGCCAGCTATGTGGTGACCACCGACTCCGGGATCTCCGCGGTCCAGCCGACTCCGGCGCCGACCGGTGTGGCCTACCGCGACATCCGACTCGGCTGAGAGCCCGGTCAGGCGCCGCGGAGGATCTCGACCTGGTCGGCGACCACCTCGGCGATGAGGGAATCCCTCTGATCGCTGCTGCTGTGCGACTCGATGACGCGACGGTAGAGGACGATGTGCGTGAGCCTGTGCGCGGTCGCGGGGAAGACCCGACCGAAGGCGGGCTCCGTGGAACTCGCCGGCGGGACCGCGTCGATGGCGAGGACCACCTCGGCGAGCAGGGTCGGCTCCTGGGACCGGAAACGGGCGAACTCCTCGGCCGCGACACGGGCGAAGCTCTCCGAGCGTCGGCGGCGTGCCGGGACATCGGCCAGGAACAGCGGGGACCGCAGACCGCGGCCGTGCCGATCGCGATGACGCCTGGTTCTCATGAGTCAATATTGTACTGCCCGAACGGCCGTGGCTGCCGGGTTAGAACCCTCCTCGCGTGTACAGTGGAGGACTGTGTCAGCCGTGAGATTGTGTTCAAAAGTCAGCTGCCCGGGCAGTGCCGCAGCCACCATGACGTACGTGCACGCCGACGCCTGTGTCGTCATCGGACCGCTGTCGCAGCGCGCCGAGCCCGGCGCCCATGACCTGTGCGCCGACCATGCCGCGAAGCTGACCCCGCCTGTGGGGTGGCAGCTCATCCGCATCGAAGGCGAACAGGCACCGCCGGAACGCACCCACGACGACCTGTTGGCCATCGCCGACGCCGTCCGGGAAGCCGCCGGACGCCCCGGACAGGACGAAGGGACCGGCGCCGGAGAGTCATCGGGGGCGTCTCCGACCGAGACGCGACACGATGGGTCGATGCCGGGCCGCAAGCACGGGCATCTGCGCATCATCGGCGATTCATGACTGCCACCGGCCCCGAGGCGGATCCGGGCCCCGCCCTCGTCGCCGCCCGCACGACATCGCTCGCACCGGCGGTCGGCGCCTACGACATCCGCGGTCGCATTCCCGACCAGCTCCACGATGACGTCCTCTTCGCCCTCGGCTGGGCCACCGCCAGAACCATGTCTGAGCTCCATTCGACCGCCGAGGTGGTCGTCGGCCACGATATGCGCCCCAGTTCGCCGGGTTTCGCCAGGGCCTTCGCCGCCGGCATCGAGTCGGCCGGGTCGCACGCGATGCTCTTGGGCCTGTGCTCGACCGACCAGCTGTACTTCGCCTCGGGGATCTTCGAACTGCCCGGCGCAATGATCACCGCCAGCCACAACCCCGCCGACTACAACGGGATCAAGATCTGCGGCCCACGCGCCGCCGGAGTCAGCCTGGCCTCGGGCCTGGGGCGGATCAGGGACCTGGCACCGCGGGCGCCGAGTCACACCGATGACCCTGAGACCTCGCACGCTTCGGCAGCGGTGGTCGACATCGACTCGAGTGCCGCCGCGGACATGCGCGAACGCTACGTCGACCGCATCCGGACGCTGACGCACGTCGATGAGGTCACGGGCCTGAAGGTCGTCGTCGACTGCGGCAACGGCATGGCCGGCAAGCTCCTCGGTGAGGTCTTCGGCACCGCCGCCGGATTCTCGCAGGTGCCCTTCGACGTGATCGGGCTCTTCACCGAACTCGACGGCACGTTCCCCAACCATGAGGCGAACCCGCTCAAACCGGAGAACCTCCTCGACGTCTCCCGCGCGGTGGTCGAGAAGGGCGCGGACCTCGGGCTGGCCTTCGACGGCGATGCCGACCGGTGCTTCTTCATCGATGAGGCGGGCCGGACGCTGTCGCCCTCCGCGGTGGGCGCCCTCGTCGCCGAACGCGAGATCGCCCGCGCCAGGTCCGCCGGTGTCGCCGAACCCGTGGTCATCCACAACCTCATCACCTCGCGCAGCGTTGCGGCCGCGATCACTGCGGCCGGTGCACGCGCGGTGCGCTCGAAGGTCGGGCACTCGGGCATCAAGACCCTGATGCGCGAAGAAGGAGCGATCTTCGCCTGCGAACATTCGGCCCATTTCTACTTCGACGAATTCTACGGTGCGGACTCCGGCATGCTCGCCGCCTGCCATCTCATCGCCGCCCTGTCGACGACCGGGGCACCGGCCTCGCGTCTTGTCGCCGACTACGACCTCTACGTCCAATCGGGCGAGATCAACTTCACCGTCGCCGACCCCGACACGGTGCTCTCCGACTTCGTCGCCGCGGCCGGAGACTTCCCAGCCAACACCGTCGAACACCTCGACGGCATCGGGCTCCAGGGCGAAGACTGGTGGATCAACCTGCGCAAGTCGAACACGGAGCCCCTGGTGAGACTCAATGTCGAAGCCAGCGACCCGCAACGCCTGCGTGAACTGACCGCCCAGGCCAGTGACTTCGTCGAATCACGCAGGCAATAGACTCGACGCAGACGATGACAGTTTCCGTTTCCTATGGAGGTACCGTGCTCGAATCCACCGACTTCAAGGTCGCCGATCTGAGTCTGGCCGAGGCTGGCCGGCACCAGATCCGACTGGCCGAACGCGAGATGCCGGGACTCATGGCACTGCGCGAGGAATTCGGCCAGAGCAAGCCGCTGACCGGGGCCCGCATCGCCGGCAGTCTGCACATGACGGTGCAGACGGCCGTGCTCATCGAAACCCTCGTCGTGCTCGGTGCCCAGGTCCGGTGGGCCAGCTGCAACATCTTCTCCACCCAGGACGAGGCCGCTGCCGCAGTCGTCGTCGGCACCGGCAGCGTCGACGCCCCCGCCGGTGTCCCGGTCTTCGCTTGGAAGGGTGAGACCCTCGAAGAGTACTGGTGGGCCGCAGACAAGATCTTCGACTTCGACGAGGGCGCGAACCTCATCCTCGACGACGGCGGCGACGCCACGATGTATGTTCTCAAGGGCGCCCAGGCCGAACTCGACGGGGGAGTCCCCACAGCCGGCGAGGACGACCCGGAGGACTTCAAGGTCCTCCTCGCACAGGTGCACAGTTCGCTCGAGGCCTCGCCGGGCCGCTTCGCTCGCATGGCAGCCGGCATCAAGGGAGTGAGCGAGGAGACCACGACGGGAGTCAACCGTCTGTACCGTCTGGCTGAGGAGGGCAAGCTGCCGTTCCCCGCCATCAACGTCAACGACTCGGTGACGAAGTCGAAGTTCGACAATCGCTACGGCATCCGCCACTCCCTGCCCGACGGACTCAACCGCGCCACCGATGTCCTCATCGGCGGCAAGATCGCCGTTGTCGTCGGCTACGGCGACGTCGGAAAGGGCGCCGCCGAGGCGCTGCGTGGGCAGGGTGCCAGGGTCATCGTCACCGAGATCGACCCGATCTGCGCCCTGCAGGCGACGATGGACGGCTACCAGGTCGAACACCTCGCCGCTGTGGCACCGAGCGCCGACATCATCATCACGACCACGGGCAACACGCGCGTGGTCGGAGTCGAGGTGCTCCAGAGTCTCAAGCCCGGGGCGATCGTCGGCAACGTCGGACACTTCGACGATGAGATCGATCTGGCAGGTCTGGCCAAGCTCTCCGGCGTGACCAAGGTCGAGGTCAAGGCCCAGGTCCACGAATGGCGCGTGCCCGTACCAGCCGATCTCGGACTGGACCGTGACCGGACGGACTTCCTCGTCCTCTCAGAAGGCCGCCTGCTCAACCTCGGCAATGCGACCGGCCACCCGTCCTTCGTGATGAGCGCCTCGTTCGCCAATCAGGTGCTCGCGCAGATCGAGCTCTGGAACAGCCCCGATCGCTACGACGACGATGTGCACCGTCTGGCGAAGGAACTCGACGAGAAGGTCGCCCGCCTCCACCTGCCCGCGCTCGGGGCGAGGCTGTCCGACCTGTCGAAGGAACAGGCCGAATACATCGGCGTCGACGTCGCCGGGCCCTACAAGCCCGAGCACTACCGGTACTGAGCCTGCCGAACTCATTCGGGCCCGACTCCCATCCGCCGATGGGTTCGGGCCTGGTCTTCTCTTGGCCTGAGTGAGTGGCCCGAGTATGCGGCTGGGTCAGCGGCTCTGCAGGCTCAGCCCGTGCGGGAGAGTGTCGACCCCGGCCCGGAAGGCCCGTGACTGTTCACTGCGGCGCTGCTGTTTGGCGAATTCCGCGGATCGTCGGCGGTGGATGACCGCCGACAGGAACTGTTCGGGCATCGTCCCCTCCGGCGGGGCCGGCGCGACGTAGGGATTGAGTTCGGTGGCGAGCTCCTTCGCCCGCTCCCAGCGCGAATCGCGTCCCAGGTTCTCAGAGGTCGCCAGAAACTGCACGATCCGTCGATGCAGCCCGGCAGGAAGCGCAGCGATATCGGTCTCGGCCAGCCAATTGTGCAGGTGCGGGGAGACATGGGTGCGGACCGGCAGCGGCGGGGCGCTGCGTTCGCTGACGGCCATCGTCCCCGCCATGTAATCGCCGATACGTTTGGACTGTGGCGAGATCAGACCCGAAAGAGCGGCCAGGCCGCCCCCGGACGACAGGATCTCGAAGGGCCAGAGGATGGCCCGGATGAACGAATGTCGGGCCCGCACGGCACCACCGTCGTCACGCACGACCCGCAGGCCGAGGCTGAGCTTGCCGATCGACCTGCCGTGGGTGAGGACCTCGATGATCATCGGCAGCAGCACGAACACCGAAATGCTCATGATGGTCATGACCGAGGTCAGCAGGAGCGCGTTGACGTCGAGGATCTGGAGCAGGAACCAGAATGCGGCGATGAGCAGACCGATGTTGACGAGCGAGTAGACGACGAAGTCGATGAGACAGCTGAGCGCGCGGGCAGCCAGGGCCGCGGGTTGGATGCTCAGCTCGACGGCTTCACCTGTCACCAAAGTACTCACGGATCCATCCTGTCATAATCGGCCCCACCACTTCATGGCGGATCGCCCGGAGGCCGCAGAACGGTGGCCCCACCGGTCCGATAGGGTGGCACCATGGACCCGAATCTGCTGGCCGAACTGCACGGCGACAAGTGGCGCGAACTGTCCATGCTGGCCAAGAAGAACACCCTGGATCCGGGCCAGACCCAGAGGTTCCTCGACCTCTACCGTGACGCCTCGAAGGACCTGTCGCGGATCATGACGGTGGCCCCGGACTCTCTCGAAGCGGCCCGGCTGTCCGCAATCGTCCACCGCTCCCGCAACCACCTCTCCGCCGTGCCCAGCGGGGGCCTGAGCGGACTCTCCCGCTTCTTCGTCATCAGCCTGCCGCTGTCGATCTACCGGCTGCGCTGGGACTTCCTCATCGTGGCCGCAAGCTTTCTGGCAGTGGCGAGCCTGGCCGGGATCTGGGC